>JARRIY010000001.1:0-63929 GCA_037379985.1 Maritimibacter sp.
CCAGCCCGGCAATCAACCCAGCTCGCTATCGGGGAGCAAGTAATAATCGCCCATGTCTTCGGTAGGGATATGCTGGGTCAGATGCAGGCCGGTGGCGCCGTCGACCGAGCCGAGGGAGAAGTCGATGACCTCGCCGCCGAGTTTTTGCCAGAACAGGGACGAGCCGCAGCGCGGGCAGAAGCCGCGCCGGGCGGTGTCGCTGGCCTGATACCAGGCGGGGGTGCCGGTGATTTCATTGCCCGACAGCGGCACCCAGGCGGCGGCCCAATAATGGCCCGACTGCTTGCGGCATTGGCTGCAATGGCAGGCGGCGGCGCCTTCGGGGGCAGCGGTGACGGTGTAGCGGATATCGCCGCAGAGGCAGGAGCCGGTCAGCATTGCGAAAACGCCTCGTGAAGGATGGCGCCGATCTCGCGCGCATCGGTTTCGGTGAAGGCGGCGGGCTGGTCGCTGTCGATATCGCAAACACCAATCAGATCGCCTGCACCATTATAGACCGGTAGAACTAGCTCTGACCTTGTAGAGCTGGCGCAGGCGATATGACCGGGAAAAGCATCAACATCATCAACAAGTTGCACCTCGCCCGTGCGCGCCGCCGCACCGCAAACCCCGCGTGAAAACGGAATGCTCAGGCAGCCATGCCCGCCCTGATAGGGGCCGATTTTCATCAGCTCCGGCGCGACAACTCGATAAAATCCAGTCCAGTCAAAACGGTCATCGGCATGGTGCAATTCGCAGGCCACAGTGGCCATCAGCGCCACCTCGTCACGCTCGCCCTCACACAGAGAAGCGATGGTTTTCGTCAAATCCCGGTAATTCACCTGCATATGCGTCTCTCCACTACCTTGCGAAATGTCTTTGCCGATGAGCAGAATGATGACAAGTTATTTTGAAAATGGCCCATGTTGCTTACCGAATTGTAAGGAAGCGCGGCTAGGGTCGGTCTCGAAGCGCAGCCACAGGAGAATGCAATGGAACTCGTCTGCGAAGACTTGAATGACGTCAGACTGATCAAGGTCAGGGAAGACCGGATCGACGCCGCCGTCGCCATTCAGTTCAAAGACAGGATGCGCGAAGAGACAGAGGATGGTCCGCCGCGCGTGCTGCTCGATATGTCGCGCGTCAATTTCCTTGATTCCTCCGGAATCGGTGCTGTTGTGGCTGCAAAAAAACAGCTTGGTCCTGAACGGGCGCTGGAACTGGCCGGGCTGACCCCGGCGGTCGAAAAAGTGTTTCGCCTGACTCGCCTAGATTCGGTTTTCACGATCCATGCCGATGTTGCTGCGGCGACAGCCAATGCACAACAAGCGGGTTGAGTTTAGAGCGCAATGGAACGGGTAAGGGCAAATATTCTGGAACCTGAGGGGCAGAGCAGATTGCGGCTGCACTTGCAGTTTCCGGGGGATGAGCATTCGGTACGCGCGGCCCTTCGGATCATGGTGTCTGAGCTGCATAAGACCAGCCATAATCCAGAGCTGCTTTCGACTGCCGAGCTGGTTCTGGCCGAAGTTCTGAACAATGTTGTTGAACATGCCTATGCCGACCATAACGACGGCGTCATTGATGTTGAGCTGACCCGCCTGCCTGAAGAGCTGCGTTTCTGTGTGCAGGATAATGGATCAGAGATGCCGGAAGGTGTGATTCCGGCTGGCGAGGCGCAGGATCTCGATGTTGCACTCGAAGACCTGCCGGAAGGCGGCTATGGCTGGTTCCTGATCCACGAACTGACCGATGGGCTATCCTACCAGCGCGAAAATGAACGCAATGAGCTGCGGTTCCGTGTGCCCATTCGCAAACATGCCGAAGGCGATCTGCTCTGATCCGACTGGCGTGATGCGCGCTCGTTTCCGACCGGTGCCACCAAATAGCCCGATATTACTCCCAGTAGTGCCAGATTGTTCGACCAGATTGACAGGGTAGCTGCAAAGGCTTCCCTCGGTGCCGCGTATTTCAGCCCCTACCCAGTGCGCGGCGCCGAGGCTTTATTTTGACTGTCCCGACATGATGACGAGCATAATTGCGCAGGCTTGATCTGCGTGATGAGCCTATCTGTCGTGCCTCGCGGTCCTCCTGCGATCCGTCGCAGGTTTCAGCATGGTTGCAGTCCGGCCTGAGCCCGGCCTAATCTCCCAACAACAGGGAGAGTTTCATGCGCGATTTTCATCTGCCCGGCCGCTCGCCGGTTTTCGCCAGCAATGGCCTTGCCGCCACCTCGCATCCGCTGGCCTCGCTGACGGCGGTGAGCCTTTTGCAGGCCGGGGGCAATGCGGTGGATGCCGCCATTGGCGCGGCGATGGTGCTGAATATCTGCGAGCCGCAGATGACCGGGCTGGGCGGCGATTGCTTTGCGCTGGTGAAACCTGCGGGCGGTGAAGAGGTGATCACCCTCAATGGCTCCGGCCGTGCGCCTTCCGGGCTCGATGCTGAGGTGCTGCGCGGAGCCGGGCATAAGGCCGTGCCGATCCGCGATGTTGCCGCCGTTACCGTGCCCGGGGCCGTCGATGCCTTTTGTCGTCTGTCGGAAGCGCATGGCGCGCTGCCTCTCTCTGAGGTTCTGGCCCCCGCCATCCGCTATGCCGAAGAGGGCGTGCCGGTTGCGCCGCGCACCGGCTTTGATTGGGCGATTGCAGCGCGCGATGGCTATCTGATGAACGAAGCGGCGCGGCAGACCTATCTGCCGGGCGGGCAGGCCCCCGCGACAGGGCAACGTTTCCGCGCCCCCGGTCAGGCCGAGGTGTTGCGCCGGATCGCCGCCGAAGGGCGCAAAGGGTTCTACGAAGGCGAAGTGGCCGAAGATCTGGTGGCCTCGCTGAACGCGCTGGGAGGCAGTCACACGCTGGCGGATTTCGCCGCGACCGAAGCCACTTGGGGCACGCCGGTTTCGGGCGAGTATCACGGCGTTGAGCTGCTCGAGCATCCGCCCAACGGGCAGGGGGCCACGGCCATTCTGATGGCGAATATCCTCAAGGAATTCGATCTGGCGAGCCTTGACCCGTTCGGGGCGCAGCGGGCGCATCTGGAGGCGGAGGCGGCCAAGCTCGCCTATGATGCGCGCAATCGCTTCATTGCCGACCGCACCACGCGGCTGGACCACATGCTGGCGCCGGAAACCGCGCGTCGTCTGGCGGCGCTAATCGATCCGACCCGCGTCATGGAAGCCGCTGCGCCGCTAACCGAAGCGGTGCATAAGGATACCGTGTACCTCACCGTGGTGGATCGTGATCTGATGGCGGTGTCGCTGATCTATTCGGTCTATCATTCCTTTGGTTCAGGGCTGGCCTCGGACAAGTTCGGCATTCTCTACCAGAACCGCGGGGCGGGCTTCACGCTGGAGGCAGGCCATCCGAACGAGGCCGGGGGCGGCAAGCGGCCAATGCATACGATCATCCCTGCAATGTTGCGTGAAAACGGCCGGGTGGTGATGCCCTTCGGGGTGATGGGCGGGGCCTATCAGCCCAATGGCCATGCGCGGGTGCTGACCAATGTGGTCGATTACGGGCTCGATCCGCAATCCGCCATCGACGCGCCGCGTAGCTTTTCCGATGCCGGGGAGATGCAGGTCGAGCGCGGCTATAGCGATGCGGTGCGGGCTGAGCTTGCCGCGATGGGTCACAAGGTGGAGGTGCCGGAGGAGCCGCTGGGCGGCGCGCAGGCCATTCGTATCGATCATGAACGCGGCGTACTGCAAGGCGCATCAGACCCCCGCAAAGACGGGGCCGCGCTGGGCTACTGATCCCGGGTCGGGATCAGTTCAGGTGGAAATGCAGGGGGTAGTGCCCGTCCTGAAACTCGCCGAACAGATCGGGGAGGTCAGGATGCTCGACAGGCTCGCCGGAATAATCGGCAACCAGGTTTTGCTCTGACACATAGGCCACATAGAAATCCTGATTGTTCTCCGCCAGCAGGTGGTAGAACGGCTGATCTTTCGACGGCCGGTTTTCCTCGGGAATGGCTTCATACCACTCCTCGGAATTGGAAAACATCGCATCGACATCGAAGACAACCCCGCGAAACGGGTGCTCACGATGGCGCACGACCTGCCCAAGATGATATTTTGCGCGAGATTTCAACATAGATTTTTCAGCCCTTAACCGATTAATAAGACTTCGGCTCCGGGTTTGTCCATGCGGGCGGGCGCAAAAACGCGGAAACAGATTGTGAACCCAATTTTAACAGTGTTTTGTCGGGTTTTGAGCGATCTGTCTGGCCGGGTCTGCCGGGGCAGATGAGCGATTTGACGCTCAAATTTGCTGATTTTCTGAGAATCGCCTCGCTCCCACCCTGCCATCTGACATCCGGCTATTTCGCTGCGGGGCCTTTTCGGCTATGGTTAAAGAAAACAGAAAAGTTGCGAGGGGCAGATGAGCAGACTTCTTCGCACGATCGCTATACTCCTGTTTGTCGCGTCCTGCGGCAATCGTGATTTTGAGGCGCCGAGCAATCTCGACGACGCCTGCGTGATCGTGAAGGAACGGCCGAAATACCTGCGGGCGATGCAGGAAACGGAACAGAACTGGCAAGTGCCGGTGCCGATGCAGATGGCCGTTATCTATCAGGAATCGAAATTCATCGGAAACAACCGAACGCCGATGAAATATCTACTGGGGATCATCCCGATGGGGCGGCAAAGCTCGGCCTATGGCTATGCGCAGGCACTGGATGGCACCTGGGATGATTACAAGGATGCCCGTGGCGGCTGGCTTGCCAAGCGCGACAATATCTATCACGCGACCGATTTCATCGGTTGGTACATGGCGCATTCGAGCGAAAAGCTGGGCATTCCGCGCAGCGATGTGCGCAACCAGTATCTGGCCTATCATGAAGGTTGGTCGGGCTATCGGCTTGGCACTCAAAATCGTAAAAGCTGGTTGCTGCGCATTGCCGGAGAAATCGAAGCGCGCGCTATTCTGTATGAGACGCAGTTGAGAAGTTGCGGCAAGCTGTGATCCTTGTCGCCTCTTCCCCGGGGCTGTAGCCTCGTCGGGGTGTGGCAAGGAGCAGGGCGCATGGCAAAACACTGGCTGAGTATGAGCGCGGGCGATCTCGGGCGTGGGATTGGTGCGGGCGAGATTGATCCGGTGGCGCTGGCCGAAAGCTATTTCGATGCGATCCGCGAGCATCCACTGCAGGACCGCATCTATGCAAGGCTGACCGAGGAGCGCGCTTTGGCAGAGGCGAAGGCGGCGGCGCGTCGGGCGAAAGCAGGCACAAGGTTTGGCCCGCTCGACGGGGTGCCGGTTAGCTGGAAAGACCTGTTTGATACCGCAGGTACAGCCACCGAGGCAGGCTCTGCCCTGTTGTCAGGCCGGGTTCCTGATCGTGATGCTGTGGTGGTGCAAAACGCCACCGGTATGGGGCTGGTTGGGCTTGGCAAAACCCATATGTCAGAGCTTGCCTTTTCCGGGCTGGGGCTGAACCCGATCACCGAAACCCCGCCTTGCGTGAATGATCCCGAGGCGGTGCCCGGCGGGTCGTCATCTGGCGCGGCCACGTCGGTGGCCTTCAATCTGGCTCCGGTGGCGGTTGGATCCGATACTGGCGGCTCGGTGCGCATTCCGTCCGCCTGGAACGATCTGGTCGGGCTGAAAACCACCTCTGGCAGGTTATCACTGCAAGGCGTGGTGCCGCTGGTCGAAAGCTTTGATACCGTCGGGCCGCTCTGCCGTACTGTGGAAGATGCCGCGCTGATGCTCGCTGCACTTGAGGGTCACGCGAAGGCACCCGACCTTGCCGAGGCCAGCCTGCGCGGCACCCGTTTTCTGATCCTTGAAAATGGTATGGCACAAGTGCGTGACGAGCCGCGTGCCGGATTTGAAAGCGCCATCGGGCGGCTGATGGATGCGGGGGCTGAGATGGAGCGCGCGCATATCGGCCTGATCGACGAAGCGCTCAGCATGTCGGCGATCCTATATGTCACCGAAGCCTGGGCGATCTGGCGCGATGTGATCGAAGCCGCCCCCGACAAGATGTTTCGCGAAATTCTAGCGCGGTTTCGGGCGGGCGGCACATTCGGTGCATCTGACTATATCGCCGCTTGGCGTCGGTTGCGGGAAATTCGGGAGGAATATCATTGCCTTGTATCCGGGTTCGATGCGGTTCTATTGCCCACCACGGCGATCATGCCGCCGAATGCGGCGCGGCTTTTGAGCGATCATGATTACTATGTCAGCGAGAACCTTGCCGCGCTTGATAACACCCGCATCGGCAATCTGATTGGTGGCGCGGCACTGACCCTGCCGACAGGTCTGCCCTCAACCGGGATCATGCTGATGGGGCCGCCGATGAGCGAAGAACGCCTGCTGCGTCTGGGGGCTGCGGTCGAGAAAGCCCTGGCCTGACCCCTATCTTGGTCAAAAAGCCACAACTCGCGATTACAACCGGCGGGATTCCATGGCTTTTTCTGGACCAAACCCGGGCGACACGCTATTCTGGCCACAAATCGGGGCGACAATGATCCCGAATACTGAGGCATGATGAGCAATTTAACGTTCCCAGAGCGGTTTTCCGGGCTGCCGGATTACATCTTTCCGCGTTTGCGGACGCTTCTCGACGCATATGCGCCGGGCGGGCCGGTGGTGCATATGACCATTGGCGAGCCGCGCCACGCGATGCCGGATTTCGTTGGGGATGTGATTGCGGAAAACCTCGCAGGCTTTGCCAATTACCCGCCGAATAACGGCACGCCGGATCTTCTTTCCGCAATCTCTGCCTGGCTGAACCGCCGCTATGGCGTTGATATTGATCCTGAAACTCAGATCATGGCGCTGAATGGCACGCGCGAAGGGCTGTTTAACGCCGCCGTTGCGCTCTGCCCCGAAGACATTCGCGGGCAAAAGCCTGTCGTTCTGATCCCCAACCCGTTTTATCAGGTCTATGCCATTGCCGCGCTGGCGGTGGGGGCTGAGCCTGTCTTTGTGCCTGCGACGGCTGAAACCGGCTTTCTGCCCGATTTCTCGGCCGTGCCGCGCGATATTCTGAACCGCACCGCCATTGCCTATCTTTGTTCGCCCTCCAACCCGCAAGGCGCGGTGGCCGGGCGCGATGATTGGGCCGGGCTGATCGCGCAGGCGGAGAAGTTCGGTTTCCGCATCTTTGCCGATGAATGCTATTCCGAGATCTATCGCGACACGCCGCCGCCGGGGGCGCTGGAAGTGGCCATCGAAGGCGGTGCTGATCCTGAGCGGGTGCTGACATTCCAGTCGCTGTCAAAACGTTCCAACCTGCCGGGGCTGCGCTCTGGGTTCGTTGCGGGTGGGCCGGAAAATATTGATAATATCAGGCGCTTGCGGGCCTATGCCGGTGCACCGATGCCGCTGCCGCTTCAGCGGGTGGCCGAGCGGGCTTGGGCGGATGAGGCGCATGTCGAGGCCTCGCGTGCGCTCTATCAGGAAAAATACGCAATCGCCGACGAGGTGTTTGCCGATGTGCCGGGCTATCTGCCGCCCGAAGCTGGGTTCTTTCTCTGGCTTCCGGTCGAGGATGGCGAAACGGCGGCGCTGAAGCTTTGGCGTGAGACCGGCATCCGGGCTATCCCGGGCAGCTATTTTGCCCGCGATGTCGATGGGCAGAACCCGGGCAAGGGATATATCAGGGTCGCTTTGGTGGCCCCGAAAGATGAAACCAAGCAGGCGCTGATCACACTCCGGCGCTGCCTGTACGAATAACAACGAGGTGAGGCATGGCATATCAGGTGAAGACACGGGATCCGATTTTCGACAGTACCACGCAGGCCCTGCTTGAGCAGCGCGGCAAAGAGCTTATCGGCGTTGCCCTGGTGCTGGTCGCGCTGGTTCTTGCGCTGGCAATCGGGTCATATTCACCCGACGATCCGGGCTGGCTGTCGGCCACGCAGGGGGCATCGCATAACCTGCTGGGCGGGGTCGGGGCGGCCATCGCCTCGCCGCTGGCGGTGATCCTCGGCAAAGGCGCCTGGGCGACTGTCATTGCCTTCGCAGCTTGGGGGCTGCGCTTCATCCTGCATCACGGTGATGATCGGGTCATGTCCCGGGCGATTTTCGTGCCCATCGCCGTGGCGCTTGCCGCCGCCTATGCCTCGACCCTGGTTCCCGGGCCGGGTTGGAGCCACACATTCGGCCTTGGCGGCTTGTTTGGCGATACGGTTCTGGGTGCAGTGCTGGGCGTGCTTCCGGTCGATCCGGCTTTCGGCATCAAATTCATGTCGCTCATCGTCGGGCTGATGATGCTGGCTGTCGGCGGGTTTTCCATTGGTGTGACCTTTGCCGAACTGCGCCGCTTTGGCCGCTTCCTGCTGACCGGCGTTGTTCTCACCTATGCCGGGATCATGGCGGCGACCCGTTTTGGTCTGCGCAGCAGTGCGAAAGGCGCTGTTGGTGGCATGCGCTACATGCAAGCACGTCGGGCGGAACAGCGCGCCGAACGGGCTGCCTGGCAGGCGCAGGATGAATTCTGTGAGCATGAACATGAGCTTGCCGAGATCGACGCTGGCGAGTTTTCGGCCCCGCCGCCGCTGAATACGCGAGTGCGTCGTGCTGAACCGCCTGTTATGGGCCAGCCCCATACCGAAGCGCCGCGTAGTGAAGCTCTGGTGGCGGAACGTGTACAACCCGAACCGGCCCCGCGTCAGGGACTTTTGGCCCGGCTGCGCCGTTCGGCCGATGCTGCGCCGAGCGAACAAGATGAATATGCCATTCACGGCGATGACCTGGCCGAAGGTGTTGATCCGTCGGATCGGATCAGTGCCAAAATTGCCCATGCCCTGCGCAGTCGCGACGGCAGCCCCGAACCTGTCACTGCGCCCGCCGATCATCATGCGGAAGAACCGATGTCGCCCATGGCGGCGGCGATTGCCGGGGCAGCGGCCCGAGCCCGCGAACGTCAGGCCCTGCAAGTGGCCGAAGCTGCACATCGGGCTGAGCCTCCGGTCATGCGTCAAGCTGGTGCCGCGCCCGCAGCCCACGCATTGCCGCGCGAGCCGATGCTGGAAGAAAACAATATCTTCGTGCGCGATCTGGACGAGCCGCTGGTCGAGTCGGAGGCCGGTGAGGACTGGTGGAATGGTCTTCCCGGCGATTTCGAGCCGGATCATGAAGCCAGCTTTCTGGCGGCCAATCCGGAGCTGACAGCCCAACCGGTGCATCCGGTGCCCGTGCCTGCCATCCCTGAAGCGCGCAAAGTGGTGCAGCACAACACCCGCAAAACCGCGCCTTCGACCCGCGCGCAGGCCGAGGCGCAGCCGACGCTGAATTTCGGTGAACCGGAGCAGTATTACGAGCTGCCACCGCTCAACCTGCTGACCAGTCCGGATTCGATCCAGCGTCATCATCTTTCCGATGACGCTCTGGAAGAGAATGCCCGGATGCTGGAAAGTGTGCTCGATGATTACGGCATCAAGGGCGAGATCGTTTCGGTGCGCCCCGGTCCGGTTGTAACCATGTATGAGCTGGAACCGGCTCCGGGCCTGAAGGCCAGCCGGGTGATTGGTCTGGCTGACGACATTGCCCGCTCGATGTCGGCGCTGTCGGCCCGTGTTTCCACCGTGCCCGGGCGCAGCGTGATCGGGATCGAACTGCCGAACGCACAACGCGAAAAAGTGGTGCTGCGCGAAATCCTTTCGGCCCGCGACTATGGCGACAGCAATATGAAACTGCCGCTGGCGCTGGGCAAGGATATCGGCGGCGATCCGATTGTTGCCAACCTCGCCAAGATGCCCCACCTGCTGATCGCGGGGACCACCGGCTCGGGTAAATCCGTGGCGATCAACACGATGATCCTCAGCCTGCTCTATCGGCTGACACCGGAAGATTGCCGGTTGATCATGATCGACCCGAAAATGCTCGAACTGTCTGTCTATGACGGCATCCCGCATCTGCTCAGCCCGGTTGTGACCGACCCCAAAAAGGCGGTTGTTGCGCTGAAATGGGTCGTCGGCGAGATGGAAGAGCGCTATCGCAAAATGTCGAAAATGGGCGTGCGCAATATCGTGGGCTATAATGGCCGCGTGGCCGATGCGCTGTCGAAAGGCGAAATGTTCTCGCGCACCGTGCAGACCGGGTTTGAAGAGGAAACCGGCGAGCCAATCTTTGAGACCGAAGAGTTCGAGCCGAAGAAGCTGCCCTATATTGTGGTTATCGTTGATGAGATGGCCGACCTGATGATGGTGGCGGGCAAGGAAATCGAAGCCGCGATCCAGCGTCTGGCGCAAATGGCGCGGGCCTCGGGGATCCACCTGATCATGGCCACCCAGCGGCCATCGGTCGACGTGATCACCGGCACGATCAAGGCCAACTTCCCGACCCGGATCAGCTTCCAGGTGACATCGAAAATCGACAGCCGCACCATTCTGGGCGAGCAAGGGGCCGAGCAGCTTCTGGGCATGGGCGATATGCTCTACATGGCCGGTGGCGCGCGCATTACCCGTGTGCATGGGCCGTTCGTGAGCGATGAAGAGGTCGAAGAGATTGTGAATTATCTCAAGTCCTTCGGCGCTCCAGAATATGTTTCGGGTGTGGTTGAAGGCCCCGATGAAGACAAAGCCGCCGATATCGACGCGGTTCTGGGGCTCAGCACGGGCGGCAACACCAATGGCGAGGATGCGCTTTACGATCAGGCCGTGGCTATTGTGATCAAGGATCGCAAATGCTCGACCTCCTACATCCAGCGCAAGCTTGGCATCGGCTATAACAAGGCCGCGCGTCTGGTGGAGCAGATGGAAGATGAACAGCTCGTCAGCCCCGCCAACCATGTGGGCAAGCGCGACATTCTGGTGCCGGAACAAGCCTGAGGCAGGCGTGATATCGCCTAACAGGACTGATTTTGACAAAACAGAGCGCGGGCGGGATGCAATCGCCCGCGCTTTTTCCTAGGTAGGTGCTATGAAACTGATCCGAATTGCCCTGACCGCGCTTCTGGCGCTGACCACTTTCCCCGCCATGGCCAAAGAGCTGTCGCTGAGCCAGATATCGAATTATCTCAACAGCATCGGCACGCTTGAGGCCGAGTTCACCCAGATCAATGCCGATCAAAGCATTTCGACCGGGACGATCAAGATCAAGCGCCCGGGCCGTGCGCGGTTTGAATATAACCCGCCGGAGCAGATTCTGGTCATCGCTGGTGGGCAGCAGCTTGCCGTGTTTGACGGCAAATCCAATACAGGGCCGGAGCAATATCCGCTCAGCGAGACCCCTCTCAATCTGATCCTGGGCAGCAATATCGACCTGTCGCGCAACGGCATGGTGGTGGATCACGGCTATGATGGTGTGGCTACGGTGGTGACGGCGCAGGATCCAGACTATCCGGAATACGGCAATATCCGCCTGAGCTTTACCGACAGCCCGGTGGCACTGCGGCAATGGGTGATTACCAATGGCGCGGGCGAAGAAACCACAGTGATCCTGGGCGAAACCACGACAGGCAAACGCTACCCCACCGCGACCTTTTCGATCATGGCGGAAGTCAACAAACGCGGGCTGTAAGCCCCGTTTGATTGGCGGATTTCAGGCGCGGGGCGCGGATCAGTCTTCGATCCGCCGCGCCTCATCGACCAGCATGATCGGAATACCGTCACGGATCGGAAAGGCCAGTTTGGCCTTTTCGGAAATCAGTTCCTGCTTGTCCGCATCATAGCTCAGCCGCGCCTGTGTCAGCGGGCAAACCAGGGCTTCCAGCATATGGCGATCAAAGGCGGGGGCGTCGTTCATTGCATCTTGTCCTCAGAGCTGCCGCCTTGCGAGGCGAGCGTAAACTGCATCAGGGCCACCAGCGTTTCGCGCCGCGTGGTCAGGGATGGCGCTTCCAGAAGCGCCTGCTTGTCTTCGGTGTCAAAGGGCAGGAGCATCGACAGGGAGTTGACCAGCAACTCGTCTTCCGCGTCTTTCAGACTGTCCCAATCCGTGCGCATTTCCGCGAGATCCAGAAACCGCGCCAGCAGATCAAGAAACGTGTCGCGGTTAAACGACTGATCATGCTCGATATTGCCCAGATCACGGATAAAGGGGTTCCAATCCGGTGTGGTGGTCATATAGGGGGCAAAGCCCTCTTCCACCTCGCCCAGCCGAAACCGGCTGACCCCGGTGAGCGTGATCATATAGCGGTGATCGTCGGTCTCGGTGAAAGAGGTGATCCGTCCGGCGCAGCCGATAGCATGCAGCCGGTCGCCGCTTTCATTGCTGGGCTGGATCATCCCGATCATCCGTTCGGGCGTTTTCAGCACATCGTCGAGCAGCGCCAGATAGCGCGGCTCGAAAATATGCAGGGGCAGCCGGGCGCGCGGCAGTAGCAGCGCCCCCGGCAGGGGAAACAGCGCCAGGCGCTCAGGCAGATCGCGGCGCTGGCTCATCTCAGGCGAACAACATGGATGAGAGTTTGCGGCGCCCGGTCAGCATCACCGGATCATTCGGTGCGAGCGCATCGAAAATGGTGAAAAGTTGGGTTTTCGCGGCGCCATCGTTCCATTCCCGATCGCGCTTGAACAGCTCCAGCAGCTCATCCACCGCGCCCTGCACATCGCCTGCGGCATGCAGTGCCTGCGCAAGCTCATAGCGCGCCTGATGGTTGTCGGGAGTGGCCTCGACCTGACTGCGCAGATCATCCACTGGCCCGGCGCTTTCGGCCTGACGTGCCAGGGCAACCTTGGCAAAGGCGGCTTCGATCTCTGCCGACGCGCTGATATCTGCCGGGGCACCATTCAGCACCGCTTCGGCCTGATCCGGATCGCCCATCGCAATCTTGCATTGCGCTAGCCCGGCATAGGCGGCGGCCAGTTTTTCGTCTTCCTCAATGATCGCGGCAAATGTTTGCGCGGCATCTTCCAGCGCGCCTGCCTCAAGCATTTCGTATGCAGAGGCGACGGCAGCGGCCAGCGGGCCTTCGGTGCTGAGCGCTGCCATTTTCTCCACAAACTGGTTCACCTGGCTGGCGGGCAGGGCGCCCTGAAAGCCATCGACCGGCTGACCGTCGTGAAAGGCGTAAACCGTGGGGATCGACTGAATGCGCAGCTGACCGGCGATCTGCTGGTTTTCGTCGACATTCACCTTGACCATTTTCACCTTGCCGCCGGCGGCGTTTACCGCTGCTTCCAGTGCCGGTCCAAGCTGTTTGCAGGGGCCGCACCACGGCGCCCAGAAATCGACGATCACCGGCACCTCTTTCGAGGCGTCGATCACATCTTCCATGAAAGTGGCTTCGGTAATTTCCTTGACCAGTGCGCCTGCTTCAGGGGCGGCGCCGTTTTGTTCCAGTCCAAGCATCTGATGCTCCTTATATCGCGTTGGGCCCTATATGGGCTCCGCGCCCCCACTCTCCAACCCCGGCGAAGGAGCCGCGACGCTTTACCTCAATCTTGCAGCTATCTAACATCGCCATGCAACATATTGAAAGGCTAGCCTATGACACGCGAGCTACTGATTTTCGGCGATTCCAATACCTATGGCGCGATCCCGATGACGGCACTGGGTGTGCCCGGTCGGTATGATGCTGAAACGCGCTGGCCTGATGTGGTGGCGCGCGAGCTGGCCCCCGACTGGGAGGTGGTGGCCGAAGGGCTGCCGGGCCGCACCGCACAATTCGACGATCCGGTGAACGGCGCACATATGAACGGTGGCACGGGGCTGCGCATTGCGCTGGAAAGTCATGGCCCGATCGACCAGCTGGTGATCATGCTGGGCACCAATGATGCCAAGAAACGTTTCATGGCCTCACCGGAAATGATCACCGCCGGGCTGGCCGGGCTGGTCGATTTGGCCCTGCATGACGATTACCAGCAACGCCATGGTGGCTTTGATGTGCTGTTGATCTGCCCGCCGCCGGTGATCGAGGTTGGGGTGCTGAATGGCGAGTTTCAGGATAGCGCAGCGGTTAGTCAGGGCCTTGCCCCGGTGCTGCGCGACTACTGCGCTAAACGCGGCATTGGTTTTTTCGATGCGGGCGAGGTGTTCGAGGTCAGCCCCGTTGATGGTGTGCATTACGAAGCCGAAGCGCATATCGCGCTGGGCAAAGCCGTCGCAAAGGCAATTAAGGCTGGGTAAGCTTGCAGCCCGGCAGGTGCCGGGCTGCAAGCTTACAGATCAAATTCCGCGAAAACCGGCGCGTGGTCGGAGGGTTGTTCCCAGCCCCTGACCGCGCGCAACACGCGGCTGTTATGCCCGGCTTCGGCGATATCGGGCGTTGCCCAAATGTGATCGAGCCGCCGGCCCTTATCGGCGGCGTCCCAATCTTTCGCCCGGTAGGACCACCAGGAATAAAGCTTCCCCTCGGGGATATTCTTGCGGGTGATGTCGACCCAGCCCCCGGCCTCTTGCGTTTCGGCCAGATGCTCCACCTCGATGGGGGTGTGGCTGACGATTTTCAAAAGCTGCTTGTGGCTCCACACATCATCTTCGCGCGGGGCGATGTTGAGGTCGCCGACAAGGATCGACTTCTTGAATTGCTCCTTGCGGAACCAATCGCGCATTTCGGTGAGGTAATCGAGCTTTTGCCCGAATTTCTCGTTCACCTCGCGGTCAGGCTTGTCGCCGCCCGCAGGCACGTAGAAATTATGCACCGTCACGCCGTTTTCGAGCTTGGCCGCGATATGACGGGCATGACCGAGGCTGGCGAAGTCTTCGCTGCCCACTTCCTCCAGCGGCATCTTTGACAGGATCGCGACCCCGTTATAGCCCTTCTGCCCGCGCGCGGCGACATGCCCATAGCCAAGGGCGGCAAAGGCTTCCAGCGGCATCTTTTCCACCGGGCTTTTGCATTCCTGCAGGCACAGCACATCGGGCGCTTCTTCCGTCATCAGCCTGGCGACCAGCGCCTCGCGCAGACGCACAGAGTTGATATTCCAGGTGGCAAGGGTGAAGCTCATGAGGGTCTCCTGTTCGCTGTCAGGAGACCCTAACCCAGCTCAGCCGTAGCTCACAACCTCCCATTCCACGCCGTCGTGATCGTCGAAATAAAACCGCCGCCCGGGTTCGTAATCGGCATGGCTCTTGGGGGTGAACCCTTCGGCGACAGCCTTCGCTTCGATGGCGTCGAGATCATCGACCACCACGCCCACATGGTTCAGCCCGCCGCGAATATGGTAGGTATCCACGGCTTCGCTGCTCTGATCCGGTGGCGCATAGGCGGCGATATAATGATCGTTGCTGCCGATATGAGCGGTCACGCCACCATTGATCGCCGGTCCCTTCCAGCGCAGGTTCCAGCCAAACACCCGGTTCAGCCAGGCAGCCGTCGCGTCGGGGTCGGCCACGGTGATGTTCACATGCTCAAGTCTTGCCATCGAAATTACTCCTTGATTCGTCTTCGATGGGATGGTGATAATTCCTTAAGTTCACTTGAGGTCAAAGGCTTTCTCATGCCCCCCCGTCGCAATGAAATCACCATCGGTGCTCTGGCCGCGCGGACCGGCCTCGCCCATTCCGCAATCCGCTATTACGAAGAAGAAGGGCTGGTGCAGCCAGAGCGTACGGCGACGGGTCAGCGCCGTTTTCTGCGCTCCGATATTCGCCGCCTGTCTTTCGTGATGATCGCGCAGAAGCTCGGTTTTCCGCTCGCGCGTATTCGCAAGCTGCTCACGGCTTTGCCCGACGGGCGCACGCCAAATGCCCGTGACTGGGCGAAAATCTCGGCAGAAATCCGCAGCGATCTGGACGCGCGCATTGCCGAATTGGAGGCCCTGCGCGACAAGCTTGATGGCTGTGTCGGCTGCGGCTGTCTTTCGCTCGACAAGTGTGCGCTTTACAACCCTGACGATAGCGCGCGCAAGCTGGGGAATGGCCCACGCTATTTGATGGGCGATAGCTCGGCAGATATCGACTGATAACGAATATACCCTATACCCGTTGCCCCCTATTCAAAAAAAGAGGCCCGGGAAAAACCCGGGCCAGTCCAACAGGGAGGATCCCGCATCATAACCCCGACGCGGACAGGGGATTCAAAAGACCGTCCCACGAAACACTTCGTGGTTGAGTTTAAGATAGCCTAAAACATGGGCGAGAATAAGGCTGTTAAATGACCATGTGGCGCTTATGCCACAAGCCGGTATCCGCCGCTTTCGGTGATCAGCAAACGCGCATGCGAAGGATCGGGTTCGATCTTCTGGCGCAGCCTGTAGATATGGGTTTCCAGCGTATGCGTGGTGACGCCCGCATTATATCCCCAAACCTCATGCAGTAGCACATCGCGTGCGACAATTCCGTCCTGTGACCGATACAGGTATTTGAGAATATTGGTTTCTTTTTCCGTCAGTCGAATTTTTTTCTCGGTTTCGGTAATCAGCATTTTTTGCGACGGGCGGAAAGTATACGGCCCAAGCTGGAATATTGCGTCTTCGCTTTGCTCATGCTGACGCAGTTGCGCGCGAATGCGGGCCAGCAGTACCGGGAATTTGAACGGTTTGGTGACATAATCATTGGCACCCGCATCGAGGCCCAGAATTGTGTCAGCGTCGCTGTCATGCCCCGTCAGCATCAGCACCGGGCATTTCACCCCCTGCTTGCGCATCAGCTTGCACAGCTCGCGCCCGTCCGTATCGGGCAGGCCGACATCGAGGATCACCAGATCATAGATGTTTTCCTTGGCTTTCTGCATGGCCTCAGAGCCGTTACCGGCTTCAAACACCTCGAATTCCTCGGTCATGACAAGCTGCTCGGCCAGCGCCTCGCGCAGGTCTTCGTCGTCATCGACCAGCAGGATGTTTTTCTGTGTGCTCATGGGTCATCTCCGTCTGTGCTTCCATCCATCTGTGCAGCTTTCACACGTCCGACAAGTTTTGCTGCAAACATCTCACGGCTTCGTGTCGATTTCGGCTGGAATGTTTCACAATTCCATGGAACGGCGTATCTAGAGTGAAACAAAGAGGACCAGATGCCCCTCCATCCTGATGCCAAAGAGCTTGCTGCCCGCGCCCGTGCCGATCTGCGTGTGGGGGTGCCGGTTGTGCTGGGGATTGATGGTGCGGCGGCGCTGGTGGCCTCGGCGGAAACCCTGAGCGCGGCGCGGCTGGAGGCTTTGCGCAGCGTTGGGGCACCGGTTTTGGCAATCACCCCGCGCCGGGCTGAAACGCTGAAAGCCCGCGCCTATTCCGATCATGTGGCCCGGGTGATTGTGCCTGATGATGCCGATGCCGATTGGGTGCGTGCGATTGCCGATCCGGCGGATGATCTGATGGCACCGATGAAAGGCCCGCTGGCGACCGAGCGTGGTGGCGAAGAGCAGGTGGCCCACGCCGCGATTGCGCTGACCAAAGCTGCGCATCTGCTGCCCGCCGCCTTGCTGGTGCCTGTTGCCGATGGTGCCGCAGAAGCCGCCGCCAATGGGCTGACATGGCTCGATCTGACCGGGGTTGATGATCTGGGCGAGATCGGCGTGCTCACCGAGGTTTCCGCTGCCCGCGTTCCGATGCAGGTCAGTCAGGCCGGGCGGCTTCATATCTATCGGCCCGGTGATGGCACGGAAGAGCATTATGCGGTTGAAATCGGTCGGCCCGACCGCGCCAAACCGGTGCTGGCCCGTATCCATTCGGCCTGTTTCACCGGCGATGTGTTGGGTAGCCTGAAATGCGATTGCGGCCCGCAACTGCACGCCGCCCTTGAGGCGATGGCGGGTGAGGGCGCAGGGGTGCTGCTTTATCTCAATCAGGAAGGCCGCGGCATTGGCTTGGCCAACAAGATGCGCGCCTATTCACTGCAGGATCAGGGCTTTGACACGGTCGAGGCCAATCACCGGCTGGGCTTTGAGGATGATGAACGTGATTTCCGCATCGGCAGTGAGATCCTGAAATCCCTTGGGTTCAACGCTGTGCGGCTGATGACCAACAACCCGCGCAAGGTCGCGATGATGGAAGAGCAGGGTGTGAGTGTTACCGAGCGCGTGCCGCTGAAAGTGGGTGAGGGCGAGCATAACCGTGCCTATCTCGCGACCAAGGCGGCGAAATCGGGGCATCTGCTATGACTCTGGCCGAGCTGATCGCCGCGTTTGCGGCCCTTGCCCCCGCATTTTCCAATGCCACACCTGCGACCATCGGCAGGGCGCTTGATGTGCCCTTTGACCTGACCAGCCAGACTGAATGGGCAGAAGTCTGGCAAGCGCTGGGAACGTCTCCGGTTACCGACTGGGAACTTCGCTTGCCGCGCCCGGGGGCAGCATTCGGTCCGTTGTTGATCGCCGAGCTGGTGGCGCCAGGAATCGATGCGGCTGAGCTTGATCCGCTGCTCGCGGATTGGCCCGTCGAGGATATCGATGTGGTCTCGCCGCCGCTCGATGGCGGCGCTGACTGGGTGCCGCTGCATTCATCCTGTCACACCCTGCCAGATGCTTCGCTTTGCGTGACTTGGCAAGGCTTTGACCCGGCACAGGCCATAGCGCTGAGCCTTGAAGCCGACGCAGAAGGCGAATGATCCCGCGCCGCAGCGATATGGTCGTTACCCGTTGGGGCGCTCGGTTCATGGGGCGGCGCTTTCCGGTATCGATTGGTCGGGGTGGGATCACCCACGACAAACGCGAAGGCGATATGGCGACGCCCTTCGGTGTCTGGTATCTGGTGATGGGCGGATACCGGGCCGACCGCGTATCGCTACCGCACAGCGCGATCCCGCTTGCGGCCATCCGCCCGCGCGACATCTGGTCAGACGATCCGGCAGACCCGAACTATAATCAATGGCTCAGCCGCCACGCCCATCCGTTCAGTCATGAAAAGCTGCGCCGCGCTGGTCGGCAATATGACATCGTGCTGATGAGCGACTGGAACTGGCCGCAACCCTTACCGGGGCGCGGCTCTGCGATTTTTGTGCATCACTGGCGTCGTCCGCGTTACCCCACCGCAGGCTGTCTGGCATTTCGCCCCGATCATCTGCGCTGGATCGTCGAGCACTGGCAGCCTGAGAGCCGGATCATCCTGCGCGGCTGATCATTCCGGATAGCGGCGGGTTGCCGTTGCCTTTTCCAAAGGTCCATCCGGCCCCAGCGCCACCGCCTGCCATTGGTAACTATGCACAGCGCCCGGCGGGCAGGGGCTTTTATAGGTGAAAGCCCCGGGGGCGATGGTCCCATCCTGGGTCATCTCCACCGTGCCGCCGCCGTGATTGTACTGCGGCACGTCCAGATCGGTGAGCTTAAAGGCGATATAGGTGGTCCCGACGGGCAGGCCGGACAGCTCAAAGACCGGGTTTGGCACGATATTCGGTTGGCCCGAGGTGCAGAGCGGAATATCGCCCCAGTTGAAAGAGAGTTTCATATCGGCCTCCGCAGCGCTGGCGGCCACGGTGAAAATGGCGGTGATCAGACTGAGCAGACGCATGGGACCTCCGTAGCCAACAGGTGCAGGATGCCACGATTCGCGTGAAGTGTGGGGAATTTCGCCCTAGCTATAGCTGCGTTCGCCAAACAGCGCCGAGCCGACGCGCACATAGGTCGCGCCTTGCGCCACGGCCTTTTCGAAATCATCTGACATGCCCATCGACAATTCCTCGATCCCGTTGCGGGCCGCGATCTTGGCGAGCAGGGCGAAATGCAGGCTGGGCTCTTCTTCTGCAGGGGGGATGCACATCAGCCCTTCAATCTCCAGCCCGAGCGCGCGGCATTCGGCGATAAAGGCGTCGGCCTCGCCGGGCAGGACGCCCGCTTTCTGCTCTTCCTCGCCGGTATTGATCTGCACAAACAGGCGCGGGCAATGGCCGAGCTCGTTTTTTAGCCGGGCGATGGTGTGGGCCAGCTTCGGCCGGTCGAGGGTTTCGATCACGTCGAACAGCTCCATCGCCTGCCGGGCTTTGTTGGTTTGCAAAGGGCCAATGAGGTGCAGCTCAACACCGTCAAATCGATCGCGCAGATCCGGCCATTTTCCCGCCGCTTCCTGCACCTTGTTTTCACCAAACAGCCGGTGACCCTGTTCCAGAACGGCAACCACCCGTTCAACCGGCTGCACTTTTGAGACGGCGATCAGCCGGGCGCTGCCGGGGGTGCGGCCCATGCGGGCCTCTTCGGCATGGATCTGGTCGAGAATATCGGTGAGCGACATGTTGGCCTCCTGATCTTTCCTGCTGAAAATCACAGTAGGGCCAAAAAGAAAAGAGCGGGCCGAAGCCCGCTCTCTCTGTTTCTAAATCCTGGTAGGATTAGAAGGTCATCGACACACCAACAGTGGCCAGGCCAGTGTTCAGGTCGTTGTCGTAGGTGTAGCCAGCGTCAACCGAGACGCCGCCGCCCAGATCGTAGGAACCCGACAGACCGTAGTCGAAATTGGTCGCGTCAACACCGTTGTCGTCTTGCACGAAGGCAGACACCGAGTAGGCACCCGAGGCATAACCAGCGGTGGCTTTCCATTCGATCGCGCCACCGGTGATGGTGTAGGTCGCGTCAACACCCAGCGAGAAGCCAGACATCGCGGCGGTCCCGCCGAAGTCGATGGTATCAGCACTCCAGCCGCCGGCTTGGCCAGCGTTCACTTGGGCGTAAACCGAGTAGTCGCCGAAGGCGTAGTCAACACGCAGGTCTGCTGCATCGTTGGCGGCGCCAGCGTTCCAATCGTAGCCAACAGCAACGGTGAAATCACCGAAGGTGTAGCTGTAGCCGTAGTTGGTGTCGAAAACACCAGCGCTGCCGTCAAACGCAACGGTCAGTTTGCCGAAGTCGCCCGACAGGTACAGCGAGGTGTCGCCAACGCCAGCAGCGGTCAGGGACGCACCGCCGAAGCCGGTGTCGGTGTTGTCGTCTTCAACGCCGTAGCCACCGGCGGTGACTTCGATCGACGCGCCAGCTTCCAGACCCATGTCGGTGGTGGTCGACATGCCAGCGGTGAAGCTCGAGCTGGTGGTCGGGGTCAGAGTGGCAGTGGTGGTGTTGTAAGCAACGCCAAAACCGGCAGAGCCCGAGAAGGAGAAGTTAGCAGTGTCAGCAGCAGCGAAACCGGCGGTACCCACCAGGATCGTCGAAGCGAGAAGAATCTTTTTCATTTCGTTTTCCCTCGTTTTTCTAAAAGGTGCACCTCAATCCAGGGGAATCCGAATTGAGTATGCTGCTTCCTCGCTCTTTGGTCGGATTATTGCAAGCGCTCCGATATTTGATGCGCGATTGTGCTCAGGGATGATGCAGCAATGCCACAGTTAGGGGCTCTAACCGGCAGTTTCGCATTCTCTCTCTATATATAGGGGGCACAGGGCAGGGTCATCCGATCCTGCGACCGGGAAAACGCTTGCCGCGCCTTATCCCCTTGGTTACTTAGGGACGGAACTTTGAGGATGGGGTGCTCTCATGCAGATCGGGCGGACCACGGTAACGGCTCTTTTACTGACAGGGGCGCTGGCTCTATCGGGGTGCAGCGGGTTTGGCAATTTCTTTGGTGGCGGTGCTAGTGAGACCACGGCGGCCGCAACGCCGAAGCGTCGTCCGGACAGAGCTGAGCGCTCGACGATCTGGGATTTGTTCTCGAATCAAGACAATCCGAACACCACCGTTGAAGTGAACAAATACCTGTGGAACGGCGCGCTCGACGTGCTCGACTTCCTGCCGCTGCAAAACGCGGACCCGTTCACTGGCGTGATGGTCTTTGGCTACGGCACGCCGCCGGGTGGCGGGCAGGCCTATAAAGCCACCGTTTATGTGCGCGATCCGGCTCTGGATGCGCGTTCGATCGAGGTTTCGCTGCAAACGCGTGGCGGTCCGGTATCGGCGGCAACCGCCCATGCGGTGGAAGACGCGATTCTGGCGCGCGCCCGTCAGCTACGTATCCAGGACCGTAATCTCTGACCCCGGGACTGGACCCTATCGGATCATCAGACTACACCAGCGCCGGGCCCTTGCCCGGCGTTTCTATATTCGGAGAGCAATACATGTCTCGCTACGACGCTAGCATCATCGAGCCGAAATGGCAGGCGGTCTGGGATGAGGCCGGAACCTTCGCGGCCAAACGCGATGAAACCAAGCCGAAATTCTATGTGCTTGAGATGTTCCCCTATCCTTCGGGCCGCATCCATATTGGCCATGTGCGCAACTACACGATGGGCGACGTGGTGGCGCGCTATAAGCTGGCGAAAGGCTTTTCCGTGCTGCACCCGATGGGCTGGGATGCCTTCGGGATGCCGGCTGAAAACGCTGCGATGGCTTCTGGCGGGCATCCGAAAACCTGGACCTATCAGAATATCGAAGACATGAAGGTGCAGATGAAGCCGATGGGCTGGTCGCTCGACTGGTCGCGCGAGCTGGCTACCTGCGATCCGGAATATTACGGCCAGCAACAGGCGATGTTCATCGACATGCTGGATAAGGAGCTGGTCTACCGCAAAAACGCCGTGGTCAACTGGGATCCGGTGGATATGACCGTGCTGGCCAATGAGCAGGTGATCGACGGCAAAGGCTGGCGTTCGGGTGCTGAGGTTGAGCGCAAGGAGTTGACGCAGTGGTTCTTTAAGATCTCGGATTTCTCGGAAGAGCTACTGGAGGCCATCGACACGCTGAAAGACTGGCCCGAGAAAGTGCGGCTGATGCAGGCGAACTGGATCGGCAAGTCGCGCGGGCTGACCTTCTCGTTTGAATTTGCCGATGCCGATGATGTGGCGCTGGCCAAGCTGGTCGACAAACCCACCGGCATTGAAGTCTTTACCACCCGCCCCGACACGCTGATGGGGGCGAGCTTTGTCGGCATCTCGCCCGATCACCCGATTGCCCGTTCGCTGGAAACGGAAAACAGCGATGTGGCGGAGTTTGTTGCGAAATGCCGGAAAGGTGGCACCACCGAAGAAGCCATCGAAACCGCTGAAAAGCTGGGCATGGATACTGGCATTCGGGTGAAACACCCGCTCGACCCGAATTGGGAACTGCCGGTCTGGATCGCCAACTTCATTCTGATGGATTATGGCACTGGGGCGATTTTCGGCTCGGCGGCGCATGATCAGCGCGACCTTGATTTCGCCCGCAAATACGGGCTGCCGGTGATTGACACCTTCTTTGATCTGAACGATCCGAAACCGGTGGAAGATGAAGCCTTCCTGCCGCCGAAATCGGATAAGGTGAAATGGGTCAACCACTTCACCGGGATTGACGAAGCCACGGGCGATGAAGCCATCGAAGCCACCATCGCTTTTGCCGAAAAGGCAGGTTGGGGTAAAGGCGTGACCCAATACCGCCTGCGCGACTGGGGCCTCTCCCGTCAGCGCTACTGGGGTTGCCCGATCCCGGTTGTGCATTGTGAAACCTGCGGCGTGGTGCCGGAGAAGAAAGAAAATCTGCCGGTCAAACTGCCTGACGATGTCAGCTTCGATCAGCCCGGCAATCCGCTGGATCGCCACCCGACCTGGCGTGATTGTTCCTGCCCGAGCTGCGGCGCGCCCGCGAAGCGCGAGACCGACACGATGGACACCTTTGTGGACAGCTCGTGGTATTACGCGCGCTTCACCAATCCCCATGCCGATACGCCCACAGTAGCGGAAGACGTGAAGTATTGGATGAATGTCGATCAATATATCGGCGGTATCGAGCACGCGATTCTGCACCTGCTTTACTCGCGTTTCTATGCCCGGGCGATGAACCTGACCGGCCATCTGCCGGATAGTGCGAAAGAACCGTTCAACGCGCTGTTCACCCAAGGCATGGTGACCCACGCGATCTACCAGACCCGCGATGCGGCGGGCCGGGCGGTGTATCATTACCCGGAAGAGGTCGAGCTGACCGAGACGGGCGCGGTGCTGAAAGAAACCGGCGAGGCGGTTGAGGTGATTCCCTCGGCCAAGATGTCGAAATCCAAGTATAACGTGGTGGATCCGGTCGATATCGTCGAGCGCTACGGCGCCGATACCGCGCGTTGGTTCGTGATGTCTGACAGCCCGCCGGAACGCGATGTGGAATGGACAGCCTCGGGCGCCGAAGCCGCTTCGAAATTCCTCGCCCGGATCTGGCGTATGGCCGACGAGATTGCCGAGGCCGAAGGGGCGGGCAGCGATGATGACGCGTTGCTGCGCGAGCTGCACAAAACCATCGACGCGGTGACAAAAGGGATTGAAGGCTTTGCCTTCAACACCTCGATTGCCAAGCTCTACGGGTTTACCAACACCCTGCAGAAATCCAAAGCCGGGGCGGAGACACGCCAGCAGGCGATGCGGGTGATGGCGCAGCTTCTGGCACCGATGGTGCCGCACCTGGCCGAAGAGATTTGGGCGCGGCTCGGCGGTGAAGGGCTGGTGGCAAACGCTGCCTGGCCGGAAGCCGATCCGGCGCTGCTGGTCGATGACAGCGTGACCCTGCCGATCCAGATCAACGGCAAACGCAAAGCCGAGATCACCGTGCCGAAAGACATGGACAAGGCTGAGGTGGAAGCCCTGGCGCTCGCCACCGATGCGGTGCAGAAGGCGCTTGGTGGCAACGCGCCGAAAAAGGTGATCGTGGTCCCCGGTCGAATCGTCAACGTGGTGGCGTAATCGACCACAATGCGTAGGATGTTGGGTATCATGGTGCCGAATGTAGCTGATACCTTTTCGCCCGTCTCAATGACGGGCGACACCCGCCCCTTCTGGGGGGAGGGGGTATGAAGCTTTCGCCCCGCGACGCGCCTAGCTTTTTCGCCAAGCCCAAACCCGGCATGACCGGGGTGCTGATTTATGGTGCCGATGCGATGCGGGTGGCGCTGAAGCGGCAGGAACTGATCGCGGGCCTCGTTGGTCCGAATGGCGAAGAGGAAATGCGCCTGACTCGCATTCCGGCGGGGGATCTGCGCAAGGACCCGGCGCAACTTTCCGATGCGCTGAAGGCGCAAGGCTTTTTCCCCGGTCCGCGCGTGGCTTTTGTCGAAGACGCCACCGATACGCTGGCGAAAACCGTCACCCCGGCGCTGGATGATTGGGCCGAAGGCGATGCGACGCTGGTGATCACAGCGGGCAGCCTGACCCCGCGTTCGGCTCTGCGCAAATTCTTCGAGACCCATAAAAACGCTTATGCGGTGGGGATTTACGACGATCCACCCTCGCGGGCCGAGATCGAGGCAGAGCTTGCCAAAGCCGGGCTAAAACAGGTCTCGCCCGAGGCGATGAACGATATCAACGCCCTGTCGCGGGCGCTCGATCCGGGCGATTTCCGCCAGACCATCGAAAAGCTCGCGCTCTACAAGCTCAGCGACGACACGCCCACCAGCCCCGCCGATGTGATGGCCTGTGCCCCCGGCTCGACCGAAGCCGAGATGGATGATCTGATCCACGCTGTGGCCGAAGGGCGGGCAGGCGAGCTTGGCCCGCTGATGGTGCGACTTGAAGCGCAGGGGGTGCAGCCGGTCGGGCTGTGCATCGCCGCCACCCGGCATTTTCGCAGCCTTCATCTGGCCGCCTCGCATCCGGAAGGCCCCGCCAAGGGCATCGCCACCGCCCGCCCGCCAGTGCATTTCAAATCGCGCGACAGAATGGTGCGGCAGGCCCAGCAATGGGGGGTAAACCGGCTGGAGTCGGCGCTGGAGATCCTGATCGACACCGATCTGACCCTGCGCTCGTCGTCTCGCGCCCCGGCAGCAGCTCTGGTTGAGCGCGCACTTATCCGCCTCTCATACCTGCCACGCGGCTAGACAAATCGCGCTTTGTCTGCATTCCCTGAGCCAAACAGGGAGAGAATTCATGTATCAACTCTATGGCAAGGCCTCGTCGCGGGCCTTTCGGGTGCTTTGGCTGCTGGAAGAGCTGGGATTGCCTTATGACCATCAGAAGGTTGCGCCCCAATCCGACGAAGTGCGCGCCCATAACCCGGCGGGCAAGGTGCCGGTGCTGATCGCGGATGATGAGGCGCTGACCGATTCCACCGCGATCATGACATTTCTGACCGACCGCCATGGCGCGCTGACCTTTCCGCCGGGCAGCATCGAGCGCGCCCGGCAGGATGGGCTGACAAATTTCATCAATGATGAGCTGGATGCAGCGCTGTGGATCGTCACCCGCCATGCATTCCTCTACCCGGAAGAGCGCCGGGTGCCAGAAATCAAACCCTCGGTGGCGGCGGAATTTGAACGCTCTATCAATGAACTGGCCCGGCGGCTGGGCGATGGTCCGTTTCTGATGGGCGAGCAGATGACGGTGCCCGATATTCTTGCCGTGCATTGTGCGGGCTGGGCGCAGGTGCTGGGCTTTCCGCTTCCCGATGACGGCTTCAACACCTATGTCGAGCGCCTGAAAACCCGCCCGGCCTATCAACGCGTCCGGGAGATGCGCGAAGGATGGTCGAAGCCTCCATCGCCCGAATAGTGCAGTTACCTGCGCCTCAGGTTTTTTAGCTGATCATTTCTTGGGTTCGCAGGCGATGCCATCGCCGTCGCGGTCCAAGCGATAGACGTCTGGTCCCACGACCTTGACCGGTCCGACCACATAGGCAGGTCCATTCCCACTTCCGCCTGCACAATCCACATCGCTGGCAATCGGCACGCAGACATTCGCATAGGACGGGTGGCAGTTTTGATCTGCCGCCTGTGCCCAGCCAACGGGCACAATAATAGCGGTTAGCACGGAAACAAAATATCGGATCATGGACACACCCTCAAAACAACCACACTATATCAGTTGGTTATGGGATGCTGTGTGTCAAGATTTGACTGTGCCATAGCAGAGCGCAAAGCCCGGACAGTTTTACTTACCGAGGGGCTGCTGCCCGCCGCAGACGGTCATTGATCGCCCGCCCCAGCCCGATCTCGGGGATCGGGGAAACGGCGATGGGCGCGTTGCCCGCCTGATCCAGCGCGTGCAGGTGGTGAAAGAGGTTGGCGGCTGCTTCAACCAGATCGCCCGAGGGCGAGAGGTTCAGCGCAGTCCCTTCGACCGGCCCAAAGCCCAGCAGCCGTTCATCCCCCTCCGCCTGATCTGCATTCAACCGCATCGTTGCTTTCGGGGCGTAATGCGAGGCGAGCTGCCCGGGGGCGTTGATCGCCGCATCCCCGGCCATGCGCGGCAGTTCCATGCCCAGACAGGCTTCAATCGCTTCCGCCGGCAACCCGCCGGGGCGCAGAAGAGTCGGCACCGGATCGACCCCGATAATGGTGCTTTCCAAGCCCACAGCGCAGGGCCCGCCATCGAGTACTGCTTCGATCTTGCCGTCCAGACCGGTCGTCACATGTGCCGCTTCGCTGGGCGAGATCCGGCCTGACGGGTTTGCTGAGGGCGCGGCGATCGGGCGACCCGCCGCCGCCAGCAGCTTACGCGCCAGCGCATGATCGGGCAGGCGCACTGCCACGGTGGGCAGGCCTGCTGAGACCAGCGGCGACAACCCTGCATCTTCGCGCAGCGGCAAGACCAGCGTTAGCGGCCCGGGCCAGAACGCATCGGCCAGCCGCAGCGCGTCACCTTCCAGCACCGCATAGCGCTCAACCGCCTCCAGCGACGGCAGATGGATGATCAGCGGGTTGAAATGCGGCCGTCCCTTGGCTTCGAAAATTCGCGCCACGGCCCGGTCATTGGTCGCATCCGCGCCCAGCCCGTAAACCGTTTCGGTGGGAAAGCTTACCAGCCCGCCCGCGCGCAATATCTCTGCCGCCCGGCCAATGCCGCCCGCATCCGGGCTCAGAATCTCGGTTGCATCCATGACGCTGCGTTTCCCTTGTCTTGCCCCGGCCCGGGGCTAGGGTGCCTGTTGCGCTTGCTACAGGGCGGGCGCAGCCTTGTGAAGCCCGTGAAAGAAGGTCCGGCCATGCCCTATCGCGCACCTCTGACTGAAATCCAGTACATGCTTGATCATATGGTCGGGTTCTCCGATCTGGCTGAAACCGAGCGCTTTGCCGAAGCAACGACGGATATGGTGTCGGCGATCCTCACCGAAGCAGCCAAGCTGAATGACGAGGTGATCGCGCCGCTCAACCGCGTGGGCGATACTCAGGGTGCGGTGTTGGAAAACGGTGTGGTGCGCAGCTCGCCCGGGTTCAAAGAGGCCTATCAGACCATGGCCGAAGGCGGCTGGGTCGGCATTTCCGGCAGCACCGATCATGGCGGCATGGGCCTGCCCTTCACGCTGAACGCCGCATTCAACGATATGACCTCGGGCGCGGCGTTGGCGCTGGGGCTGAACCCGCTGCTGACTCAAGGCCAGATCGAAGCGCTGGAAGTTCATGCCTCGGACGAGATCAAGGCGCTCTATCTGCCCAAGCTCACCTCGGGCGAATGGACCGGCACGATGAACCTGACCGAGCCGCAGGCGGGCACCGATGTGGGCGCCGTGGCCACGAAAGCGGTGCCGAATGGCGACGGAACCTACGCGATTTCCGGGCAGAAGATCTTTATCTCCTGGGGCGATCACGACATGGCCGAGAATGTCTGCCATCTGGTGCTGGCGCGGCTGCCCGATGCGCCGAAGGGCACCAAGGGGATCAGCCTGTTCATGGTGCCGAAGCTTATTCCCGATGAAAACGGCAACCCCGGCGTGGCGAACAGCCTGAAAGTGGTGAGCCTTGAGCACAAGATGGGCCTGCATGGCTCGCCCACCTGCGTGATGTCCTATGAGGGCGCGACCGGCTGGCTGGTTGGCCCGGAACAGGGCGGGATGGCGGCGATGTTCACGATGATGAACAATGCGCGGCTGCAAGTGGGTGTGCAGGGGATTGGCGTTGCCGAAGGCGCTTATCAACACGCGCTGGAGTATGCGCTGGAGCGCAAACAGGGCCGTTCGCCGATTGAAGGTGGCACCGGCACGATCATTGATTTTGCCGATGTGCGCCGGATGCTGATCGAAGCCAAGGCCGAGATTTTCGCCGCCCGCGCCATCGCGCTGGCCTGCGCTGTGGCGATTGATATGCAAAAGGCCACCGGCGAGGCCGATTGGGCTGCCCGTGCGGCGCTGCTCACCCCGATTGCCAAGAGCTATGGCACCGATATTGGCGTGAAGGTCAGCTATATCGGCCAGCAAGTGCATGGCGGCATGGGCTTTATCGAGGAAACCGGCGCCGCCCAATACGCGCGTGACGTGCGGGTGACGACGATTTACGAAGGCACCAACGGCATTCAGGCGATGGACCTTGTGGCGCGCAAGATGATGGATCAGGGCGAAGCGGCCTTCCGGCTGTTCGAAGAAGGCGAAGAGGTTGCCGAAGCCGCTCGCAACACCGTTCCCGCGCTGGCCGAAGCTGTCTGGGGTGCGGCTGAAACCCTGCGTGAATGCGTCGAGTGGCTGGTTGAGCAGGATTTGCAGGACCGGTTCGCCGGGGCTGTGCCCTTCCAATGGGCCTGCGCCCGGGTGATGGGGGCATTTTACCACCTGAAAGCTGCGCATCTCGAAGGCGGCAAAGGCCCGCGCACCGAGCTGGCGGCCTATTATATCGAACGTCTCTTGCCCGAACATGTGGGCTCAGCATCGACGATCTCGCCTCATGAGCGCGCCCTTCTCCTTTCCGTGGGATATGCCGCCGGGCGAGGGGGAGGCTATTGAGATTGCCGAAGGCGCGCTGTGGATGCGTCTGCCGCTGCCGATGGCGCTGGATCATGTGAACGTTTTCGCCTTCCGTGATGAGGATGGTTGGACGATCATCGACACCGGCTTTGACAGCAAACGCACCCGGGCGATCTGGGCCAAGCTGCTGGACGGGCCGCTGGCCGGTGCTCCGGTTGCGCGGGTGATTGTGACCCATCACCACCCCGACCATGTGGGGCTTGCGGGCTGGTTCCAAAAGGAACACGGTGCCGAGCTGATCACCACCCGCACTTCCTGGCTGTTCGCGCGGATGCTGCTCTTGGACGAGCAGATGAAGCCGGTGGACGAGACACTGGCCTATTGGCGCTCGGCCGGGATGGACACGGATGTCTACGACAAGCGCAAGGAAGAGCGGCCGTTCAACTACGCCGATATCGTCGCCGATATGCCGCTTGGCTTTCGCCGGGTGAAAGAGGGCGACGTGATCCGCTTTGGCGGGCGTGATTGGGATGTGCGCATCGGCAATGGCCACGCGCCGGAACATGCCACCTTCTGGAGCCGCGATTGCGATCTGGTGCTGGGCGGCGATCAGCTTCTGGCCACGATCAGCCCCAATCTGGGCGTCTATGCCACCGAGCCCGAGGCCGATCCGGTGGGCGACTGGCTGGAAAGCTGCGAGCGGCTTAGCCCTTATGCCGAAGACAGCCATCTGGTGCTGCCGGGGCATAAGCTGCCCTATCGCGGGCTGCCCACGCGGATGCGTCAGCTTGTCGATAATCACCATTCGGCGCTGACCCGGCTGGTTGCGTTTCTCGATACCCCGAAAACCGCCGCCGAGTGTTTCCCGGCGCTGTTCAAGCGCCAGATCGACGAAGGCACCTATGGGCTGGCGCTGGTCGAGGCAATGGCGCATCTTAATCACCTCTATCAGATCGGGCAGGTCACGCGCACGCGGCGCGAGGATGATGCCTGGCTCTGGCAGCAAAGGAACATGTGATGATGAATGCAAAGCCCGCCCGCCCGCTGGCACGGGTTGCGAAATGTGATGAGGGTGCGCCGCTGACCGCCGAGCAGAAACCGCTGCCGCAGGCCGTGGCCGACGTGCCGATGGACGAGAAAAGCCCGGCAGAATGGGCCTATGAGCGGATCATCCTCTATATCCAGAATTTCGAAGAGCAGCTCGACAACGAACATGAGGTCGCCATGGGATTTGTCGGGGGCGATGCAGGGACGCTCCGGATCGAAGGCGTCGGTTATTTCGATCCCGATATCATCACCTTTTATGGCACTGGCCCGGATGGGGCGAAAACCCAGCTTATTCAGCATGTCAGCCAGTTGAATGTGATGCTGCGCGCCCTGTCGCGCCAGAATCACGACGACGAACCGCCCATGCGTATCGGCTTTCGGCTGGCCGCCGATCTGGGCAAGGTTACCGCTGATGAGGATGAAAATCCGGACTGATTCTGCTGCCTCAGTGCATTCCGCCCCGTGACAGGGTGCGACAAATCGTCTAATCCTCTCACCCGAACCGATTTAGGGACGAGGATATAAAGATGTCTGAGCATCAACACGGCAGCATGGATACCCGCGTGCACGAGAAAACCTTTGAAGGTTTCATCAAAGCCAGCAAATTTTCGGTCATTACGATCATCGCGATTGTGGTTGTTCTGGCGCTCGTTGGTGCCTAAAGCTCTCGGCGTCAGATAAAATTTACATTGCCGGGGCAATTTGCGCCTATGAAACGCCTGTTTATCCTGCTCTCCATGCTTCTCGGGCTTGCCGCCTGTGGAGCCGAGCCCGTCTGGGCCCCCGATGATGTGGTTGCGAAAGCGCATTACGCCAGTCCGGATGCGCCGAGCCTGACGCTGTTTACAGTTGTGAACGTGAATTCCGGCAATGGCGGCCATTCTGCGCTGATGGTTTCGGCGCCCTCGGAACGGGTGCTGTTTGACCCGGCCGGCAGTTTTCACCATCCGCGCCTGCCTGAACGCAATGATGTGGTCTTTGGCATGACCGATCCGGCGGTGGATTTCTATATCGACTACCATTCCCGCGAAAGCTGGCGGGTGGTGAAGCAGGATCTCGTGGTCAGCCCCGCCGTGGCGGAAATGGCGCTGCGTCTGATCAAGGAAAATGGCGCTGTCGGTCATGCCCTCTGTGCCAATTCGATTTCCTCGATTCTGCGTCAGCTTCCGGGCTTTGAAGATATCAGGGTCACGTTCTTTCCGGTGCCCTTGCAGGAACGGTTTGCCCGCCGCGCCGGTGTTGTGACCCATGAATATCACGACAATGATCCCGACGAGAACGGCATGATCGTGGCGCACGGGATCTGATCTTCGCCCCGGATCCGGGGCAGGGTCAGCCGATCAGATAGAGCAGTCCAAACAGCGTGACACCGCCACCGAGAATGGCGATCAGCGTGTTGCGGGTGAGGCTTCCCAAAATGATGGTCACCAGCGCGGCAGAAAGCCGGGCCGGATCAGGCTGGCCTCCGGTCGCCTCGGGCCAAAGCACCAAGGGTGCCACCATCCCCGGAATAACCGCCACCGGCGTATAGCGCAGAAGCCTGAGCAGCCAGGTCGGCAACGGCCTGTCGCCGACAATCCCCAGAAAGGAAAAGCGGATCAGGAAGGTGCCAATCGCCATGCCTGCGATGATCAGCCAGATCTGCTGCGGAGTTTGCGTGATCATGCCTGCCTCCGTGCCATGGCTGTTTCAACCAGCGCGCCGGTGATCATCGCGGCAATCGCTGCTACCAGAAGGCCAAGCGCGTAGGGCAGACCCGCCAGCGCCAGAGCCAGGGTGACAGAGACGAGCGCGGCGGCGAGATGGGCGAGGCTTTTCACCATCGGCGCGACCATGGCGAGAAAGGTGATCGGTACGGCGAAATCGAGCGCCAATTCCGGCGGGATCGCTTTGCCCAGCAGCGCCCCGGCAAGGGTGGCTGCATACCAGACCGGGGTGATCAGGATCATCGTGCCGAAATAATAACGCAGCTTGTCCGAAAGGGTCATCTCCGGCTCGGGCGCAAATTTGGTGATCGCCATCACATAGGACTGATCGACCAACAGATAGGCGGCAAAGGCGCGTTTCCACAGAGGCGCCTCGCCCAGATGCGGGGTGAGCGAGGCGGAATACATCGCCATGCGCAGGTTCACCGTCAGCGCGGTCAGGATCACCATCAGCGTGGGCGTATCGGCCAGCATCTGTTGCAGGGCTGCAAATTGCGACGCTCCGGCCACAACCAGTACCGACATGCCCATCACTTCCACAAGCTTCAGCCCGGCCTCGGAGCCGACAACTCCGAACAGCATCCCGAACGGTGCCACAACAAGAATGAAGGGCAGAGCGTCACGGATCCCGGCCCGGACGGGTGTTTTAGACTTGGAGAGCGACATGATGAGTCCTAGGGTTTCAGGGCGACGATAGGCCGTCCTGAAAAGCGGTGCAAACCAGTAATGGAGTGTGATTTGAAACAACCATTGGGCGTGATTCTGGCCGGGGGGCGGGCCCGCCGCATGGGCGGCGGTGACAAGGCTCTGGCCGAGCTTGGCGGTCGGTCTTTGCTGGCGCATGTGGTTGAGCGCTTAGCCCCGCAGGTGCGTGGGTTGGCGCTTAGCGCCAATGGCGACCCTGATCGGTTCCGAAGCTTTGGACTGCCGGTTTTGCCCGACACAATGCCTGGCAATCTCGGGCCGTTGGCTGGGGTGCTAGCGGGGATGGACTGGGCGGCCAAGGCTGGCGCAGATCATATCGTGACTGCCGCCGCCGACACGCCCTTTCTGTCGCGCAATCTGGTCGATCAACTGGCGCTTGCAGCCAGCGAGGCGCATGAGCCGATTGCGCTGGCGGCCACGGATAACGGGCTGCATCCGACCTTTGGCATCTGGCCGGTCAGCCTGCGCGACGATCTGCGGCTGGCGCTGGAGACTGGCACGCGCAAGGTTGTGGCCTGGGCCGCGGGGCAGGGCATGGCGCGTTGCGAATTTTCCAGCCTGCCGCATGATCCGTTTTTCAACATCAACACGCCGGAAGACCTTGAACAGGCGCGGAGTTTGATCGCGGGAGAATAGCAGCGCTGTGAGGCGTGTGCTTGGTTTTCTGTGTGCCGGCCTGAAGCCCGGCCTAACCAGCAAGGGAGCCTAGTCAAACGTCCCGGTCACGCGGCCCAGCAGCATGAAGGCGCGGGCGGTGCGGGTGGCACCGAGGCGGGTCAGTTCTTCGTCGCTGGCATGGGGTTCGACCGACGAGATCATCTCGTCAAACCGGCGCAGGAAATGGTGGGCGGCATCGCGAAAAATTGTATCCTGCCGCATCCGTCCGGCGGTGAGCGCCAGCGAAGAGCGGTCGCGGATACCGCCCAGCATTGCCACCGTGCGCCCGCGTTCGCCTGCCGCAAAGCGCCGCCAGATCTCGGGCCGGGCCGGATCGGGGCGCAGATCGTCCATATAGATCCCGTCCTGCGACAGCAGTGTCAGCACATCCTGCGCAGCCTGAATAAGGCTGGCGACATTGCGATCCGCCAGCGCCCGGCGCAGGGCGGAAAAACCCTCATCATCCTCGGCGCTTTCGGGGAAATTGATCGCGCGGATCAAGTCTTCGATGTTTAGCGGTGCGGCCAGATCTTCAGCCGGGGTGCCAAGGGCTAACCGCGCCTGCCCGGTTTCCTCAAGCTCGGGCTGCGCTTCGCTCACCAGTTTTGGCGGCGGCGGCAATTGGGTTTCCATCCGGGGCCGGGCCGACACAAAGGTCGCCAGCGCATCCTGCGTCTGGGTCTGTTTTTGCGAAATCTCTTCCAGCTTGCGGGTCAGATCACCGGGGCGCACGCCGAGCGCATGGGATTGCTGCAGCTCGACAAAGCTCTGGCGCATGGTGTTCAGCGCGGTTTGCAGCTGGGCGCTTTCCTCGCGCATGATCCGGGCCGACCGCGCCGCCGAGGCCGCCAGCCAGATCACCGCCACCGGCAGCACCGTGGCCAGCAGTGCGAAGACAAAGCGCATCCCGCCAGACGCATCGGCATCGGCGCCGCCCAGGACCAGGAAAAACACGATACAGGCGATCAGCCAGATTACCGACAGCACAATGGCCAGCAGTTCCGAGCTACCGAGCGGTCGCCCGCTGATATGCTGGAAAACGCCGAGGTCGATGGAGCGTTTTTCGTCCGCCATCTGCCTGTCCTATGTGCTGATCTAAACGAAACTGATCGACAGAATTTCGTAGCTCTTCTCGCCGCCCGGGGTTTTCACCTCGACCGAGTCGCCTTCATCCTTGCCGATCAGGGCGCGGGCGAGGGGCGATTTGATATTGAGCTTGCCCTGTTCCAGATCGGCTTCGGGTTCGCCGACGATCTGAAAGGTCTTTTCCTCATCCGTGTCTTCATCGACCAGCCGGATCGTGGCGCCGAATTTGATCGTGCCCGACAGCTTGGCCGTGTCGATCACTTCGGCAAGGCCGAGAATACCTTCAAGCTCTTTCACCCGGCCTTCGATAAAGCTCTGCTTTTCGCGGGCGGCGTGATATTCGGCGTTTTCCGACAGGTCGCCATGTTCGCGCGCCTCGGCAATCGCCGCGATCACCGCCGGGCGTTCCACCGACTTCAGCTGCTTCAATTCGTCATTCAGCGCGGTATGGCCCGCGCGGGTCAGAAGGATCTTTTCCATAGGGCGGTGTTCTCGATCTTCGGTCGTTCGTTTTGCCCGGCCCGGACGGGGCGGACATATCAAATCGCGCGCCAACACGGCACGCGGATGTCCGGCCAAAAGAAAAGCAAAATCGCTTGCATTGCAATGGTCTTGTTGCACAAGCGGCGCGTCAGGGCCTGAACGCGTCATCGGGCAGCAAAATAACGCTCAGTCGTGATTGACCTGTTATCGGCGGGCCGCTATCGAAACCCGAAATGTGCCAGGAGGGAATCCATGTCTGAGATCGAACGCGAAGCGATGGAAGTCGATGTGGTCATCGTGGGGGCTGGTCCTGCGGGACTGTCTGCGGCGATCCGACTGAAACAGCTTGATGAGTGAATGGCGACGAGTTCCATATGCTGTCGGAAAAAGGCGGGTTCAACATCCCGACCTGGCCGATGCCGCCCTTCATGTCGAACCACGGCAAATACATCGTTTCGATGGGGCAGGTCTCGCGCTGGCTGGCCGAACAGGCCGAAGCGATGGGCGTGGAAATTTATCCCGGCATGTCGTGCTCTGAGCTGATCTATGATGACAATGGCGCGCTGAAAGGCGTCGTTGCCGGTGAGTTTGGCAAAGAAGCCGACGGCACCCCCGGCCCCGCCTATGAGCCGGGCATGGAGCTGCATGGCAAATATGTGTTCCTGGCCGAAGGCGCGCGTGGCTCGCTGACCAAACATGTGGTCAGCAAATACGCGCTCGACCAAGATCGCGATTTCCAGAAATTCGGGATCGGCATCAAGGAAATCTGGGAAATCGATCCGGCCAAACACCAGGAAGGGCTGGTGCAGCACTATATGGGCTGGCCGCTGGGCAAAAACGCCCATGGCGGTGGTTTCGCCTATCATGCTGAAAACAATCAGGTGTTTATCGGCCTGATCACCCATCTCAACTATGCCAACCCGCATGTGTATCCCTACATGGAATTCCAGCGGATGAAGCATCATCCGAAAATCGCGCCGATGCTGGAAGGCGGCAAGCGCGTGGCCTATGGCGCGCGGGCGGTTGCGGCGGGCGGCTATCAGTCGATGCCGAAAGCGGCCTTCCCGGGCGGCGCGCTGCTGGGCGACACGGTGGGTCTGGTGAACTATGCCCGGATCAAGGGCAACCATAACGCCATGCTCTCGGGCATTGCAGCTGCTGAAGCCGCTGCCGAGGCGATCAAGGCGGGCCGGTCGGCGGATACGCTCGACGCCTATGAAACCGAGCTGCGCAATGGTCCGGTGGCGAAAGACCTGATCAAGGTGCGCAACGTCAAACCGCTGACCACCAAGTTTGGCGACAAGTTCGGCCTGATGCTGTCGGGCTTTGACATGTGGACCAATCACCTGTTTGGCTTCACGGTCTTCGGTACGATGAAACACGGAAAATCTGACGCGGCGGCCACGGGCAAGGCCAAGGATTATCCGAAAATCGACTATCCGAAACCGGATGGGGTACTGAGCTTTGACCGGCTAACCAATGTCAGCTTCGCGGCGACCAACCACGAGGAAAGCCAGCCCTGCCACCTGCATCTGAAAGATGCCGATCTGCCGATCGCGCTGAACCTGCCGGAATATGACGAACCGGCGCAGCGCTATTGCCCGGCTGGGGTCTACGAAGTGATCGAGGGCGAAGATGGCCCGAAATTCCAGATCAACTTCCAGAACTGCGTGCATTGCAAAACCTGCGACATCAAAGATCCGTCGCAGAACATCACCTGGACAACCCCGCAAGGGGGCGACGGGCCGAATTACGGCAATATGTAAGCCGTTTCGCAGCTGAGTTTTCAGGGCCGCACGTCATTGCTGACGGGCGGCCTTGTTTTATCGCCGCACTCTTCACGGATTTGTAATCCGCACCCGGTCGGGGGCTTGCCGGGAATGGGGCGTACCCCTAGGGTCTGAGCGGACCCAACCTACGGAGCATCCTCTTGCCCAATCTGCGTTTCTTGCACCACATTGCCCTGTCCGCATTTCTGTCCGCGCTGTCGATCCCGGCACAGGCTCAGGACGATCTGGCGGGCCCCTATCTGGCGGCGCTGGTCGCGGATCGGGCGGGCGATTATCAGACACTGGTGGAGTATGGCGCAAAGGCGCTGGAGTTTGATCCGACAAACGCTCACCTGATGGAAGGTATCTTGCTGGCCGAGCTCGGGCTGGGTCAGATTGATGAAGCAGTTCCGCTGGCCGACAGGCTGAGCGAGCTGGATGAGGAACACCAGCTGGCCGGGCTGGTGCATCTGGCAAATGCGCTTAAACGCGAAGATTGGCAGGCGGCAAGCGCGGCATTGGACAAGGGGCAGGCCCTGGGTGGGTTGACTGACCAGCTTGTGCGTGCCTGGGTCGCGGTTGGCGATGGCAAGATGAGCCGCGCGATTGAGCTTTTCGATACGCTTTCTGCGGGCGGCAATGGCGGGATGGTCTTGCTGCAGAAAGCCATGGCGCTGGCAATGGTCGGCGATTACGAAGGTGCCGCTGATCTGCTTGGTGGCGGGCAACAGGTGCTGAGTCTGAACCAGCCCGGGATCGTCGCCTATGCGCAGGTGCTCAGCCAGCTCGACCGCAACGATGATGCTGCTGATCTGCTGGATCAGGCGTTTCCCGGAACAGAAGATCCCGATCTGACCGAAATGCGCGCGGCGCTTGCGGCGGGTGACACCCTGCCTTTCACCGCAGTTGCCGGACCGCGCGAGGCGCTGTCGCAGCTTTTCTACGAGGTTGGGCAATCCATTCGGGGCAAGACCGATCCGGGACTGGTGCTGCTTTACGCGCGGGTCGCGGAATATCTGGATCCTGATAATATCGGTGCCCGGCTGCTGTCGGCGCTGGTGCTGGAAGACATGGAGAATTATCCGCTGGCCGCCGAGGCGTATTCGCAGATCGGGCCGGGTGAGCGTGCTTATGTGCAGGCAAGGATCGGTCAGGCGACCTCTCTGCGCCAGATGGAAGACGTTGAAGCGGCGATTAAGGTGCTGAAAACCGCGATTGAAATCGCGCCCGAAAGCCCCGCTTTGCAATCCGCGCTGGGCGATACGCTGCGCTTTGAACAGCGCTATGGCGAGGCGCTGGATCACTACAAAGCTGCGATTGCGCTGTATCCTGAGGGAAAGCCCGCTAGCTGGAGCATCTATTTCGCCCGCGCGATTTGCTATGAGCGTACCGGCGATTGGCCGGCTGCTGAGGATGATTTCCGTAAGGCGCTGGAGCTGTCGCCCGATCAGCCCTCGGTGCTGAACTATCTGGGTTATTCCTATATCGTGAAGGGCGAGCATTTCGACGAAGCGGTTGATATGATCCGGCGCGCGGTTGCGGGGCGTCCCTATGATGGCTTTATCCGCGACAGTCTGGGCTGGGCCTTTTTCCAGCTTGGCAATTATGATGATGCTGTCGTCGAGATGGATCGGGCGGTGGAGCTGAAGCCGCTTGACCCGGTGCTGAACGATCATTTGGGCGATGCCTATTGGGCGGTGGGGCGCAAACGCGAGGCGGAATTCCAATGGAGCCGCGCGCTGTCTTTCATCACCGATGAGACCGATCTGGACGAGCTGAAACCCGACCGCATCCGCCGCAAACTTGAGGTTGGTCTGGACAAGGTGATCGAAGAAGAAGGTGGGGAGCCGCTCGCAAAATGATGGCGAAAACCTTTGCTCCGGCGAAAATCAATCTGTGTCTGCATGTCACCGGCCAGCGGGCCGATGGCTATCACCTGCTCGACAGTCTCGTGGTGTTTGCCGATCAGGGCGACCGGGTCACGGTGATGCCCGCCGAGGAAACCACGTTGGAGGTCACCGGGCCGATGGCGGCGGGTGTGCCAGCCGATGACGGCAATCTGGTGATGAAAGCCGCGCGGCTGTTTGATCATCCGGTTTCGATTACGCTGTCCAAGCATCTGCCGATGGCGGCGGGGATCGGTGGCGGCTCGTCCGATGCTGCAGCCACGCTGTTTGCCATGGCCGATCTGATCGGCACGACCGACCTGCCTGCCGGAGCGGGCGATCTTGGTGCCGATGTTCGGGTTTGCCTGCTGCGTCAGGCCGCGCGGATGCGTGGGATTGGCGAGGACGTGTCGCCCATCGAAGGGATGCCGGAGCTTTATGCGGTGCTGGCCAATCCCGGTGTGGGTGTTTCGACGCCGGATGTGTTCAAAGCCCTGGATGACAAGAACAACGCGCCGCTGCCCAAGCGCATCCCGCGTTGGCGTGGCACCTGGTCGGCGATTGATTGGCTGGCCCAGCAACGTAACGATCTGGAAGCCCCGGCGATTGCGATTGCCCCGGTGATCGGGGATGTGCTGAAGGCGTTGGCAGATCTGCCGAATGCGCGGCTCGCCCGCATGTCTGGCTCCGGGGCTACGTGTTTTGCGCTGTTCGAAAGCCGTGATGAGGCCGATACCGCCGCCGAGAAACTGGCCCAGACGCAGCCCGATTGGTGGGTGAAAGCCGCGACCCTGCGCTGATCGGCTCAGGATCAGGTTTTGGATCTGGGCGGCTTGCTCAGTTCAGCCGGGCCACTACGTAATCGGCAATATCCGACAGCAGATCGCGCAGCTCGTGCTGGGGTAGATCCTGCAATGCCGCCTTGGCTTTCTCCGACCAAGCCAGGGCCTCTTTCCGGGTCTCTTCCAGCGCGCCATGTTTTTCCATCAGCGCCAGCGCGGTATCGAGATCGCCCTCACTCTGCTGACCCTTCTCGATGGTCCGCTGCCAAAATGCCCGCTCTTCCGCGTCGGCTTTCGCGATAGCTTTAATCAGCGGCAGGGTCAGCTTCCGGTCGCGGAAATCGTCGCCCCGGTTTTTGCCAATCCCGTCATCGCCCCAGAAATCCAAGAGATCGTCAGCGATTTGGAAAGCGATCCCCATCGCATCACCGTATTCATGCAGAGCTCGCACCTGGGTTTCGCCGGATCCGGCAATCACGCCGCCCACTTCGGTGGCGGCGGCAAACAGTGCGGCGGTCTTGCCGCGCACAACTTTCAGATAGATCTTTTCGTCGGTGCTCAGATCCTGCGCGGCGGTTAGCTGCAGCACCTCGCCCTCGGCAATCGTCGCAGCGGCATCGGACAGAATGCGCAGCACCCGCATTTCGCCGGTTTCCGTCATCAGCTGGAACGAGCGGGCAAACAGGTAATCCCCGACCAGAACGGAGGATTTGTTATCCCAGAGCAGATTGGCGGTGGGCCTGCCGCGCCGCTGTTCCGATCCATCGACCACGTCATCATGCAGCAGGGTGGCGGTGTGGATAAATTCCACGGTGGTGGCCAGCAGCACATGGTGGTTGCCCCGATAGCCCATCATCCGGGCGGCCGCGAGGGTCAGCATCGGGCGCAGACGCTTGCCGCCCGCTTCAATCAGATGGGCGGAAATCTCTGCGATGCGCGGCGCATATTCCGACGACATGCGCGACCGAATCATCTCGTTCACGGCCGCGAGATCTTCAGAAAGAAATTCGGCAAGCCGATCATGCGGTTGATGCGCTGTAGCGTCTTTCATCATCACCACTCTGTGTTCCCATCCCCACGCTCTTTTTCTCGACTCAACCCCGGGACAGAGGATAAGCCTTTCAGATGAAAGAGCTTCTGCGCACAAATGACCCGACCATCATAGCCTTTGCAACGGCGCTTTTAGACGGTGAAGGTATAACGACCTTTGCCATGGACGTCCATATGAGCACGTTGGAAGGATCAATAGGAATTTTACCCCGTCGTCTTATGGTGCATCCAGACGATATCACGCGTGCACGACGTGTATTGAGAGATAATGGAATTGAGTGCGAGGAGCGATAATATGGGATTTGCCCGTGCTGACCTGACAAATGACAAATTCATGGGCGGGCAGCTGATGCTGATGCAACCGCGTAATGGATATCGCGCCGGGGTTGATCCGGTTTTTCTGGCGGCCTCGATTGCTGCCCATGAAGGCGAACGAGTGCTTGATCTCGGATGCGGGGTTGGGGCGGTTGGTCTCTGCCTTGGTTCCCGCGTGAAGGGGCTGGAGATTGTTGGGGTTGAGCGGCAGAAAGATTATGCCGATCTCGCCCGGATCAATGCATTTGATAATGATATTCAGATGGACGTGGTTGCGGCTGATCTCACCGATCTGCCTGCCGAAGTGAAAGAAGAAAGCTTCGATCACGTGGTGATGAACCCGCCCTATCATCTGCGCGAGCAATCAACCACGTCAGAGGATGCCGGGCGCGAGGCGGCGCTGTTCGAAGACACCCCGCTGGCAAGCTGGATTGATGTGGCCACCAAACGGCTGAAACCGCGCGGTTATCTGACCATGATCCAGAAGGTTGAACGGTTGCCCGAGATTCTGGCCGCGATGGATGATCGGCTTGGCTCGGTTCTGGTTAAACCGCTGACGGCACGGGAAGGCCGGGCGGCCTCGCTGGTGCTGGTGCAGGCGCGCAAAGGCGGACGCGGTGCCTTCCGGTTGGCCACGCCGCTGGTGCTGCATGACGGGGCTGAGCATGTGGGCGATAAAGAAAGCTATCGTCGTGAAGTCTCGGCTATTCTGCGTGACAGCGCTCATCTGCCGATGTGGTAACGCCTGCGGCGGCACCATGCCGCAGGGCACAAACCTGCAACGATTTCGTGACAAGACTCAAATTCTGTGTTGCACTGATTACGTGAAGATTGCCCAAAGCAATATAAGGAGACGGCCATGAAAGTTGACGCGCATCTCAACGAACTTCGCAAGAAGCATGAAACGCTTTCCGAACGGGTTGCAAAGATGCAGCAAAGCCCTTCAGTGGATGATCTGGAAATTGTGGCGCTTAAAAAGGAAAAACTGCGCCTGAAAGAAGAAATTTCGCGTCTGTCGATGGCCTGACCTCAGGCTAGGCCCTGTGGTTGGCCCGATGGCCAGCCCGGGCGGCAAGCGCGGCGCCAGCGGTGATCAGAACCGCGGCCAGAATAACCTCGCGGCGTGGTTCGGCCATGCCCGCGAGGATCAAGGCGAGCGTTGAAAGCAGCGGCGCGGCATAGGAGGCCGTACCGAGAAGCTGGATATCACCGCGCTTGACGCCAACATCCCAGGTATAGAAGGCCAGACCCACGGGGCCGAGGCCAAGCCCCAGAATTGCGGCCCAGCCCATGCGGGTGGCGGGCCAGACCGTCTGTTCAAACAGACCATGTGCCAGCGCCGAGAGCGCGGCTGTGGCCAGGCAGAACACGGCCACCGAGGCAGTGGGCGTGGCGCCAAGGCGGCGCGACAGCACCGAATAGCCCGACCAGGTGAGCGCGCAGAGCGCGGCAAAGCCATAGCCGGGCAGCGCGCCGGGGCTGACGCCCGACAGGCCACTGGCCACGATCAGCGCCGCGCCGGAAAACGCCACCAGCGCGCCGATCACATGGCCCGTGCGCAGCCGCTCGCCGGGCAGAAGCCCCGAGAGCAGCACGATCAGCAGCGGCCAGAGATAGGCGATCAGCCCGGCTTCGGCGGCGGGGGCCAGCCTGAGGGCGGTGAAATAGAAGGCGTGATAGCCGAACAGCCCGGCGGTGCCGAAAGCATAGACCCGCCAGTTAACCCGGCGCAGCTGGCCGATGCCGCCGCTGGCAAAGCTCCAGATCAGCCCGACCGTGCCGCCGATGGCGAAGGTCAGGGCGTTCAGCTGAAAGGGCGGCACTGGCGCGGTAGCGACAGTGAACAGCGCCAGAAGCGCCCAGAGCAGCACGGCCGAAAAGCCGATTGTGGTGGCGAGAGAGCGGGTCATCCTGCCCAGATGGCACAAAAAAACCGGCCCCGGAAGGCCGGTTTTGCAAAACGGTATTCAGACGACGAACTGCCCGCCATTCGCGGTGATCGTCGAGCCGTTCAGAAACTCTGCTTTGTCATCGGCCAGGAACAGTACGCAGCGCGCGATTTCTTCTGGCTCGCCCAACCGTCCGGCCGGGATTTGTTCGATGATCGCTTCCAGAAAATGCTCCGGCACGGCCATCACCATATCGGTGCCGATATAGCCCGGGCAGATGGCGTTGGCGGTGATGCCAAAGCGCGCGCCTTCCTGCGCCAGAGATTTCACGATGCCCAGGTCGCCTGCCTTGGTGGCGGCATAATTCACCTGACCAAATTGACCTTTCTGCCCGTTGATCGAGCTGATCACGATGACCCGGCCAAATTCACGCTCGCGCATCCCCGGCCAGATCGGGTGCTCGGTGTTGAACACGCCGGTCAGGTTGGTCGCCACCACCTCGTTCCACTGATCCGGGGTCATTCTGTGAAACGGCGCGTCGCGGGTGATGCCCGCATTGGCGACCACGATCTCGATCGGGCCCAGATCCTCTTCCACCCGGGCGATCCCGGCGGCGCTGGCCTCGTAATCGCCGACATCCCATTTATAGGCCGTGATGCCGGTTTCAGCGGTGAAGGCCTCGGCGACCTGATCATTACCGGCATAGCTCGCTGCCACCTGATAACCAGCCGTTTTCAGCGCCACCGAGATCGCAGCGCCGATCCCGCGGGTGCCGCCGGTGACGAGGGCGGTTCTGGACATGTTTTCCTCCCATTTCCGATTCACGTAAGTAATGCTATTGCTGAAAACTGTAGAGCATACGCAATAAAGTTGCACAATGAATTTCTGCGTGTGCAAAATAAAACGGGGCGCCGAAGCGCCCCGCATGATCGGAATGTTAGTTGGGTCAGGGCCGTTCGAGGCACATCGCCACGCCCATACCGCCGCCGATGCACAGAGTGGCAAGGCCTTTTTTTGCCTCGCGAGCCTTCATCGCGTAGAGCAGCGTGGTCAGGATCCGTGCGCCGGAAGCCCCAATCGGGTGGCCGATGGCAATGGCTCCGCCATTCACGTTGACCTTGGCCGGATCCCAGCCAAGCTCTTTGTTCACCGCCAACGCCTGCGCGGCGAAGGCCTCGTTGGCTTCGATCAGATCAAGATCACCGACGCTCCAGCCCGCCTTTTCCAGCGCTTTGCGGCTCGACGGGATCGGGCCGGTGCCCATGATCGACGGATCAACCCCCGCGGTGGCCCAGCTCGCGATCCGCGCCAGCGGGGTCAGCCCGCGTTTTTCGGCTTCATCTGCCGACATCAGGATCACCGCCGCTGCGCCATCGTTGATGCCAGAGGCATTGGCGGCGGTCACGGTGCCGTCGCGATCAAAGGCCGGGCGCAGCTTTTGCATCGCCTCAATCGTGGCGCCGTGGCGGATATATTCATCCTGATCGACGATGATATCACCCTTGCGAGTCTTCACCGTGACCGGGGCAATCTCATCGGCAAAGGCTCCGGATGTCTGCGCTGCTTCGGCTTTGTTCTGCGAGGCAACGGCGAATTCATCCTGCATTTCCCGGGTGATAGAGAATTTCTCTGCAACATTTTCGGCGGTCACACCCATATGGTAGCCGTTGAATGCATCCCACAGCCCGTCGCGGATCATCGAGTCGATGAACTTGGTGTCGCCCATCTTGTGGCCTGCGCGCAGATGCGCCACATGCGGGCTGAGGGTCATGTTTTCCTGCCCGCCAGCCGCCAGGATTGAGGCATCGCCAAGCTGGATTTGTTGGGCGGCAAGGGCGACGGCGCGCAGCCCCGAACCACAGAGCTGATTGAGCCCCCAGGCTGCGCTTTCAATCGGCAGCCCGGCATTGATATGGGCCTGACGCGCCGGGTTTTGGCCCTGACCGCTGGTCAGCACCTGGCCCAGAATGGTCTCGGATACCTCGGATTTGTCGATGCCGGCGCGGGCGACGGCGGCTTCCAGCGCCACACGGCCAAGATCATGCGCGGGGGTGCTGGCAAAGGCGCCGTTGAAGCTGCCAGTGGCAGTGCGCGCGGCAGAAACGATTACAACATTGGTCATGTTTTTCCTCTCCTGTCAGTCGCGCGCAGGCTCATATGCAGCCCAACCGGCCAGTCTCCTCCCGACCGGTTGCAATCGGAGTGCGATGGGCATTTTCCGCTCGCGCGTCTGCAGAATTGTTATTCTGCATTGCAGCATAAATCAACCCGGAGAGGGGTGGGCCGACGAGGGCATGGTTGTGGGATCGCTTCACATTGGGGTGAAGACGGATCAGGAAGAGCGACTCGGGAAAGCCTCGCCCAGAACGACTGGCGCGAGGATCTTTGGCCGAGCAGGCGGTTCTCAGGCGTGGCGGCGCTGATCTTCGGCCTGCCACCACGGGCGGACCGTGGGTGAGCCAAAGAAATATCCCTGCATTAGATCACAGCCCGCATTCATCAGAAACTCTGCATCCTCAAGCGACTCAACGCTTTCGGCCACGGTGACCATGTCAAAATGACTGGCGAGCGACAGCATGGCTTCGGTGATGACCTGATTGTCGGGATTTTCAGAGATCCCGCGAATGAAGGCACCATCGATCTTGAGGATATCGAAGTAGAAATCCTTGAGATAGCGGAAGGCGGTATAGCCCGCGCCAAAATCATCAAGCGCGAAGGAAATGCCATAGCCCTGCATCTCGCCCATAAACACCTGCACCAGATCCGGCATCACGATGGCGGTGCGTTCGGTGATTTCCAGAATCAGCCGTTCGCCAGCGGTCGGGCAGCTTTCCAGCCCTTTGCGCAGGGTCTCCATCCAGCCGGGATAGCCAATGGAACGAGCAGAGAGGTTGATCGACAGGCGCAGCGAGGGTTCCTGCTCCAGGGTTTGAAAGCCAAGCTCCAGCGCCAGCATGTCCAGCTTGCGCCCCAGCTCATGGCTTTCCACCGCATCGATGAAATCTGCTGCCGGGATCATTCGGCCAGTGTGATCCTGAACCCGGATAAGCCCTTCGTAGAAGGCGGGCACTTCCGGATTATCGGCGCGCACCACAGGCTGATAGGCCAGCTTCACATGCCCCGTTTCAACGGCATGGCGAACCATTGAGAGCGTCTCACGATCGCGTTGGGCAATCGCAAATGACAGCGGGCTGCTATATTCCAGCGGCGCGTCGTCAATGGGGTCAGTCTGCTGCTGATTGATCATGTTCACCTCTTCTCAGTAGGTGCATGAAAACCGAATAAGTCCTAATAAGCTGTAAAAGTTTGGGGCTAGAGTTAATAAAAAAGCATTCCAGCGGGCCAAAGGAGCGGGTGAAATGGGTGAGCGATGCGGATGGTGTGGAGATGATCCGATCTATGTGGCCTATCACGATCAGGAATGGGGTGTGCCGGAATATGATGGGCGCGCGCTGTGGGAAAAGCTGATTCTCGATGGGTTTCAGGCTGGGCTGTCCTGGATTACCATATTGAAAAAACGTGATAATTTCCGTGCTGCGTTTCAGGGGTTCGATCCGGAGATTATCGCCACCTGGGGCGAGGATGAGGTGCTGCACCTGCTGCAGGACGAGGGGATTATCCGCCATCGCGGCAAGATTGAAGCCACCATCGGCAATGCCCGCGCCTATCTGGATCTGGGCGGTTCGGAAACGTTTTCTAAAATGATCTGGGACTATGTCGGGGGCGTGCCTCTGGTTAATGAAGCCGACAACCCAGAGGTGATTCCCACCAAGTCGAATCTATCGACACAGATCTCACGCGACCTACGCAAAGCCGGGTTCAAATTCGTCGGGCCGACGATCATCTATGCCTGGATGGAAGCCTGCGGGCTGATCAATAATCACATCATCGGGTGCCCGGCGCGGCGGGTCTAATCGGCTGAGATCGCAGCTTCGATCAGCGCATGTGCCTCGGGGCTGGACCAGTCGGCCCCGCCGATCAGTCGCCCGATTTCATTGCCGTCGCGATCCAGCAGCATGGTCACGGGCGGAGCGATTACGCCCATCATGCTGGACACGGCCCGTTTTGGGTCGAGCAGAATCGGCAGTGCGTCGATTTCATATCTCTCGAGAAAGCGGTTCAGCCCCGCCGGGTGATTGTAGCCAAAGGCGATGGGCACCACCGCGAAATCATCGCCGCCCAAGTCACGCTCCAATGCGTTCAGTGCGGGCATCTCTTCCCGGCACGGCACGCAGGAGACCGACCAGAAATTCAACAGCACCACTTTCCCCTGATAATCAGCCAGGCTGTGGGTGCCGCCGCTCGGGTCGGTAAACTCGGCCTGGCTCGCCGGTTTGGGGGGTGTGGCAAGCGCCATCCGGGTCATCTCGCCCACGCGCAGCGCCTGCAGCGCGGTTGTCTCGGCCAGCACAGGGTTTGCGCCCATCAAAAGGGCCGCGTATAGCAGGGCGAAACGCAGAGACATTTTCTTCTCCAGAGGCCGGACGCCATGAGTGACCAACAAAAATCCGCGAATGCCATGTGGGGCGGACGCTTTTCCGCCGGACCCGATGCGATCATGGAGGCGATCAATGCCTCGATCGGGTTCGACAAGCGCCTTGCAGAACAAGACATCCGTGGCTCGCGCGCCCATGCCGCGATGCTGGCGGCGCAGGGCATCATCACTGATAGCGATGCCGAGGCGATCAGGGAAGGGCTACTCACGGTCTTGTCAGAAATCCAGAGCGGCGATTTCGCCTTTTCCACCGCGCTGGAAGACATCCATATGAATGTGGAAGCACGGCTGAAAGAGATCATTGGCGAGCCTGCCGGGCGGCTCCATACCGCGCGCAGCCGTAACGATCAGGTGGCGGTGGATTTCCGCCTCTGGGTGCGTGACCAAGCCGATGCAGCGATGGAAGGGCTCGGGGCGTTGATCCGGGCGCTCTTGGATCAGGCCGAAGCCGGGGCCGATTGGGTGATGCCGGGCTTTACCCATCTGCAGGTGGCGCAGCCGGTGACCTGGGGCCACCATATGCTGGCCTATGTCGAGATGTTCAGCCGCGATCTGGGCAGGTTCCGCGATGCGCGTGCCCGGATGAATGAAAGCCCGCTGGGCGCGGCCGCGCTGGCTGGCACCGGCTTCAATATCGACCGGCACATGACCGCGGAAGCGCTGGGCTTTGACCGGCCGATGGCTAACAGCCTCGATGCGGTGTCGGATCGCGATTTCGCGCTGGAATTCCTGTCCGCTTCGACCATTTGCTCGGTGCATCTGAGCCGTATGGCTGAAGAGCTGGTGATCTGGTCCTCGGCGCAGTTCCGGTTTGTGACCCTCAGCGATCGGTTCTCGACCGGCTCGTCGATCATGCCGCAGAAGAAAAACCCCGATGCCGCCGAGCTGATCCGCGCCAAGATCGGGCGGATTCTCGGGGCCACTGTGGCACTGTTCACGGTGATGAAGGGGCTGCCGCTGGCCTATTCGAAGGACATGCAGGAAGACAAGGAACAGGTGTTCGATGCCGCCGACAGCCTGATGCTGGCGCTGGCCGCGATGACCGGCATGGTCAGCGATATGAGCGCTAATGTCGCGAGCCTTGAAGCCGCCGCCGCCTCGGGCTTTTCCACCGCCACCGATCTGGCCGACTGGCTGGTGCGTGAGGCCGGGCTACCGTTCCGCGACGCCCACCATGTGACCGGCGCGCTGGTGGCGCTGGCCGAGAAGAAGGGCTGTGATCTGCCCGATCTGAGCCTTGCCGAGATGCAGGCGGTGAACCCGGCGATCACCGAGGGCGTGTTTGACGTGCTCACGGTGCAGGCTTCGGTGGCTTCGCGCCTGTCCTATGGTGGCACCGCTCCCGCCAATGTACGCACGCAGGTGGCCAACTGGCGCGCGAAGCTGGGCTGATGACAGCGCTGCGGCGCAGCTATCTGGCGCTTGCCATTCTTGGGGCAATCTGGCCGATGGCGCATCTGCTCAGCTATTTATTGGGCGAGGGCGGCAGTCTGCCTGGCATGGTCGGGCTCTGGATTGCCAATGATGCCACGCGCGGGCTGACAGCCGATTTGCTCGTTTCCGCGCTGGTGCTCATTCTCTGGGTGCTGGCCGAGTATCGCCTGCGCCGCGATCCGCTCGCGCTCATCGCCATTCCGGCAACGCTCACGGTCGGGGTTTCCTTCGGTCTGCCACTCTACCTCTTCCTGAGGTCACGCAGCGCAACCTCATTTCGACTATAATAACGGCATCCTTCACGCCGAGGATGTGCCGCTGACCGAGATCGCGGCCAGCGTTGGCACGCCGTTCTATGTCTATTCTGCCGCCACGCTGACCCGGCACTTCCAGCTGTTCAACGAAGCGCTGGCGGGGATGGAGCACCTTGTTTGCTTCGCGGTGAAGGCCAATTCCAACCTCGCGGTGCTGAAACTGCTGGGCGATCTCGGGGCCGGGATGGATGTGGTTTCGGGCGGCGAATATCTGCGCGCCAAGGCGGCGGGCGTGCCGGGCGAGCGCATCGTGTTTTCCGGCATCGGCAAGACCCGTGAGGAAATGCGGCTGGTGCTGGAAGGCGGCATCCGGCAGATCAACCTCGAAAGCGAGCCGGAAATGCTGCAGCTTTCTGAGATTGCCAGCGCCATGGGCGTGACGGTGCCGGTGACGATCCGGGTGAACCCGGATGTCGATGCCAAGACGCACGCGAAAATCGCCACCGGCAAGAGCGAGAACAAATTCGGCATTCCCATCGCCAAGGCCCCGGCGGCCTATGCCGAAGCGGCCAGCCTGCCCGGGCTGAAAGTGGTGGGGGTCGACGTGCATATTGGCTCGCAACTCATCGATCTTGAGCCGTTCCGGATGGCGTTCGAGAAGGTGGCAGAGCTGACCCGGCAACTTCGTGCCGAAGGGCATGACATCTCAAGGCTCGACCTCGGCGGGGGCCTGGGCATTCCCTATGAGCGCACCAATACCGCGCCGCCGCTGCCGATTGAATATGGCGCGGTGATCCGCGAGACGCTGGGCGATCTGGGCTGCGAGATCGAGATCGAACCGGGACGCAACATCGCCGGCAATGCCGGGGTGATGGTCAGCCGGGTGATCTATGTGAAAGAGGGCGAGGGGCGCAATTTTGTCATTCTTGACAGTGCGATGAACGATCTGGTGCGCCCGGCCATGTATGAGGCGCATCACGATATCGTGCCTGTTACACTCCCTGCGGCGGGGGTGGAGCAGGCCCCCTATGACATCGTTGGACCGGTCTGCGAAAGCGGCGATACCTTTGCCAAAGGGCGCAATCTACCGCCCGTTGGCCCGGACGATCTGATCGCCTTCCGCTCGGCGGGGGCTTATGGCGCGGTGATGTCGTCGGAATACAATTCGCGGCCGCTGATCCCCGAGGTTCTGGTGCAGGACGATCAGTTTGCGGTGATCCGTGCGCGCCCGAGCTATGAAGAGATGCTGGCGCGCGATACAATCCCCACATGGCTCTGATTTGGGTGGGGCCGTGAAAGGCCCGGATGAAACGCGACCGGCAAAGCGATGATCTGATACGCATTCTCGCCCGGCCCCTGTGGCTGGCGCGCGGGGTGATATTGGCAGAGCGTGCCGCGCGGGCATTCTGGCCATCTGCCACTGTGCTGATGACGGGCGCGGCGCTTTGGCAATTCTCTGTTCTCAGCTTCGCCCCGCTCTGGTTGGGCCAGGTTCTGGTCGGGCTGATCCTGCTCGTCGGGCTCATCACGCTTTTCTATGGCATGCGCCGGTTCCACCTGCCGCGCCGGAGCGATGCGCTGGCCCGGCTTGATGCAGGTCTGCCCGATAGCCCGATTGCAACGCTGACCGATGTACAGGCAATCGGGGTGGATGATCCCGCCAGCCGCGCGATCTGGCAGGCGCATCTGGCTCGGATGGAGGCCGCGCTTGCCGCCCTGCGCCCTCCGCGCCCATATATCCGGCTGGCTGGCCGCGACCCCTATGCGCTGCGCCTGATCGCGGCCACGGCGCTGGGCGCGGCGCTGATTTTTGGCGCGGGCAGTGATAGCCGGGATCTGGCGGCCCTGGCGCCGGGTGCGAATGCTGCGCTGGCCGAGGCGAGTTGGGAAGGCTGGATCACTCCGCCCTCCCATACCGGCAAACCCACGCTCTATCTTGCCGATCAGCCGACCGGGCCGCTTTCCGTGCCTGAGGGCAGCCGCGTGACCCTACGGCTCTATGGTAAGCTCGGTGCGATCAGGGTTGAGGAAGATTTTTCCGATACCCAACCAGACGCAGATAGTCCCTCGCGCAGCTTTACCATTCTTGGCGATGGCAGGCTCAGCATCGGGCGTGACAGCTGGCAGATATCCACGATCCCCGACATGGCGCCGCGCGTGCAGCCAGCGGGCGAGCTGACACGAACACTGGCGGGCGAAATGCGCCTGCCGTTTCACGCGCGCGATGATTACGGCATTGCCTCAGGTCAGGCCCGGATCAGCCTCGACCTGCCGCGCGTCAGCCGCCGTTACGGACTCGCTACCGAACCAGAACCGCGCGAGGATATGATCGTCGATCTGCCTTTGCCCTATCGCGGTGATCGCAGCGATATTGATGATCAACTGGTTGAAAACCTTGCCACCCATCCCTGGGCCGGGCTGCCGGTACTGATCACCCTGTCGGTCACAGATGGGGCCGGGCAGGCGGGGCAATCGGCGCCTTCGGAAATCATTTTGCCGGGGCGGCGTTTTCTGAACAAGCTCGCGGCGGCGATCATCGAACAGCGCCGCGACATTTTGTGGAGCCGCGATAACGCTCCGCGTGTGGCCCGTATCTTGCGGGCGCTGGCCTATCGGCCTGAGGGCTATTTCACCCGCGACGCGCATTACCTTGCTCTGAAAGCCGTGGCGCGTGATCTGGCGGCGGACGGTCTGACGGCAGAGGTGCGCGATGCAGCGGCTGAGGCTTTGTGGACTGTCGCCGTCGAGATCGAAGATGGCGCGCTTCTGGATGCCCTGGAAAACCTGCGCCGGGCGCGCGAGCGGCTTGCAGAAGCGATGCGTCAGGGTGCATCGCCGGAAGAGTTGAGCCAGCTGATGGAAGAATACCGGCAGGCAATGCGCGATTACACCGATCAGCTTCAGGCCCGCGATCCCAATGCCGATGCGGATCAGCCTGATAGTGGTGGGCAATCCATGACGATGAGCCAGCAGGATTTGCAGGCGATGATGGATCGGATCGAAGAGCTGATGCGCGAAGGCCGCATGGCCGAGGCGCAAGAGCTTCTGGATCAGCTCCAGCAAATGATGGAAAACGCCCAAGTCGCCCAGAGCGGGCAGGGGCAGGGCGGCGCGGGTCAGCAGGCGATGAACGGATTGGCCGAGACCCTGCGCGATCAGCAGGAACTGTCAGACCAGACCTTCGGTCAGCAGCAAGGGCAGTCGGGGCAACAGGGACAACAGGGCCAGCCCGGAGCGGGCGACGAAGGCGAGCCGCAATCAGGCGGCGGCGCGGGGCAGGATCTGGCGCAGCGTCAGCGTGGATTGGCACAGGATCTGGAAACCCAGCGCCGGCAGCTACCGGGGGCGGGCAGTGCGGCGGGCGATGCCGCACGTGAAGCGCTGGATCAAGCCGGGCGGGCGATGGATGACGCCGCCGAGGCGCTGGAGCGGGGCGATATTTCCGGCGCGCTCGACAATCAGGCGCAGGCGATGGAAGACCTGCGCGACGGTATGCGAAATCTGCGCGACGCCACCCGGCAGGCTGGTGGGCAGGGCGACGCGGGCGATCAGGGGCAGATGACGGGCCGCGCTGGCGGGGCTGGCGGCAGTGATCCGCTGGGCCGCGCGCCGAGTGGCAGTGATGGTGGGCGGGGCAGCAACGGGCCGCTGAATGACAGCGAAGACGTTTATCGCCGCGCGCAGGAGCTAACCGATGAGCTGCGCCGTCGCTCCGGCGAGCAAGAGCGGCCAGAGCAGGAACGCGACTATCTCAAGCGGTTGCTGGATCTGTTCTGAGCAGGGGCGGGGGCACAGCCCACACGCCAGCGTCAGTTCGGCAAGCGATGCCCAACCCTGCTTTCAGGATCAGGCTCGCAGAATTTATCCGGTCGTCTCTTTGATCTTCACGATCAGGCTACGCAGCTGAGTATCAAGCATGGCGCGCAGCGAATTCATCATATCCACATAGACCACCAGCGCCGGTTTCAGCGCCGGGACCTTTTCGGCGAGCTGCGGGGCGATCAGATAAAGCGTCAGCAGCAGAGCGGCCAAAAAGATCACCAGGAAAAAGCCCCGGCTAAACCCGCGTTTGCTGACCTCTTCGTCCTCCTCGGCACCACCGGCGTCAGACGTCTCGTGACTGTCGAGGGTTGAATTGATCTCTTCGATATCGGGAAACAGATCGCGGCCCTGTGCGCGCGGCTCCGGAGCCTCGTTGGCCATGTCAAAATCGGCTTCTGGCGGCTCGTCGTCGAGCCCGCGCATTTTGGCCATGCGGGCGCGCGCCTCACGTCGACGGGCTTCGTCAGAGCTGTCGCCTGCATCGCTATCGCCCGCATCCAGCCCAAGATCAGACTGCATTTCCATCGGTTCGGGGCTGCGTCCGCGTTCGCTCTCGCGCGCTTCCATTTCGCGCTGAGCTTCTTCGCGCAAGACGCTGCGAATGCCTTCATCAATGCTGCGCGGAGGACGAGCAGGCACGATGGGCGTGGAGGTCTCTTCATCCTCATCCTCATCAGACTCGTTTTGAAGCTCCTCGTCGCCCTCGTCCTGGCTTACCTCGTCCGGTGCATCACCTTCCGGTTCTGCGTCGTCTTGAGTGACAATCTCAGCGGTTTCGTCTTCTGGGGTTTCGTCCGGTGCAGCTTCGTCTTCCTCAGCGGGCTGATCGACAGGTTCGTCCTCAAGCTCCGGCTCAGGCTGCTCGTCAAACCTCTCCTCGCCGTCATATTCCGGCGCATCGACGATGGGTTCATCCAGATCCGACGCTGTGTCTTCCTCAGCTTCGTCGCCAAGGTCAGGAGCAAATTCGGCTTCCGGTTTACTTTCAGCCGCAGCCGCTGTCTCGGGTTCTGGCTCAGCTTCTGGGGCGGGTTCCGCTTCCGGTTCCGCCACGCCCGCATCCAGCTCTTCCTCGCTAGACACAACCAGATCCTTGCGCATCTGATACCAGCCATGACCACAGGCCGAGCACTGCACATCGCGCCCGTTCTCCGGGATCACCCGGTCGTCTACTTCGTATTGCGCCCCGCAATTCGGACAAATCAGACGCATTGTCCTCTGCTCCATACTCTTCTGACTGGCAGGTCAGATCGGTCGCCCCCGCGTTCGCTACTATGAGCAGGGAGTGACAGAAAATCAAACCCTTGCAATCGATTGATTGCAACAATTCAGTCTGTAAGGCAAAATTGTCGCCGAAGATACAGGGGATGTGGCGTGATCGAATTCGATAAAGTCTCTTATGGCTATGGTGGTACGCCACTCCTTTCCGAGATTTCACTGAAGTTATCGCCCGGATCGTTCTATTTTTTGACCGGTCCGTCGGGTGCAGGCAAAACGACCCTGCTGAAGCTTTGCTATGGCGAGCTGATCGCCAGTCAGGGCCGGGTGACGCTGTTTGGGCAGGATGCAAGGCAGATGGGGCGCGACGATATGGCACTGATGCGTCGCCGGGTCGGCGTCGTGCATCAGGACCAGCGGTTCCTTGACCATTTGAATGTAAACGAAAATATCGCCCTGCCGCTGACCGTTTCTGGTCGCAACGTGGCACCGGGCGAGCTGGACGAGCTGGTCTCGTGGGTCGGGCTGGAGGGGCAGAAGCAGGCCCTGCCGCCGCAGCTTTCCGGTGGCGAGAGGCAGCGCGCGGCGCTGGCACGGGCGATCATCATGAGCCCCGAAGTGATCCTGGCTGATGAGCCCACCGGCAATGTCGATTGGGAAATGTCGCTGAGGATCCTGCAACTGATGATCGAGCTCAACCGCCTCGGCAAAGCGGTGATGATCGCGACCCACGATCTGAACCTGATCCGCGCCGCCAAGGCGCAGGTGCAGGCGCGGGTATTGCGCATTTCCAATAACCGGGTGCAGTTGGCGGGGGCGAATCTGTGAGCAATACCAAGGCTTCTGCCGCTTTTCTGGATTTTCTGATCGGTGATAAACAAGCTGATCGCGTGGTGCCGCCTACCGGCATTACCGCCCGGCTGACCACCTTTGCCGCCGCCGCGATGGGCTTTTTGGCGGTGTTCGTGCTGGCTTTCTCATTGGCCTCGGGGCGGCTGGCCGATAGCTGGGGCGACGCGCTGGCGCAAAGCTCGACCATCCGCATTTCCGCCCCGGACGGGCAGATGCAGGCGCAGGTGCAGGTGGTAATGGATCTGCTCGCCACCACCCCCGGCGTGGCCGAGGCGCGAGTGATGAGCGATGACGAACAGCGCGCCCTGCTTGCGCCCTGGCTTGGCCCCGAATTGCCGATTGATGCGCTGCCGGTGCCGCGGTTGATTGCGATCAGCGAAACTGCCAATGGCTTTGATGCTGCCGGGTTGCGCGCACGGCTGGCGGGCGAGGCGCCCGGTGCTGTGCTCGACGATCACAATCGCTGGCGCGAACCGTTGGTGAATGCGGCGGGGGCGCTGCGTCTGCTTGGCCTTGTCGCCATCCTGCTGATCGCCGCCACCACGGCGGTGATGATCACACTCGCGGCTTCGGCCGCGCTGGCAGCGAATGCGCAGGTGATCCGGGTGCTGCATCTGGTCGGCGCGCGCGACAGCTATATCGCCCGCGCCTTTGTACGCCGCTACACGATCCGGGCGCTTAGCGGAGCGGCGGTCGGAACCGGGCTGGGCATGCTGGTGATCGCGCTCTTGCCCACCGCTGACCAAGCGGGTGGGGTGCTGACCAGCCTTGGCTTTGCTGGTATCGAATGGCTGCTACCGATCACTATTCCGCCGCTTGCCGCGCTTGTCGCCTTTGCAGCCACTCGGCGTGCGGCGCTTTCCACATTGAGGGAACGTACCTGATGAAAACCGCATTCCAATGGCTTCGGTCTCTGCTCTTCATCATCGTGATGTATCTGGGCATGGCGGTGATGGCGCTGTTCTTCTTTCCGCTCTCGCTGATCAACCGCAAATGGGCCTTTACCGCCGTGCACAGCTATACCGGCTTTGTGCGCTGGGCGGCGCGGGTGATCGTCGGGTTGAAATCCGAAATTCGCGGCCCGGTGCCCGAGGGCGAGGTGATCATCGCCTCAAAGCATCAGAGCTTTTTCGACATCATCCTGATCGTCCATGCAGTGCCCCGGCCGAAATTCATCATGAAGAAAGAGATCCTCTGGACCCCGATCGTAGGTTATTATGCCAAGGCCATCGGCTGCATCGCGGTGGATCGCGGCAAGCGCGGCGTGGCGGTGAAAAAGATGGTGGAAGATGTGAACGAGGGCCGCAGTCTGCCCGGGCAGCTGATCATTTTCCCGCAAGGCACCCGCGTGGCCGCCGGGGCTCAGAAACCCTACAAGATCGGCACTGGCGTGCTTTACAAGGAAACCGGGCAAAGCGTGGTGCCCACCGCCACCAATGTTGGCGTGTTCTGGAAGCGCCACGGCATCATGCGCTGGCCCGGTACGGCGGTGGTGGAGTTTCTGCCCACCCTAGAGCAGGGGCTGGAAACCGCAGATTTCATGGCGCAGCTGGAAGAGACGGTTGAAGCCGGTTCGAACCGGCTGATGGCGGAGGCCGGGTTTACCGATCTGCCGGACCGGTCGGAGCCATGAAGGCTCGCCATGTCATTGCACTACTCGCGGCCCCGTTGCTTGTCGCATTCTATGTGCAGTTTATCACCTGGGCGGTGGGGATGGGGTGTAGCTTTGCGAATGCTCAGACCTGTCATGTTGCCCGGAAAGGCAAGACATATGACCAAGATTGAAACTATCGACGCGCTGGAAGCGCTTTACGGCACACCCGGCGAGGCGCCTTTGGTGAAGGTCACGCCGCGGCTGATCCCGAGTTATCGGGCCTGGATCGAACGCAGCCGGTTTTGCGTGATCTCGACCGTGGGGCCGGAGGGCAGCGATGGCAGCCCTAGGGGCGATGCCGATCCGGTGGTGCGCGTTGCGGATGACAGCACTCTGCTGCTGCCCGACTGGCGCGGCAATAACCGCATCGACAGCCTGCGCAATATCGTGCGCGACGGGCGGATCAGCCTGATGTTCATGGTGGCGGGGTCGGATGTCGTGGTGCGAGTGAATGGCACGGCGGTGGTGTCGGTCGATCCGGAGCTGGTGACCAGTTTCGAGCAACGGGGCAAGCATCCGCGCTCGGTGATCGTGACCAGTATCGCAGAGGTCTACGTGCAATGCTCCCGCGCGCTGATGCGAGCGGGGTTGTGGAAAGAGGGCGATCAGTCCGAGGGCTTACCCAGCATGGGCGACATGCTGCGTGAGGCGACATCGGGCGGGTTCGATGGTGCGGGCTTTGACCGGGACTGGGCGGACCGGGCAGAAAAAACCCTGTACTGAGCCGAGGCGGCATTCTGCCCGTGGACGCGCACGCTTTGCCGATATAGCGTCGTTGCGAATGTGAGAAGGAGCCCGTCATGAGCAATTATGAAACCCACCTTGCCGAGCTGGGCGTCACCCTGCCCGATGCCCCCGCTCCGGCGGCGAATTACGTGCCCTATGTGGTCGTGGGCGATACTGTTTATGTGTCGGGCCAGATCTCGGCCAGCAATGGCGAGATGATCAAGGGCAAACTGGGCGACGATATGTCGGTGGAAGAGGGCGCTGCGGCGGCGAAAGCCTGCGCGATCTCGCTTCTTGCGCAGGTAAAAGCAGCCTGTGGCGGCGATCTTGACCAACTTGTGCGGGTGGTGAAGCTGACCGGCTTTGTCAATTCCACCGCGGATTTTGGCGATCAGCCCAAGGTGATCAACGGCGCGTCAGATTTCCTCGCCGAGGCGCTGGGCGATGCCGGACAGCATGCACGCTCGGCCGTGTCGGCGGCATCCCTGCCGTTCGGCGTCGCGGTGGAAATCGAAGGGATTTTCCGGATCAAATGAGCGCATTGCCTGAGGCGTTTCTGCGCCCGCCGATTGCCCACCGCGCCTATCACGATGTGACCGATGGCCGCCCCGAGAACTCGCGCGCGGCGATGCGGGCGGCGATTGCGCGGGGCTATGGCATCGAGATTGACGTGCAGCTCAGCGCCGACGGGCAGGCGATGGTGTTTCACGACTATGTGCTCGACCGGTTGACCGGCAGGCCCGGCGCGGTGCGGCAGAAAACGGCGGCCGAGCTGGGGGCGATTACGCTGACCGGCGGCGATGAGGGCATCCCGACGCTGGGTGAGGTGCTGGAGCTGGTGGCCGGACAGGTGCCGCTGCTGATCGAAATCAAGGATCAGGATGGCGCGATGGGGCCGGATATCGGCCCCTTGGAAGAGGCGCTGGCCGAGGGGCTGGAAGGTTATTCCGGCCCTGTGGCGGTGATGAGCTTCAACCCTCATGCGATTGCGAAGATGGCCGAACTGGTGCCGGATGTGCCCCGGGGCCTGACTACCAGTGCCTTTCTGCCCGAGCATTGGGGGCATCTGCCCGCATCGGTGCGAGAGCATCTTGCCCCGATCCCGGATTATGATCGGGTTGGGGCGAGCTTCATCAGCCATGACGCGCGCGATCTCAACTCTGCGCGCGTTGCCGAGCTGAAAGCGGCGGGCGTGCCCATACTGTGCTGGACCATCCGCTCGCCGGAAGAAGAAGCACAAGCGCGTGAAATCGCCGATAATATCACCATTGAAACCTCCGCGGCGGCGCTCCCGGCTTGACCTCTCGCCGGGGGGCCGCTCCAATGCGTGCTATGAGTGACGCGCAAATTGAAATCCGGCTTTATGAAAGTCTGGACGAGATCGGCCAACCGGTCTGGGATGGCTGTGCCTGCCCGGAAGGCAGCGCCCGGCCGAATGACCCGTTTACGACCTACCGATTTCTGCACGGGCTGGAGGAAAGCGGCTCGGTTGGCCCTGGCACCGGCTGGGAGCCGCGCTACATCACGGCGGCGGAAGGTGGCGAGGTCTTTGCCGTCGCCCCGCTCTATCTGAAATTTCACAGCCAGGGCGAATATGTATTCGACCATAGCTGGGCCGATGCCTGGCAGCGGGCGGGTGGGCGCTATTACCCCAAGCTGCAAATCGCAGTCCCCTTTACGCCTGTCACCGGGCGGCGTTTTCTGACCAAGCTTGGCATGGAGGCCAAGGGCCGCGCCGCGCTGACACAGGGCGCGGTGCAGGTGGCAGCGGAGGCGGGGCTTTCCTCGCTGCATATCACCTTCTGCACCGGTGAAGAGGCGGAGGCGGGCGCGGAAATGGGGCTGATCCACCGAGTCGGTAGCCAGTTTCACTGGGAAAACGCCGGATATGCGGATTTCGATGCCTTCCTCGCTACGCTGTCGTCGCGCAAACGTAAGGCGATCCGGAAGGAACGCGCCGGCGCTCAGGGCTTTGGCGGCGAGATCGTGCAGCTTACCGGCACCGACATCCGCCCCGAACACTGGGACGCGTTCTGGCATTTCTATCAGGATACCGGCAGCCGCAAATGGGGCTCGCCCTATCTGACCCGCAGTTTCTTCGACATCCTGCATCGCGATATGGCCGATGATGTGCTGCTGGTCTTTGCCCTGCGTGACGGTCAGCCGATTGCGGGGGCGCTGAACATGATCGGGGCCGATACGCTTTACGGCCGCTATTGGGGGCAGAGCGAGCATTACCCCTTCTTGCATTTTGAGCTATGCTATTATCAGGCGATTGATTTCGCGATTGAAAAAAGGCTCGCCCGGGTCGAAGCAGGGGCGCAGGGTGAGCACAAGCTGGCGCGGGGCTATCTGCCGGTTGCCACCCATTCGCTGCACTGGATTGCCGATCAGGGCTTTCGCCGCGCGGTTGAGGAATATGTGCAGCAAGAGGCTGAGGCAGTGGACGAGGATATCGAAATTCTCACCTCGATGGGGCCTTTTCGGCGCGGGCCCGATTGACCTTAAGCCGGGCAGCTCCCACATTCATGAAGACGAATAGGAGAACAGCATGTCATATACCCTCGACCGGATGTTTGCAGGCGCGACGCTTGATGAGATCGAACCGAAAGTGCGCGATGCACTGGCCGCCAATGGTTTTGGCGTGCTGACCGAGATCAACGTGCAGGCGACGATGAAAGCCAAGCTGGATGAAGATATGGACGCCTATAAGATCCTTGGCGCCTGCAATCCGAAAATGGCCTTTCAGGCGATCGGGCTGGAGCCGAAAGTGGGCGCCATGCTGCCCTGCAACGTGATCCTGCGCGGTGTCGATGGCGGGATTGAAGTGTCGGCGGTCGATCCAGTGGCCTCGATGTCCGGGATCGACAATGATGATCTGACGGCTGTGGCGGGCAAAGTGCGCGAGATGATGCAGGCCGTAATCGCCGCGATCTGATACTTAGTAAGATTGCTAAGTTAGGGGTAGGGGGCCAGCCCCCGCACCCCGGAGTATTTAGGCCAAGCTGAAAGCCGATCAGAGCGCTGCGACCATGGCTTCGCCGCCGGAGATTTCGCAGCCTGCGCCGGTTTCGGGATGCCAGACCGTGACCGCGCCGTCTTCCACCGCCATCGCATAACGTTTGGAGCGGCCATAAAGCCCGGCGGCGGGCGCTTCCATTTCCATGCCAATCGCCTTGGCAAAGCTGCCATCGGCATCGGCGAGCATGGTGATCCCGGCCGCAGACGCGCCGGTGGCCTCGCCCCAGGCCTGCATGACGAAGGGATCGTTGCCGGAAACGCAGATCACCTCGTCCACGCCCTTGGCTTTCAGATCATCGAACACCCGAATGAAGCTGGGCACATGCGCCGAATGGCAGGTGGGGGTGTAGGCGCCGGGCACGGCAAAGATCACCACTTTGCGCCCTTTGGTCAGCGATGCCAGCCCAACCGCTTCAACGCCGCTCGCGCCCAGCCGTGTCAGCGTGGCTTCGGGCAGCTTGCTCCCTGTCGATATTGTCATTGAATTTACTCCTGTTCGCGTTGCCTTGATTCACTTCGACATTTAGTGTCTTCCAGCATGGACGCAAAGGGGGAGACCGGGATGAGCCATCTGATCGTAATCGGCGCGGGGCAGGCGGCTGCCTCTCTGGTGGCGAAGGCACGCAGCCTTGGTTTTGAGGGCGATATTACCGTGATCGGTGAAGAAGTTGCCCCCCCGTATCAGCGCCCCCCGCTGTCAAAGGCTTACCTGCTTGGCGATATGGAGCTGGAACGGCTCTATCTGCGCGGCGCAAGCTTTTACGAGGAGAACCGCATTTCGCTTAAGCTCGGCACGCGGGTCGAGGCGATTGACCGGACGGAAAAGACGTTGCGTCTCGAAATTGGCGAAAGCCTGAGCTACGACATGCTGGCGCTGACCACCGGCTCGGTGCCCAACCGTCTGCCCAATGCCATCGGCGGCGATCTGGATGGCGTCTACACCATGCGCACCCTGGCCGATGCCGATACCATGGCGCCGGAATTTGCCGAAGGTCGGCGTGTGCTGATCGTCGGTGGCGGCTATATCGGGCTGGAAGCGGCGGCGGTGGCGGCCAAGAAGGGGCTGAAAGTCACCCTGGTTGAGGCGGCAGATCGCATCCTGCAACGGGTCGCCGCACCGGAGACATCCAGCTATTTCCGCGAGCTGCATAAAAGCCACGGGGTTGATCTGCGCGAGGGCTGCGGATTGAAAACGCTTATCGGCGACACCCGTGTGACCGGCGCTGAGCTCACCGATGGCACCAGCCTTGAGGTGGATTTTGTCATTGTTGGCGTCGGCATCCGCCCCGGTGCCGGGCTGGCCGAACGTGCCGGGCTGGTGATCGAAAACGGGATCGCGGTGGATGCACAAGGCCGCACATCCGATCCGGCGATCTGGGCGGCGGGCGATTGTGCCTCTTTTCCCTTTGATGGCCAAAGACTGCGGCTGGAAAGCGTCGGAAATGCCATTGATATGGGCGAGCTGGTGGCGGCGAATATCATGGGCGAAGGCAAGGCCTACACGCCGAAGCCGTGGTTCTGGTCGGACCAATATGATGTGAAGCTGCAAATCGCAGGCCTCAGCACCGGATATGACGAGATCATCACGCGGCGCGATGGGGAGGCGGTCAGCTTCTGGTATTATCAGGGTGATACGCTGCTGGCGCTCGACGCGATGAACGATCCGCGCGCCTATATGGTTGGCAAACGGCTGATCGAGGCGGGCAAAAGCCCGGCCAAAGCCGCGGTGGGCGATCCCGGTGTGGCGCTGAAGGATCTGTTGAAAGCGTGAGGATTATCGCAGGCAGTTGGCGCGGACGGGCGCTTGCCGCAGTCGGCAAGGGCGATAAGAGCGCGCATCTGCGTCCGACCACCGACCGTGTGCGCGAAAGCCTGTTTTCGATGCTGGCAGGAGGGCGCTTTGGCGATCCGATTGACGGTGCGCGGGTGCTCGATCTCTTTGCAGGCACCGGCGCGCTGGGGCTTGAGGCACTGTCGCGCGGAGCTGATGCGGCACTCTTTGTCGATGATGGCCGGGTGGCACAGCGCCTGATCCGCGAAAATATCGGCAAATGCGGTGCGGGCGATCAGGCGAAGCTGCTGCCGCGCGATGCGACAAAGCTTCCCACCAATCCCGACGCCCCCTATTCGCTGATCTTTCTCGATCCGCCTTATGGCAAGGCGCTGGGCGAAAAAGCCCTTGCCGCCGCGCTGGTCGGAGGCTGGATTGCGGATGAGGCGCTTATCGTCTGGGAGGATAGCGCGCCCATCACCCCGCCTGCGGGTGTGACCCTCATTGACGAACGCCGCTATGGCGACACGATGATCCGCATATTGGAGGCGACATGACACCCAAAGCGGTGCTTTTTGATTGCGACGGGGTGCTGGTCGATAGCGAGCGCCTGACCAATGCGATTGTTCGCGACGATCTGGCAGCGGCGGGGCTGGAGATGACGCTGGACGAGGTGATGAACGCCTTTGTTGGCGGCACCATGGTGGGCGTTGCAGATGAGGCGCGCCGCATGGGGGCCGATCTGCCCGATGACTGGGTGCCGCAATTCTACAAACGGCTCTATGCCCGGCTCGCTGAGGGCACGCCGCTGATCGCCGGGGTGGAGACGGTGCTCGACCGGCTCGATGCGGCAGGGATTGTCTATGGCGTTGGCTCCAACGGCTCGACCGAAAAGATGCAAACCACGCTGGGCCAGCACCCCACGGTCTGGAACCGGGTGAAGGATCAACTTTATTCTGGGCAGGAGTTGGGCTGCGCCAAACCCGATCCGGGGCTTTACCTGCATGTCGCCAAGGCGCTTGGCGTGCTCCCCGAAGCCTGCGTGGTGGTTGAAGACAGCGTGAACGGATGCCGCGCTGGGGTCGCCGCAGGCATTCGCACCCTTGGCTATGCCGCCCATGGCGAAGGTGCCACTCTGGCCGCGACCGGCGCCGAAGTGTTTACCGATATGGTAGATCTGCCGGGGCTGATTGGGCTGTAGCCCGGCTCAGCCCCAGGTTGGGTAGAACTTGCCTGCCGGGCTGAGGGTAAAGATCTCGGCCCCGGTGGCAGTGATGCCGATGGAATGCTCAAACTGTGCAGACAGCGACTTGTCGCGGGTGATCGCGGTCCAGTCATCGGCGAGCACCTTGGTGTCGGGGCGGCCTAGATTGATCATCGGTTCGATGGTGAAGAACATGCCTTCTTCCAGCACCGGGCCGGTGCCGGGACGGCCGTAATGCATCACATTCGGCGGCGCATGGAACACGCGGCCCAGCCCGTGCCCGCAGAAATCGCGCACCACGCTCATCCGCTGCGGCTCGACAAAGCTCTGAATGGCATGGCCGATATCGCCAAAGGTGTATCCGGGCTTGGCTGCTTCGATTGCGCGCATCAGCGATTCATGGGTGACGTCGATCAGCTTTTCCGCGAAGGGTTTGATTTTCCCAACTTTATACATGCGCGAGGTGTCGCCATACCAACCATCGACGATCACCGTCACGTCGATATTCAGAATATCGCCGTCGATTAGCTCGTCATGCTGGCGCGTACCCTTTTCATTCTTGCCCTTCGGCACTTTCGAGCCGGGAATGCCGTGGCAAATCACATGGTTCAGCGAGATGCAGGTGGCGTGCTTGTAGCCCTTGTAACCGATGGTGGCCGAGGTCGCGCCCGCCTCGTTGACCATGTCTTCAACCAGCTTGTCGAGCTCGGCAGTCGTTACTCCCGGCACCACATGCGGGATGATCCGGTCGAGGATCTCGGCAGCCAGCCTTCCAGCCACGCGCATCCCTTCGAAATCCGCGTCTTCATAGATGCGA
>JARRIY010000002.1:0-26377 GCA_037379985.1 Maritimibacter sp.
GCCGGAGCGCCCACGCGAGGCCGAGCTGCGCGCGCTGGCCGAGGAGTGGTCGCCCTGGCGCAGCGTTGCGGCGCGGGCGCTCTGGGCCTATTACCGGGTCAGCACAAACAGGGAGGGGATCACCCCATGACGCGCGAGCTTCAGTTCAAACGCCGTCCGGCGGCATCGGGCGAAACGACATCGGTGGTGGTGTTCTTCCACGGCTATGGCGCCGATGGCGAAGACCTTCTGGGGCTGGCTGATCCGCTGGGGCCGCATATGCCCGATACCACCTTTTTCGCCCCCGATGCGCCGGAGCGTTGCGCGGGCAATCCGTTTGGCTATCAATGGTTTCCGATCCCGCGTCTGGATGGCTCCAGCGAAGAGGAGATGGAAGCCGGTGTTGCGGCTGCCACGGCGGATATGGATGCATTTCTGGATCAGGTGCTGGAGCTGGAAGGCATCACGCCTGACAAGCTGATGATTGTCGGCTTTTCGCAAGGCACGATGATGAGCCTTCGCGTGGTGCCGCGCCGGGCCGATCCGGTGGCGGGCATCGTCGGGTTTTCCGGCCGGATCATCGAGCCGGAAACCTACGCCCAACATGTGGTCAGCCGTCCGCCGGTGCTGCTTGTGCATGGCAATCAGGATGACATGGTGCCGTTTGAGCATTTCCATGAGGCAGGCGAGATTTTGGGCGAGGCTGGGTTTGACACCTATGGCCATGTGATGGAGGGCACCGGTCACGGGATCGCGCCCGACGGGCTGTCGGTGGCGCTGACCTTCATGATCCATCAGCTTGGGATCACCACACCGGAAGGCTGATCAGCCGCGTTTCGCGCGCGACTTTGGAAAATTCTGCGTGCCGACCAGCCTGACACCTTCATTGCTGTCACAAGCCTGATACGAATCCGCGCCATGCTCTGGGTAAATCTCGGGGGCATATCATGGGACTTGCGAGTTTCGATAACCCAGATATAGTTTCCCGTAGAAGTTGACGGGGCGGGATGTCCCCGCCCTGGCAGTTGCGGTACAGGGCGAGGGCGGAGTCACATCAATGGACGGAGATTTCAGGACATCATTCGTGCGAGACAGCGCCAATCCACGCGCCCATGCGGCGCTGGTGCTGAACGCGGATTTCCGGCCGCTATCTTATTACCCGCTGTCGCTCTGGCCCTGGCAAGAGGCGGTGAAAGCAGTGTTTCTCGACCGGGTGTCGATCATCGCCGAATATGATGAGGTGGTGCATTCGCCCTCAATGGAAATCCGCATCCCCTCCGTTGTGGTGCTGAAAGATTTCGTGAAGCCGCAAAAACGGGTGGCCTTTACCCGGTTCAACCTGTTTCTGCGCGATGAATTCTGCTGCCAGTATTGCGGCGCCACCGGGGATCTGACCTTTGATCACGTGGTGCCCCGGGCGCGTGGCGGGGTGACAAGTTGGGAAAACGTCGTGGCCGCCTGTTCGAAATGCAATCTGGAAAAAGGCTCGCGGCTGCTGCGTCACACCGGCCTGAGCCTGCGCAAACCTCCACGCCAACCCGGCGCCATGGAACTGCGCAACACGGGCCGCAAATTCCCGCCCAACTATCTGCACGCAAGCTGGATGGACGTCCTCTATTGGGATGCTGAGCTGGAAGAATAAGGTACGGCCCTGACTGCGGCAGCCGAAGGGCGATTGTCATAGGCGCACCTGCCCAATCTGCTCAAGCGCATATACTTACTGTCGAAATTTGCGCTCCGGCTGTAGCCGGACTTCTCCTTTTGATGGTCAGCGGCCACAACTATTGCGCGTATCATGTCGTAACGTCACTTTGCCTGGTTGTCACAAAGCCATGTTAGGCAAAGGCATGGCGGGGAGTGAGACCGCCAGATTGTGACAGGAGGAATAAGTATTGAAACGCGTAATACCCATGCTGGCTCTGGGCCTGACCGTAGCGCTATGCGCTGATGCAGCCCTGGCCGAAAACCGGATTGATCTGATCCGCCCCGATGCCCCTGAGCTTGCCGCCCATGGCGATTATCCGGTCGGCGTGCGCAGCCTGCAATTGACCGATCCCGATCGTATCGATGTGCTGAATGTCACGGAAGACGAGATCCCTCATTATGATCGCAGTTTAACGGTTGAAGTCTGGTATCCGGCAGCAGAGGGCACCGAGCCGGGCACTGTTTATGACACGGTAATCCGGGATGGCGTGACCGAAACCCAGCTGGTGGGCATGGCCAGCCGCGATGCAACACCGGTGACGGGCGAGACATTTCCGCTGGTGCTGATCTCGCACGGCTATCCCGGCAACCGCTTTCTGATGAGCCATCTGGGTGAAAACCTGGCCTCCAAGGGCTATGTCACCGTGTCAATTGACCATACTGACAGCACCTATTCCGATATGGCTGCCTTTGGATCGACCTTGCTGAACCGTCCGATTGATCAGCGCTTTGTGCTGGATCAGATGAATGACGCTGCCGTGATCGGCGATGATCTTGCCGCCATTACCGATGCGCAGACTGCGGGTTTGATCGGCTATTCCATGGGCGGCTATGGCGCCATGATCTATGGTGGGGCCGGGGTGACGGAGGTTTCAACCGGCTATAGCTGGGGAACCCCTCGCGGGCTCTTGAAAGCCAATATGGCCGGAACCGATAGCCACGCTGCGCTCAGCGATGACCCGCGGCTGAAAGCGGTGATCGCCATCGCGCCTTGGGGCCGTAATACCGGATTTTGGGATGCTGATGGGCTGGCCGGGTTCTCGCGGCCTTTGCTGCTGATGGCGGGCAGTGTTGACGATGTGGCGGAATATGACGCGATCCGCATGATCTTTGACGAAACCACGGGCACGGACCGGTCTTTGCTGACCTTCGAGAATGCCAATCACAATGCGGCAGCCCCGATGCCGGCTCCGGTCGAAAGCTGGGACAACCCTGATGCTTTCACGCATTATTCCGATGCGGTGTGGGACAATGTGCGGATGAACAATATCACCCAGCATTTTGCCACGGCTTTCATGGATCTGCATCTTAAGGATGATGCCGATAAGGCGGCGTATTTCGATCTGGTGCCCAATGCCAATGATGGCGTGGTCTCGCGCAATGAGGACGGCACGCTAAAAGAAGATCACAGCCAATGGACCGGCTTTCCGGATCGGGCCGCCAAAGGCTTGCGCTTTGAAAGCAAAGCCGCCGGAGAGTAAGCCACGAGCGTGGCGCCCCGGGACATACCGGGGCGCCAGAGGCTGACGGATAGCGGAGTTTTCAGCACGGCGACCGGAAGGCATGTTTGAACCTGTTGACGTCACAACGCGCGAAGACCGCAAAGGGCGGGTGCGGGAAGATGCAAAGGCCATAGGAAGTGGCGTAAACCCTACTTGGTTTTGGATACGCGCGTCACGGAGACTGCGCGCCCTCAGGCGGGCATTGGGGGCTGACTTTTCTATTTTACAGCGCAACATATAATGCAAAAAAGCCCTCAAGTCTTTGCGACTTAAGGGCTGTTTATGGCTCCGGCGGTAGGGATCGAACCTACGACCAATTGATTAACAGTCAACTGCTCTACCGCTGAGCTACGCCGGAACACTGTGAGGGGTGATTTAGCGATAGGGCTTTTGGGGCGCAAGAGGGTTTTTGCGTTTTTTCTCTCAGAGGCGGATAAATTTTGCATCCACCGAAAGCTGGGGCAGGGCGCGGGTCAGGTTACGCCCGGTCAGGTCGATGAGATGGGCAAAGATATTGCGCTCGGCGGCGGGCAGGAGGGCGGCGGGCGTGTCGGTGTATATCTGCCGGGCGAGGGTGGCGATATCGGCCTCGCCACTGCCAAGGGCCTCAAGAATCGCGGCCTCGCGGCTGCGGCGGTGGGCGATCAGCCAGTCGAGCCGCGCCGCAGGGTCGGTGATGGGGGCGCCATGAGCGGGCAGGAACAGCCTGTCGCTACGTGCCTTCAGCCGCTCACAGGAGGCCAGAAAGGCGGTGAGGTCGCCATCGGGGGGCGAAATCAGCGTCGAGGCCCAGCCCATCACCAGATCGCCGGTCAGCACCACATCGCCAAGGGCAAAGCTCAGATGATTGGCCATATGGCCGGGCGTGTGCAGGGCTTCGATCTCGACACTGCCGATCACAAAGCGCTCGCCATCGCTCAGCTCCAGATCGGGGCGGAAATCGTGATCCACCCCTTCACCGCCCGCCGTTAGCCCCTGCGCGGCCAGTGCCTTCATGACCTCGGATTGCCCGGCCTCGGCAGGGCCAAAGCCATAGATGGGCGCACCGGTGGCTTGCGACAGAGCGCGGGCGAGCGGGGAATGGTCGAGATGAGCATGGGTGACGAGAATCTGGGCCACCTGTTCGCCCGGGGCCAGCCCCGCCAGAATGGCCTGCATATGCGCCGGGATATGTGGACCGGGATCGACTACAGCCACGTCGCCTTCGCCAAGCACGAATGTATTGGTGCCCCAATAGGTCATCGGCGAGGGATTCGGGGCGAGGATGCGGCGAACGCCGGGGGAAATCACCTCCATTACACCGGGGGCTGGGGCTGTGTCTGGCTGGGGTGTGTTCATCACGCGCTCCTTGTCGGACCAAGAAAACCCGCCCGGGGGCGGATGGCAAGGGGGCAGGTAAGCCGCGCAAAGATAGTCGTGCAAAAGAAAGAGGGCGCAGAACCCCGCGCCCTCTCATGTTTCGATCAGCGGGTCGCTTACATGGTCGGTTTGTAGAGCCACATCATGTTGTTCTCATGATAGCCGGTGTCTTCACCGATCACCACGTCGCCATTGTCGAGCACGACAAGGTTGTCGGGGTTCGAGATGCTATCCACCGAGCAGGCATTGGGACCATCGGCATCCGCATTGTAGGGGCCGCCAGCCACAGCCGGGATCATCGCGGTGATGTTATAGTTTTCGTCCATCGGCATCTGATAGACGACACCGCATTTATTGGCTTCAACCTGCACATCGCCTTCGCCGTCCGACATGGTCTTGGCGGCTTGCGACATCGCCATATAGGCAAAACGATGGCCTGCTTCGATGGCTTTGGCGTTGATGTTCACGCCTTCCATTTTGCGAAACTCGGCGCTGGCGCCCATGGCAGCAGCGGCTTTGCGGCTTTCCAGAAAGGCCACGCGGTCGTCATCGGCCTTGCCAGCCGCCCAAGCGGCAATCTCTTCATCAGTGATGTAAGAGGTGCTGCCCTCGGCATAATCGGCTTGGGTGATGCCGTCATAATCGGCAACCCAGGATGCAATCTCGGCTTCGGTGCCATGGGCCAGTTTGATCCATTCCACATCAAACGCGCTATCAGCAGCCGCGGTGCCGGGTGCGGTTTTCTGCGTGACCTTGGCGGCAAACAGGGTGCCAGCCGAAAGATCGCCAGCCGTGTCGGCGATGAATTTGAAGAACACCACACCGGTGCCGTCATCCGACAGGTAGACGGTTTTCTGATCCGGCATCACCACCGAGTTTTCGTGGCTGTAACGGCCCATGGCAAAACGCTTGACCGGGGCGGCTTGCCCGGCGGGATCGGTGATCTCGACGATCAGACCATAGCGATAGGGGTTGGGATAGGTGCCGAGATAGTTTTCGAGCACCTCAACATCGCTGATGTTGTCATAGCCCGGGTTGTTCCAATCGGCGGTATCATCGAAATACAGCTCTTCCGACGAGAGCGGCGTGTTCCAGGGGCTGCGGGTGCCAAAGCAGTTCACCCAGGTGCCCTGAACCGACGAGAAGTCGAGCATTTTCGCGTCGGCTTCATCGACGCTCCAGGTGCCGTTTTCGGCGCGGCTCATGCGCACACGGCTCATGCCGCCCGGACGGTCTTCCCAGTTGGTGAACAGATAGCCTTCGCTATCGCCAGTGGGGATGAAAGCGTTGAAATCGGGGTCGTTCGACACTTTGATTTCGCTGCCAGCGCCGGTGATATGGCTGATCCGACCAAACGCGCCTTCTTGTACGAGGATCTGATACTCGCCCAGCGTGGTGGTGATCATCTTGCGGGCATCGCCTTGCGGCACAGCCAGCTCACCCGCCGCGAAATCGGCATTGGCAACCACACCAACAGTGGCTTTGGCCCATTCATTGCCAAGCTCGGAATCGGGGTGCTGGGCGTTGAAGAACAGGTCATTGCCTTCAAGGAAAATGCCGGTGATTTCAGCGCCGAGCGGCACAGCGGCGATACGGGTGAGATCCTGAGCCAGAGCCGGGGCCGTCATGGCCGTGGTGGCGAGGATCGTGGCGAGAATTTGCGTCTTCATGTTTCCGTCCTGTTAGGAATCGAGCAGTGCCCGCACCCTAGAAACCCTGTGTGACGCGCTGGTAACGGCTGCATGGAGTTTCTGTAACGATGAGAAATTGCCGGGCCGTGACATGCAGCGCACGGAAAGACGGCGCAGCAGGCGGGCAGGGCGTGCGGAAGAGAAGTGGGGAAATCTGGTAGGCCCGGCAGGACTTGAACCCGCAACCAAGGCGTTATGAGCGCCCTGCTCTAACCAATTGAGCTACAGGCCCACCGTGACGCCTTGATTAGGTTGCCCAAAAGCAGCGGTCAAGCGGGAAGCGGGGGGATGGAGCGAAAGGCTCTGCCTCTCTTCCGGGGCTCAGCCCGCTGTGGCGATCTCATCACGGGCGGCGCGGGTCAGGCGGATGCCGGGGGTTTCGGACAGGGTGGTAAGGATGGCGGCGCGGACCAGACGGCTGCGGGTGCTGTCGGGGGCCTGTTCGGGCAGCACCATGTAAAGGCTGCGCGGCTCGGTTTCGTAGTCGGGTAGCAGCCGTTCCAGATGCCCGTCGGCGATCTGGCGAGTCACGAAAAACAGCGGCGTGGTGGCAAATCCCAGCCCGGTTTCAACCGCATGGATCAGCAGGTTCGGGTCTTTGGCGACAAAGGCGGGCTGCACTGGCACGGTCACGCTGGCCTCGCCATGGCGCAGGGTCAGATCGCTGCTGTGCCCGGGCCGTGCGCCAAAGGCGACGAAATCGAGCGTCGAAAGCGCCTCGGGGCTTTGCGGGCGCGGGCGGGTGGCGAAATAGGCGGGCGCGGCCACCAGAACCGCGTTCAGTTCGGCAATCCGGCGCACCCGGCCAGACCCTTCGCCGGGGCTGCCCAGACGCAGGGCGAGGTCAATTTCTTCACTGCCCAGATCGAGCACCTCGTTGCTGGGCACGAGTTCGACATCGAGATCGGGAAAGGCGAGGCGCAGCCGGGTCACGATCGGTGGCATCAGGCTTTGCGCAACCAGCGTGGTGGTGGTGATGCGAAAACGTCCGCTGACCCCGCCCGAGAGCTCGTCCAGCGACAACTGCATAGCGGCAAGTTCGGCCAGCATCCGCCGCCCATGCTCGGCCGCAACGCGCCCGGCGGCAGTGGGGGCCACCCCGCGCGGACGCCGCTCCAGCAGCGGTTGGCCAATCCCGGCTTCGAGCAGGGCCAGATGTTGGCTTACCGCCGGTTGGGTCAGGCCAAGCGCCCGCGCGGCCGCAGACAACGAGCCATGGTCAAGGGCCGCGACGAGGCTTTGCAGATGGAGCAGTGAAAGCATAAGTAAACCTAATATGTAATCAAAGGATATAGCCGGATTTCAGCGTAGATCAATTACAATACCTATTGGGCAACGCAAATTTCTCTGAAAGGACAGACCATGACCAATCCGCTTGCCCCCACAGCCCCCGCCGAAGCCCGCAGTTGGAAAATCGGCGATATCGAAGTTACCGCGCTGCTGGATGGCTATTCCTCCATGCCCACTGCCACACTGATGGGGTTTGACGATGAAGAGGGCAAAGCTGCCGCCGCACGCGCCTATCGCAAACATGATGCCGAAAGCATGGTGCTCTGCGTCAACGGCTACCTGATCCGCACGGGCGGGCGGGTGATTGCCGTCGATACCGGTGCGCCGGGCTTTCTGGCCCCGACCGTGGGTGCCTGGCATCAGAGCCTCGGCCTGGCCGGGGTGACGCCGTATGAGGTGGATACGGTGTTTCTCACCCATTTCCACGGCGATCACCTAGGCGGGCTGACCGCCCTGGGCGAGGACGGGCCGACGCGGCTGTTGCCCAAGGCGCAGATGATCGCGGCCGAGGCGGAGTGGGACCATTTCCACGATGACGCGGTTCTGCCGAAGCTGGGCGAGCAGATGCAGCGTGCCTATGGCGCGGCGCGGATGATGCTCGCCCCCTATGCCGAGCAGCGCGAGATGCTTGATATTGCCCGCGAAACCGAAATTGCGCCCGGCGTGACGGCGGTGCCGATGGCGGGGCATACGCCGGGTCATATGGGGCTGCGCGTGACCTCGGGCGGCGAAAGCCTGATCATCTGGGGCGATGTGATCCATACGCCCGTCTACCAATTTGCCCAGCCTGACTGGACCGTGGCCTTTGATACCGATCCGGTGGCGGCGCGCGCCACCCGCTGGCGGGTGCTCGACGAAGCGGCGGCCACGGGCACCATGGTGGCCGGGATGCATCTCGATTTCCCGGCCATGGGCCATGTCGAACGCGATGGTGGCGTCTATCGCTATATTCAGGCCCCGCGCCAGTTTGGCGCCTGAGAAAACGCATTGCCAGAGGCCGCGCGGGGCTTTCTTTTGCTCGGCCTCTGGCGTAAAGCACCCCCAAGCAAAACGGGGACCATCATGACCGACGGAAAGAACGGAATCACCTATGCCGACGCGGGCGTGGATATTGATGCGGGCAATGATCTGGTGGAGCGGATCAAACCGGCGGCGAAACGGTCAAACCGGCCTGGAGTTATGGCCGGGCTTGGTGGCTTCGGCGCGCTGTTCGATCTGAAAGCTGCGGGCTATAGCGATCCCATTCTGGTTGCCGCCACCGATGGCGTTGGCACCAAGCTGCGCATCGCCATTGATACCGGAAATGTTGCCACGGTGGGGGTCGATCTGGTTGCCATGTGCGTGAACGATCTGGTTTGTCAGGGCGCTGAGCCGCTGTTTTTTCTCGACTATTTTGCCACGGGCAAACTTGAGGTCGAAGAGGCTGCGGCTGTGGTGGAAGGCATTGCCGAAGGCTGCGTGCAATCGCGCTGTGCCTTGATCGGCGGTGAAACGGCCGAGATGCCGGGCATGTATGAGGCGGGCGATTTCGACCTTGCGGGCTTTGCCGTGGGTGCGATGGAACGTGGCAACGTACTGCCTGCGGGCGTGGCCGAGGGCGATGTGCTGCTGGGGCTGGCCTCGAACGGCGTGCACTCCAACGGCTACAGCCTCGTGCGCAAGCTGGTTGAGGTCTCCGGGCTGGGCTGGGATGCCGATTGCCCCTGGGCCGAGGGTTCGCTGGGTGAAGCGCTGCTGGCGCCGACGCGGCTTTACGTCGTGCCTGCGCTCGATGCGATCAGGGCAGGGGGCGTGCATGCGCTCGCCCATATCACCGGCGGCGGGCTGACCGAAAACCTGCCGCGCGTGCTGCCCGAAGAACTGGGCGCGCTGATTGATTTGGATGAGTGGGATCTACCCCCGGTGTTCAAATGGCTGGCCGAAACCGGCGGTATGTCGCAGGCGGAAATGCTGAAAACCTTCAACTGCGGGATCGGCATGATCCTGTCGGTCGATCCGCAGGCGCTGCCCGCCGTGCGCGCCGCTTTGGAAGCCGCTGGCGAGACGGTGTATCAGATCGGGGTGATCCAGCCGGAAGCCGGGCTGCGCTATATCGGGGATCTGATGTGACCAAGCGTGTCGCCATCCTGATTTCCGGATCGGGGTCGAATATGGTGGCGCTGGCCGAGGCGATGCAGGGGGATTTCCCGGCGCGCCCGGCGCTGGTGCTGGCAAATGATCCCGAGGCGGGCGGGTTGGCGAAGGCCGAGGCGATGGGCATTGCCACTGCGGTGGTCGATCACCGCCCCTATGGCAAGGATCGCGCCGCGTTTGAAGCTGAGCTGACCCGGGTGCTGGAAGAGGCGCAGCCGGATATCATCTGTCTGGCCGGGTTCATGCGCATTCTGACCCCCGAGTTTACCGGGCACTGGGCCGGGAAGATGCTGAACATCCATCCCTCACTGCTGCCGAAATACAAGGGGCTGCACACCCATCAGCGCGCCATTGACGCAGGCGATGATGAGGCCGGGTGTTCGGTGCATGAGGCCACGGCCGAGCTGGATGGCGGGCCGGTGCTTGGACAAGCGCGGGTGGCGATTGAGCCGGGCGAGACGCCTGACAGCCTCGCCGCCAAGGTGCTGGTCTGGGAACACAAGCTTTACCCCGAAGTGCTGCGGCGTTTCGCCTGTGGCGACCGCACACCGGTCAGCCTGCCCTGATCCGGCCATCCGGCGCAAACTCTTTCAATTCGCGGAATTTCCCGATACAGCTTGCCGAACGCGCGCAAGAGCTGAAAACAAGAAGACGAGCATGATTACCATCACCACGACCGAGGAACTGGCGGAATTTTGCAGCCGGGCCGCTGAGTACCCTTATGTGACCGTCGATACCGAGTTTCTGCGCGAGCGTACTTATTATTCCAAGCTTTGCCTTGTGCAGGTCGCCTTTGCCGGAGATGGCAAGGATGATGCGGTACTCGTCGACCCGCTGGCGGATGGCATTTCGCTGGAGCCGCTTTACGAGCTGTTCCGCAATGAAAATGTGGTGAAGGTGTTCCACGCCGCGCGGCAGGATCTTGAGATTTTCTATGTCGATGCCGGGCTGATCCCGGTTCCGCTGTTTGATACGCAGGTCGCGGCGATGGTTTGCGGCTATGGCGATCAGGTGGGCTATGAGACGCTGGTGCGCAAAATCGCCCGCACCCAGATCGACAAAAGCTCGCGGTTTACCGATTGGTCGCGTCGTCCGCTGACCGATCAGCAGAAAACCTATGCGCTGGCCGATGTGACCCATCTGCGCGATGTTTATGAGGCGCTGGCCGCTGAACTGGACGAGACCGGGCGCGAAGCCTGGGTGCAGGAAGAGCTGGGCGTGCTGACCGATCCGGCCACTTACCGGGTGGAGCCGGAAGATGCCTGGATGCGGGTGAAGACCCGCACCAATTCGGGCCGGTTCCTGGCGGTGGTGAAAGAGTTGGCGCGGTTCCGCGAAGCCTATGCCCAAAGCCGCAATGTGCCGCGCTCGCGGGTGTATAAGGATGACGCGCTGCTGGAGCTGGCTTCGACCAAACCTGCCGATATGAAAGATCTCGGGCGCTCGCGCCTGCTGCTGCGTGAAGCTCGCAAGGGCGAGATTGCCGATGGTATTCTGGCCGCGGTGAAGGCCGGGCTGGAGATGGCGCAGGATAAGGTGCCGCAGCCGCAGCCCAATGGCCGTGACAAGCTGCAGGTGAACCCGGCGCTTGCCGATCTGCTGCGGGTGCTGCTGAAGGCGCGCTCGGAAGATACCAAGGTGGCGCAGAAGCTGATCGCTTCGGCGGCTGACCTCGATCTGATCGCGGCGGGCCAGCGGGATGTTCCGGCGCTGAAAGGCTGGCGAGCAAAAGTGTTTGGCGATGATGCGCTGCGGCTTTGCGACGGCAAGCTGGCGCTGTCGGCCAAGGGTCAGCATGTGAAGGTGATCGAGCTGTAAAGCTCGCGCATCCCCAAAAAAATCAGGCGCCGCCGATGATCCGGGGCGCCTGTTTCATTTTAGAGCCGGAATTTGCAGCGTTCAGCGCCGCACCGTCATGGCGTTTTGTGCACCGATCACCCGGATCTGGCGCACATCGGGCAGATCCCGGTCAGAGATGAAGGCGCCCGCATCGATGCTGCGCGCATATTCTGATCCGGTGCCTTGCTCCCAAAGCGGCGACCAGACGTGGAAACGATAGGTGACGACCCCGTCGACCGGCTCGCCGTCATTCTCGGCCACCAGCTCGGCTTCCCAATAGCCAATCTTGGGCGGCAGGCCTGTGGCGTGCACGATTGCGCCTGCCGTGGTGCGGTCAACGCTGAGCGCGGTGATCTGTGCGACCAATTCACGCGGGTCTTCACCCGTGGGCCAGCCGCCGGAAGGCTCGACCGCAACCAGCTTTTCGTCAGTCGACCCGCCGAACCAGGTGAACGGGTTCAGATTGATACCGCTGTCACAGGCAGCAAGGCCAAGTACAAGGCTAAGCGCAGCTAGAATACGACCCGTCATGTTCTTCCCCCGATAGTCCTGATCCTGACTAGCGCAGGTCGCGAGGTTTGAAAACCCGGCATATGCGGGCTGGACCTTTTCGCCGTCGTTTCCTACGTGGGTGGGGAACAAGGAGAGACGTGATGGCGACAGAGGCCTTTGAAGCGATTGTTGAGGATTTCGAGTTTCTCGACGACTGGGAAGATCGCTATGCGATGGTGATCGACATGGGCAAACAGATGCCGGGGCTGGATGAGGCGCTGAAAGTGCCCGCCACCAAGGTGGATGGCTGCGCCTCGCAGGTCTGGCTGGTGCCGCGTGTGGAAGACGGCGTGTTTCATTTCGACGGCGATTCTGACGGGCTGATCGTGCGCGGCATCATCGCGGTGCTGGGCGCGCTGTTTAACGGGCTGACGCTGGCCGAAGTGCTCGCGACTGACGCGCAGGCCGAGCTGGGTCGGCTGAAGCTTCAGGAACACCTTTCGGGACAACGCTCCAACGGGCTGCGCGCTATGGTCGAACGCATTCGTAAGCTGGCGGAGGAGGCATCCGCCTGAGGGCTGGGGCGCGCTATGGTGCCGGGCTTAAGCCCGGCCTACGGTCTAACCGCAGGCACTTTAGGTGAGCCGGGAAGCGCCCGACGTGGTGGGCGCTATATTGGCTGTGCTTCTGGTCGTAGGGTTGACAGCAGTCATGCCCGTTGTGCGGTGAGCAGTCATGCCCGTTGTGCGGTGAATGGTGACAACAAAGCGCCCTCCGGGGGGGAGGTCGGGCGCTGCCCGGCGGGTCCGGGCGGAAAGCTGCTCTACCGCGCTACACTTTCGACCTTCCGGATGCTTCCCAACTATAGCGCGCTAATCGTCGGGGCGAGGTCGCCGAACCCGGTCACGCGGCGTTCAAAGGCAAGGCCCAGCGTCTCGGCAGCCTGCATTGCCTTTTCATCCAGCTCTGGATCCTCGATCTGCGCCAGATAGACCAGCTTTTCGTAATTGCCGAAATAGATGCTCATCAGCTCCGGATGGCGGTCGAGGCCCAGCGGCTTGATCACGAAGCTTTCGAATTGCCGGGCGAGAAAGTCGGTCAGGTAAAAGGCCGTGGCTTCATCGCGCGTGGCAAACAGCTCGTTGCCCTCAAAGAAGCTGTAGCAATGCGGCCCTTCCAGCATCTCGACCCCATGCGCGGCGCAGATCTTGGCGATCTCGCCGCCTGAGCCGCAATCGGCATAGCCCACGAAAATCCGCGCGTAATTTTCGCTATGGCGTTGGATCGCCTCGTCGAGCATCGGGGCAATGCGGTCGGGGGTGCTGTGCAGGATCGCGGGCAGGCAGGTGACATCGACATGGCCCAGCCCATTGGCCTCGACCACCATCATCAGCTCACGCGCAAGCGCACCGCAGCCGATCACCAGAACCCGGTCGGTGCCCGGGGCCTGCTCTGCCGTCTCGGTCTTGTTCATTTCACTTTCACCGCCGTGCCATAGGCGAGAATTTCCGAGGCCGCCTGGGTGATGGTCGAGGTTTCAAACCGCACCGCCACCACTGCATCGGCGCCCAGATTGCGGGCTTCGTCGATCATCCGGTCCAGCGCCTGTTCGCGGGCGCCAGCGAGCAGGGCGGCGTATTCCTTGATCTCGCCACCGACGATATTGCGCAGGCCCGCCACGATATCCGAGCCGATATGCTTGGCCCGCACCGTTGAGCCGCGCACCAGCCCGATGGCTTCAATCTCTTTGCCCGGCACCGTATCCGTGTTCAGTATCAGCATCACTTTTCAATCCTGTCATAATGGTCGTCATCGCTGTTGCTCAGACGTTCCGAGATCACCCGCCAGAGGATGTAGAGCAGCAGGGCCGCAGGCAGCAGAGCCAGCCAGCCCACCGGGGTGGCGAGAGCAGAAACGACAACCGCCCCCAGCCAGATGACAATGCCGATCCCGGCAAGCAGGGCGATGATGATCAATACGAGTCTGTCCAGCGGCATGACGCACCTCCTGTGCGAATCTGCGGCCCAATAGGGACCGGTGCAAGGGTCAGCTTTTGCGCCCGGTGAGCGAGCGCAACGCCAAGGCTGCTACCATTGCCAGCGGCATGACCGTCATCAACACCTGAGCGCTGAGCTGGCCTGCCATGGCGGCGGCATAGGCAACCCAGATCGTACCACCCCCGGCGAGGATCACCAAAGAGATCAGAAAGATATAGCGCAGTATCGGCATAGGGCCCTCCTGCCAATCAGATATGTCTTGTGCGGGAAAGGTAAAGACCCGGCGCGGCGGGATCTGGGCCTCAGACATGAAAACGGGGGCACGCGGCCCCCGGTTCCAGTTCATATCGTATCAGGCTCAGGCCATCTGGTTGTGACGGCGGGCGACGAATTCTTTCGCCATGTCCACCGCCACGGCGGCATCGCGGCAATAGCCGTCAGCACCAATGGCTTTGCCAAATTCTTCGTTCAGTGGCGCGCCGCCGACCAGCACGATGTAATCATCACGGATGCCCTGATTGGCCATCTCGTCGATCACCACTTTCATGTAGGGCATGGTGGTGGTCAGCAGGGCCGACATGCCGAGGATATCGGGCTTTTCGTTTTCCAGCGCTTCGAGATAGTTCTCGACCGGGTTGTTGATGCCGATATCGACCACTTCGAAGCCGGCGCCTTCCATCATCATCGAGACGAGGTTTTTGCCGATGTCGTGAATATCGCCTTTCACCGTGCCGATGACCATTTTGCCCATGCGCGGCGAGTCGCTTTCGGCCAGCAGCGGTTTCAGGATCGCCATGCCGGCTTTCATCGAGTTGGCGGCCAGAAGCACTTCCGGCACAAACAGGATACCGTCGCGGAAATCGACGCCGACGATTTGCATCCCGGCAACCAGACCTTCGGTCAGAACTTTGTACGGTTCCCAACCCCGGTCGAGCAGGATCTGGGTGGCCTCTTCGATTTCGTCTTTCATCCCATCGTAGAGGTCGTCATGCATCTGCTGCACAAGCTCTTCGTCGTTGAGCTCGGAGAGGATCAGGTCGTCTTCTTCATCCGACATGCGGCACATCCTTCGTTCGCGGGCGGGGCCCGGCGGTTTACTTCGCGTTCATTTCGCCATTTTGAAGCAAAACCACTGGCCGGTTTGCGACATGGAATGACTATTGGACGACGTATACCGTGGGATTCACTGGAGTGTGAGCAAAAGTTTTTCATCTGCGACATGAGATGATTGCATATGTTCCCTAAATGTTCCATCTTTTCGGGATGGATTGCGACGAAATCACACATCTTAAGCGAGAAATTCGACCTGGACGTGCCGCTTCCAGCAATGATTCCGGTCGGTTCGAACGCTATGGCCGAGTGGCAATTTCTGATGGCTGGGAGATCGAAGAGGACCTGCCCATTCTGCGCACGGAGGTCAGCCAGGAGCGACCGCGATCGGCCATCACCCGCAACAAATCCCCAGATCTGCCCTTTGACCGGTCATTGAACCCGTATCGGGGGTGCGAGCATGGTTGCATCTATTGTTTTGCCCGCCCCAGCCATGCCTATCTGGGCCTGTCGCCGGGGCTGGATTTCGAGACCCGTCTGGTGATGAAGCCGGGGATTGCCGAGGTGCTGGATCGGGAGCTGCGTCGCAAGAGCTACCGGCCTGCGGTGCTGGCGATTGGCAGCAATACCGACCCCTATCAGCCGCTGGAGAAATCCGCCCGGCTGATGCGTGAGGTGCTGGAAGTGCTGTGGGAGTTTCGTCACCCGGTGGCGATTGTAACCAAGGGGGCGCTGATCGGGCGGGATCTGGATATTCTGTCGGATATGGCGGCGCTGGATCTGGTGCAGGTGGGCGTTTCCGTCACCACGCTGGACGCGAAACTGGCCCGGGCCATGGAGCCGCGCGTGCCCACACCGGCGCGCCGTTTGGCGGCGATCCGGGCGCTGAGCGAGGCAGGGGTGCCGGTGCGGGTGATGGCCGCCCCGATGATCCCGGCGCTGACCGACCCGGAGCTGGAAGCGATCCTTGAAGCCGGGGCCGAGGCTGGTGCGCGCATGGCCTCCTGGATCATGCTGCGCCTGCCGCGAGAGGTTTCGCCGCTGTTTCAGGATTGGCTGGGCGAGCATTTCCCGGATCGTGCGGGCCGGATCATGGCGCGGCTGCGCGAGATGCATCGCGGCGAGGAATACAGCGCCGAGTGGTTTCACCGGATGCGCGGCGAAGGGCATTATGCTGAGCTTGTCGGCCAGCGTTTTCAGCTCGCCACGCGACGGTTTGGCCTTTCGACCGGGGATCATGAATTGCGCACAGACCTGTTTCGCATCCCGTTTCGTAGGGGCAATCAGCTCAGCTTGTTCTGAAATTTGCACGGGGGAGGAAGCCTTTTCTGAAAAGGCTTCCCAAGGGTTTTCTGAAAACCCTTGGGTTTGTCGCGCAATCAGCAGTTAACCGTTTTACCGAGCCGCCTGAAGCGCCTGGGAGAGTGCACAAAAGCCTTCTACGCTGACTTCTTCGGCCCGCGAGGTAGGCTTGATTCCGACGCTTTCCAGCACCGTCCCGATCTCGGGATGCAGCCCCTTCAGCGAGGCGCGCAGCATTTTGCGGCGTTGCTGAAAGGCCGTGGCGGTGAGCTTTTGCAGCATCGCCGCATCCGCCGGAAAGCGTGGTTCGGGCAGGGCGGTCAGATGCACTACGGCCGAATGGATTTTTGGCGGTGGGGTAAAGGCTTCGGGGGGCAGCTCCATGACGATCCTTACATCGCAGCGCCATTGCGCGAGGATCGCGAGCCGCCCATAGGCTTTCGACCCCGGCTGCGCGACGATCCGCTGGGCCACTTCTTTTTGGAACATCAGTGTCAGGCTCTGCCAATAGGGCGGCCAGTCGGCAGGGGTCAGCCAGCGCACCAAGAGCTCGGTGCCGACATTATAGGGCAGGTTGGCCACCACCCGGATTGGCGGGGTCAGATGGGCGCGAGCATCAACCTCCAGCGCATCGGCGTTCATAACCTCAAGCCGCCCGGGATAATGCGCCGAGATTTCGCTCAGCGGCCCCAGTGCGCGGCTGTCTTTCTCAATCGCCAGCACCCGGCGCGCACCTTCAGCCAGCAGACCACGGGTCAGCCCGCCGGGGCCGGGGCCAACCTCAAGCACATCACAATCACTCAGATCACCCGCCTGCCGCGCGATCTTAGCGGTCAGGTTGAGATCGAGCAAAAAGTTCTGCCCGAGCGCTTTCTTCGCTTTCATGTCATGCGTGGCGATCACGTCGCGCAGCGGCGGCAGCCCGTCATAAGTGGTCATCGGCCAGTCTCCTTGGCACTCATATCCCGGGCCATGCGCAGGGCCGCGATCAGCGAGGCGGGATCGGCCTTGCCAAGCCCGGCAATATCAAACGCGGTGCCGTGATCGGGCGAGGTGCGGGTAAAGCCCAGCCCAAGGGTGACATTCACCCCGCCGGAGAAATCCAGCGTCTTGATCGGGATCAACGCCTGATCGTGATACATGCAGATCGCGACATCATAGCGGGCGCGGGCAGCGGGGTGGAACATCGTATCGGCGGGCAGCGGACCGGCAATATCCAGCCCTTCGCGGCGCAGATCATCCAGCACAGGAATGATCATCTCGATCTCTTCGCGCCCCATATGCCCGCCTTCGCCAGCATGTGGGTTCAGCCCCGCCACAGCCAGACGCGGCGCGGGAATACCTTGTTGCGACAGGGCCTTATGTGTGATGCGGATGGTTTCGGACAAAAGCTCGGGTGTCAGCGCGCCGGGCACAGCAGCGAGGGCAATATGAATGGTGACGGGCACGACGCGAAGCTGATCGCATGCCAGCATCATCACCACATTTTCCACCCCGGCCAGATGAGCGAGAAATTCCGTATGGCCGGGGAAGGCAAAGCCCGCGCCTTCTTTCAGCGCCTGTTTGTGGATCGGATTGGTTGTCAGCGCCGCGGCGCGACCCGCCTGAACCAGCGCAACACCTTCGCGGATCGCCTCGATCACATGCGCGGCATGGGCAGGATTGGCGACGCCCGGCGTGACCGGCGCACCGAAATCGCGGGCCAGAACAGGTAGGCCCTGCGCCATGGCGGATTGCGCCTCGGCAGGGTCTTTAATCAGTGCATGCGGGGTTCCGGCAGGCAGATGCGCGGGATCGCCGATCAGGAAAAAGCTCAGCTCATCCTTCAGCGCAGCCCAGGCTTTGGCGGCCAGTTCCGGCCCGATCCCGGCGGGTTCACCCGCCGAGAGGGCAATCGGCAAAGCTGTCATCAGTTCAGATATTCAATGCGGGCATTGGCGCGTTGCCGGTCGAGGAAGGCCTGCGCCATGGTGCCAATGCGGTTGTTCTGCACCGATTTGGCGATCTGATCTTCGGTCACCGAACGCGGCAGCTCATTGCCACGCGCACACAGCATCACGATGGCCATGGCACCGGAGGCGGTGGTGGCGTTCGAAGAAATCTCGCCGGGGTCAAGCCGGGCCAACTCGCTCGCATAGGTCGCGGGCAGCAGAGCTTCCGGCAGGGTTTCGCGCACCAGCTGCTCCGGCGGCAGGCCCCGGGCAATCGGGTAGAGATCATCGCATTGCAGCGCGCGTTTGCGGATGCGGGCGGCCTCGGCGCGGTTGGAATCGCTTTGCCCGCCGGGCAGCAGCAGCGCGGCATATTCCACCACGGTCTGCGGTTTGGCACCCGACACTTGTTCACGGTCGCGCATGAAATAGATGCGAATGTCGTCAGCACCGGCCAGCACCCGGCTGGTTTGCCCCGGTTGCAACCCGCTGACAGCCGCAGCCACATTGCCGGGCAGGGCTTTCACATCGGTCCAGTTCATCGCACCGCCATTGTTACGGCTGGAGGCGGTGGAAAACCGCGAGGCCGCATAGGTAAATTCGTCTTCGTCCAGCCCGGTCAGCCGCTCCGCCCGCGCCATCGAGGCTTTGCGGGTTGCGGGGTCGCCAGCAGGCAGAACGATCTCGCTCAACAGCACACGCAGCCCGGCGGGAGTTACCGATTCCGCCATGGCTTGCCGCACTTCGGTACGGCTGACTTTGGCTTGCGGGCCGAAAGTGGCACGCACATAGTCGCGCCAGGTGACCCCGGCAGTGACAAAATCGCGGAAGCTTTGCTCGGCAACGCCATTTTGCGCGATCAATTGCAGGAATTTTTCGACACTCAAGCCGCCACGGGCAACGAAGTCTTCCATCCCGGTTTGGATATCGTCCGCACTCGGTGTGATTCCGGCCTTTTCGGCTTCGCGCATCTCAATGGCTTCGTTGATCAGCTGGTCGCGGGCCAGAGTACGGACATCGCCCGGGGCGCGCAGCGTGGTCAGAAAGGCCGTGCGCTGATCCAGCTCGTATTTGGTGATCACCATGCCATCGACGGTGATCGCGGGGCTGAACTGGCTTTGCGCGTAGGCTGCGCTGAGCCCACCCGCACCGATAAGAATGGCCATGCTCAGGCCGAGCGCTTTGCCCGCATCAACAAGACCGCCAATCACCGCTGCCGTTTTGCTCATCTTCATCCCCAGCTCTTTCTTCCATGCATCACAGATGCCGGGTTCCCCCCCGGTTCGCGGCTACATTAACGCCGGATCGGGCAGGGCGCGAGGGGGAATTCGCGCCCTGTGGCATCGCAGAGGCAAATCGCTTGCCCTTGGGGCGGTCTGATCAGGGGCTGGTCATCCCTCAGAGGCCCGGATAGGGTCGCAGCAATCATGCCCGGAGGCCCATCGGCCCGGGCTGTCAGTGAACTCAGGAGACCCAGATGACCGAGATTACCGCCCCCAGTTTTGTTGCGCTCGATATTGACCAGCTTGCCAGTGTCGAAGGGCGCGTGGTGGTGCTGGCTGAGGGTGCCGAGCGGCTCGATAAGGGCGCGCGGCGGATCAATAGGCTGACCAAAGGCGCGCTGGGGCGGCTGCTGGAAAGCAAAGCCTTTGCCAAGGCCAAAACCGGCGATGCGGTCGAAATGGCCTGGCCCGCCGGGATGGCAGCGGAAGCGGTGCAGGTGATCAAAACCGACCGCAAGCTTGACCATGATACAGCGCGGAAAATCGGTGCCGCCATTGGCAAAGCCGGGCTGGGCAAAGAGGTGCTGGTGCTGGCGGGCGCGCATCGACATCTGACCGAGATCGTGCTGGGCGCGATGCTGCGCGGCTATGATTTCAAGGATCACAAATCCGCCGATGATGACGATGAAGCCAGCGAAGGCAGCCTGGTCTTTGCGGTTTCGAAACCTGAAGAGCTGAGCGCCGAGGCTGAAAACCTGATTGCGGTGGCCCAAGGCGTGTTCATGACCCGCGATCTGGTCAATGAACCGGCCAATGTGCTGACAACGACGGAATTTGCCGCCCGTGCGCAAGCGCTGGCTGATCTTGGTGTAACGGTCGAGGTGCTGGAAGAAGACGAGCTGGAGAAGCTCGGGATGCGTGCACTCTTGGGGGTCGGGCAGGGCTCTGACAGCCCCTCGAAAGTGGTGGTGATGCAGTGGAATGGCGGCGCGAAAGATGCGGCTCCGCTGGCGCTGGTCGGCAAGGGTGTGGTGTTCGATACCGGTGGGATCAGCCTGAAACCGGCCGCGGGCATGGAAGACATGACCATGGATATGGGCGGCGCGGGCACTGTGGTCGGGGTGATGAAAACCCTCGCCATGCGCAAAGCCGCCGCTAATGTGGTGGGCCTGATCGGGCTGGTGGAAAATATGCCCGGCAGCAATGCGCAGCGCCCCGGCGATGTGGTGCGCTCGATGAAGGGCGACACGATTGAGGTGATCAATACCGATGCCGAAGGTCGGCTCGTGCTCTGCGATGTGATGTGGTATGCGCAGGACCGCTTTAAGCCCGCCGCGATGATCGACCTTGCCACCCTGACCGGCGCGATCATTATCGGGCTAGGCCATGAAAATGCGGGCGTTTTCTCGAATAATGACGATCTTGCCAAAGACTTCCTGAGAGCCGCCGATGGCGAAGGTGAAGGGTTCTGGCGGATGCCGCTGGGTGATGGCTATGACAAGCAGCTCAAATCGCGCATTGCGGATGTGAAGAATGTCGGTGGCCGTGCCGCCGGATCGATCACCGCCGCGCAGTTTCTGAAACGCTTCGTGAAAGACGAAACCCCGTGGATCCATCTGGATATCGCCGGGGTTGCCCTGCTCGACAGCGACAGCACGCTGGCCCCGAAAGGCGCGACGGGTTGGGGCGTGCGCACGCTCGACCGGTTGGTGCGCGACGCATACGAAAGCTGAGGCAAAGGCTGACGGATCATGGGCGAGGCCTATTTCTATCACATGACCGAAACTCCGCTTGAGGCGACTTTGCCTGTGCTTCTGGGCAAATCGCTTGAGGCGGGGTGGCGTGTGGCCGTGCGCGGGCCCGATGCAGGGCGGCTCGACTGGCTCGATCAACGGCTTTGGCTGATCGGTGATGAAAGCTTCCTGCCCCATGGCCGCGCCGGTGGCCCGCATGATGCCGATCAGCCGGTGCTGCTGACCAGCGACGCACCTGCGAATGAGGCCAACTGTCTGGTTTCAATTGACGGCGCGGATGTGACGCCCGAGGAAGTGGGCGCGATGGAACGGATCATGGTGCTGTTTGATGGCAATGATCCTGCGGCTGTGCAGGTGGCCCGCGACCAATGGCGCGCCCTCACCGGGGCGGGCTGCAAGGCGAAATACTGGAGCCAGGAAACTGGCCGCTGGCAGATGAAAGCGGAAAGCTGAGGGGGCTACGGCTCTGCTTCGAGCGTAGGCCGACTGCCGCTACCCTCGTACACAAACCATCCCCACAAACAAAAAGACCGCCCCGAAGGGCGGCCTCTATTTGCTGGGTCGGAGCGCTTAGCCGCGCTGTTCCACATCCACGTAATCGCGATAGGGTTCGCCGATATAAAGCTGACGCGGACGGCCGATTTTCTGTTTCGGATCGCCAAGCATTTCTTTCCACTGCGAAATCCAGCCCACGGTGCGCGCCAGCGCAAAGATCGGGGTGAACATCGAAGTCGGGAAGCCCATCGCTTCCAGAATGATGCCGGAATAGAAGTCCACATTCGGGTAGAGCTTCTTCGAGACGAAATACTCGTCTTCCAGCGCGATCCGTTCGAGTTCTTTCGCCACCTGCAGGGTCGGGTTGTCTTCGATCCCGAGCAGTTCCAGCACCTCGTCGGCCGATTCCTTCATCACTTTGGCGCGCGGGTCGAAGTTTTTGTAAACCCGATGCCCAAAGCCCATCAGACGGAACGGATCGTTCTTGTCTTTGGCCTTGGCGATGTATTCCGGAATGCGGTCAACCGTGCCGATTTCTTTCAGCATTTCCAGGCAAGCCTGGTTGGCGCCGCCATGGGCCGGGCCCCAGAGACAGGCAATACCGGCGGCGATACAGGCAAACGGGTTGGCGCCCGAGCTGCCCGCCAGACGCACGGTCGAGGTCGAGGCGTTCTGTTCGTGATCGGCATGCAGGGTGAAGATCCGGTCCATGGCGCGGGCCAGGATCGGGTTCACTTCGTAATCCTCAGCCGGAACCGAGAAGCACATGTGAAGGAAGTTCGAGGCGTAATCGAGCGAGTTCTTCGGATAAACGAAGGGCTGGCCCACCGCGTATTTATAGGCCATCGCGGTGATCGTCGGCATTTTCGCGATCATCCGCACGGCGGCCACTTCACGCTGCCACGGATCGTTGATGTCGAGCGAGTCGTGATAGAAGGCCGACAGAGCCCCGACCACGCCAACCATCGTTGCCATCGGGTGCGCGTCGCGACGATAGCCCGAGAAGAACTTGGTCAGTTGCTCATGCACCATCGTGTGGCGGGTAACACGGAACTCAAAGGCTTCAAGCTTTTCAGCGGTCGGCAGCTCCCCGTAAAGCAGCAGGTAGCAGACTTCGAGAAAATGCGATTTCTCTGCCAGCTGATTGATCGGATAGCCACGATACAGCAGCTCGCCCTTGTCGCCATCGATAAAGGTGATGGTGCTTTCGCAGCTCGATGTCGAGGTGAAACCCGGATCATGAGTGAACACGTCGCCCTGGGCATAGAGTTTGGTAATGTCGATCACATCCGGACCGGCCACAGGCGAATACATCGGCAGCTCAAGCTCTTTATCACCGAAGCTGAGTTTTGCAGTTCCCGTCTGGTTTGGCATACACATCCCTTTCAAAAAGGCCCGTCCCGGCAGGGGGGGCGGTTAAGCTGCAGCATCCTCAAGGCGGGCAATGGTTTCATCGCGCCCGAGAAGCAGCATCATATCGAAAACACTGGGCGTTGCGGCCCGTCCTGCAAGGGCTGCGCGCAGCGGCGCGGCCAGCTTGCCGAACTTGGTGTCATGATCCTCAGCGAGTTTGTTGAGGATCTCCTCCAGCGTGTTGCGGTCCCAGCTAGCAGTTTGCAGCTGCGGCGTCAATTCACTCAGTATACCACGGGATACATCATCCAGCGCCTTGGCGGATTTCTCATCCGCCTCGATAGGACGGGATGTGAGGATGAAATGCGCTTTTTCAAGCAGTTGCGGCAGGGTTTTTGCACCCTGTTTCACCAGCGACATGGCCGATGTTAGCGCCGCAAGTTCCGTTGCGTCGAGCGCCGGGCGATCAGCTGCAGCCAGATAATCCTGCACTTGCATAACGAGTGCTTCGTCATCGGTCGCGGCAATATGCTGGCCCGACAGGTGATCGAGCTTTTTGAAGTCAAACCGCGATGCACCTTTGCCAATACCGCCGAAATCGAACCATTCCTTGGCCTGATCGTCGGTAAAAAATTCGTCATCGCCGTGGCTCCAGCCAAGGCGCGCCAGATAGTTCCGCATCGCTGCCGCCGGATAGCCCATGGCGCGATATTCCTCGACTCCGAGCGCGCCGTGGCGTTTCGACAGTTTCTTGCCATCCGGCCCGTGGATCAGCGGGATATGGGCATAGACCGGCAGCGGCCAGCCCATGGCGGCATAGATCGGCATTTGCCGAGCGGTATTGTTCAGGTGGTCATCGCCCCGGATCACATGGGTGACGCCCATATCATGGTCATCGACTACAACAGCGAGCATATAGGTGGGTGTGCCATCCGAGCGTAACAGGATCATGTCGTCCAGCGTCTGGTTCTTGATCGTCACATCGCCCTGCACCTGATCCTTGATCACCGTCACGCCGTCGCGCGGGGCTTTCAGCCGGATCACATAGGGGGCGTCGGGCAGGCTGGCCTGATCGGCATCGCGCCAGGGGCTGTGATAGAGCGTCGAGCGGCCTTCGGCACGGGCTTCTTCACGGAAGGCCGCAATCTCGTCCTGCGTGGCAAAGCATTTGTAGGCATGACCCGCCGCCAGCATCTCGCGCGCCACTTCTGCATGGCGGTCGGCCCGTTCAAACTGGCTGACCGGCTCGTCATCATAATCGAGCCCGAGCCATTTCATCCCCTCATAGATTGCGGCGGTGGCTTCCGGAGTCGAACGCGCGCGGTCGGTATCTTCGATGCGCAGCAGAAACTTGCCCCCGCGCCCACGCGCATAGAGCCAGTTGAACAGCGCCGTGCGGGCGGTGCCGATATGCATATAGCCGGTCGGCGAAGGAGCGATGCGGGTGACCACGGGAGTGTCGGACATTGGGGAATTAACCTTTTGGCAACCATGATTGAGCTAGGCTTGATCTCGGTGTCTAGACGCTGGGGAGGCTGAGAACAAGTGTGACCCCACTGGCGGCCCTTTCCGCCCGGCTGGAAGCGCTGAACGGGCGGCTTATGCTCTTTGCTCCGATCTGTCTGGCGGGCGGGATCGGCTGGTATTTTTCACTTTCGCGGGAACCGGGAAGCGCGCTCTGGATCGGGCTTGTCGCAGCCATGCTGATGCTCATTGCGCTGGCGTCGGGGCTGCGTCGAGGTGGGCAGGCGGGCTTTTCATTCGCCGTAGCGGGGCTGGCGCTGGTCATCGCCGGGATGCTTCTGGCAGGTCTGCGCACCGAGTTGACCCGCGCCCCGGTTTTGGGCTTTCGCTATTACGGCGCGGTGGAAGGCCGGGTGATCCGGATTGATCGTTCTGCCTCTGAAGCCATCCGCCTGACCCTCGATCAGGTCCGGCTGGATCGTGTCGCCTTGGAAAAACGCCCCGTTCATGTGCGTATCTCGCTGCTGGGCGATCAGGGATTTGTCACCCCGGCGCCGGGTCAACGCCTTGCCATGACGGCGTTTCTCGGCCCGCCGGAAGGGCCGGTGGAGCCCGGAGGCTTCGATTTTCGCCGCATGGCCTGGTATGACAGGCTGGGCGCTGTGGGCTACACGCGCGCGCCGGTGCTGCTTATCTCTCCGGCCCCCGACGGCACAGAGCTGGCGATTACCCGGCTGCGCGGACGGATTGCGGCGCGGGTGCGGGGCTTGATGCCCGGTGAGGCGGGGGCCTTTGCCGCGGCCATCACCACCGGAGACCGCTCTGCCATTAGCGCCGCCACCCTTGCCGATTTGCGCGGGGCCAATCTGGCGCACCTACTGGCAATCTCGGGTCTGCATATGGGGCTGCTTGCGGGCTTTGTCTTTGCTGCGCTGCGGGCCATGCTGGCGCTTGTCCCCGGACTGGCTGACCGCATGCCGATCCGCAAATTCGCCGCCATTGCGGCGCTGCTGGCCGGTGGATTCTATCTGGCGCTATCTGGGGGCAACGTCGCCACATTGCGCGCCTATATCATGATTTCGGTGATGTTCGGCGCGGTGCTGATCGACCGGCGGGCGCTTACCTTGCGGGCCGTGGCACTGGCCGCGCTGATCATCCTGACCCTGCAACCCGAAGCCCTAACCGAACCGGGATTTCAGATGTCTTTCGCTGCGACCACGGCGCTGGTGGCGGTGTTTGCCGGGCTGCGCGACTGGCGGCACTGGCAGCCACCCCGCTGGGCGCGGCGCATCCTGACCGTGGTGATCTCCTCCGCCGTTGCCGGGCTTGCCACCGCGCCCTTTGCCGCCGCGCATTTCAATCAGGTCTCGCATTACGGTCTCATCGCTAATCTGCTGGCCGTGCCGGTGATGGGCGCGATGGTGATGCCGCTTGCGGTGCTGGCAGCGCTCTTGGCTCCGATCGGGGCGAGCTGGCCGCCGCTCTGGCTGATGCGCTTTCCGATCCTCTGGATCCTCGGCGTGGCGCATTGGGTGTCGGGGCTGGATGGCGCGCTGGGTCACGCGGTCAGCCCCGGCCCGTGGGTGTTGCCGCTGATTGCCGGGGGCGGGCTGATGCTGGCGCTGTTTCTGGGGCGCGCGCGGCTGATCGGTTTCATTCCGCTGGCACTTGGCTTTGCGCTCTGGTCGATGGCGACGCGCCCACCGCTCTTGGTCTCTTCCAGTGGTGGGCTGATCGGGGTGATCGGTCCGGAAGGGCGCGCGCTGTCGAAACCGCGTGGCGACAGTTTCACCGCGCAGGTCTGGCTGGAAAATGATGG
>JARRIY010000003.1:0-42718 GCA_037379985.1 Maritimibacter sp.
CGGCCATTGATCACCGCATGGCTCTGCCAGCCGGTCATCCCCATCACCAGATCGCCCTCGGCAAATTTGGGGTGGTTTGAGGCCAGAACCCGGCCCACCGTGCCGCCTTCCATCACCTCATCCACCTCAACCGGCTTGGCATAGGATTTCGCCGCATCCATGCGCCCGCGCATGTAGGGATCAAGCGACAGCGCCGTCACCTCTACCAGCACTTCGCCATCGCTCAGCGCAGGTAGCTCGACCGTCTCCATGCGAAAATTCTCAGCCGTCACAGCGCCTTCGGGGCGCGCGGCCAGAACGATCCGTTGCGTCACTTGCGACATTTTTCTTTCCTTCCATCCAGACTCCCGTCTAACCTTTAATTTGAAACATGGTTTCGCAAGGCAAAACATAAATGACGCGGCGGCAGGCTTGGGAGGGCCCGGCACCGCAGTCATGCAAGGGAGGAAAACTTGATGCAGGGCATGATGATGAATCGCCCCTTATCCATCATTTCAATTCTGGACTACGCTGCCACCGCGCATCGGGAATCCGGCATTGTCTCGGTGGAAACCAACGGAACAATCACCCGCCACACCTATCCGGAGATCTATAAGCGGGTCGGGCAGCTTGCCCATGCGCTGAAAGGTCTGGGCATCGAACATGGCGACCGGGTTGCCACCCTGGCCTGGAACAATGTGCGGCATTTCGAGCTTTATTACGGAATCTCAGGGATCGGGGCGATCTGCCACACGATCAACCCGCGCCTGTCGGCCGAGCAGATGGTTTATATCATCAACCATGCAGAGGATAAGGTGATCTTTGTCGATACCACCTTCCTGCCGATCATCGCCGCGCTGCGCGAACATCTGCCTGCCGATCTTCAGGTTGTGGTGATGACCGATGCCGAGCACATGCCGGAAACCCCGCTTGAAGTGCTGTGCTATGACGATCTGACCGAAGGCCAGCCGGAAAGCTATGACTGGCCGGAACTGGATGAAAACACCGCAGCGGGTCTGTGCTACACCTCGGGCACCACGGGCAATCCGAAAGGCGCGCTGTACAGCCACCGCTCAAACGTTCTGCACGCGCTGATGGTCAGCTCGACAATCGGGATGGCCCTGCCGGAAAGCGAAAACGGCATCAACGTCCTGCCGGTGGTTCCGCTGTTTCACGTCAACGCCTGGGGCCTGCCCTATTTCGGGCCGATGCTGGGGATCAATCTGATCATGCCCGGCCCCGGCCTTGATGGTGCGTCGCTTTATAAACTGATGGACGCCGAAGATGTTGGATCGGCCTGGGGGGTTCCGACGATCTGGGCCGCCCTTTTGCAAGAGATCGAGAAAAACGGGCGCGTTCCGAAGGGGCTGCGCGATGTGGCCATCGGTGGCTCTGCCGCCCCGCGTTCGATGATCGAAGCCTTCGAAAACCTCGGCGTCAACGTGAACCATGCCTGGGGCATGACCGAAACCTCGCCGGTGGGCACCCATGGCGGATTGCCCTCGCGCATTCGCAAACAGCCGCTGGAGCAGCAGCTTGATTACAAGCAGAAACAGGGGCGCCGGGTGTTTGGCGTGGATCTGAAGATCGCCGATCTCGACGGCAACCACCTGCCGCATGACGGCAAAGCCGTGGGCGAGCTGTTTGTGCGCGGCAATTCGGTTGTCAGTGGCTATTTCAAGAATGAAGAGGCCAGCAAGGCGGCAATTGATGCCGAAGGCTGGTTTGCCACCGGCGATGTGGCCTCGATTGACGCAGAAGGGTTTCTGCTCATTCAGGACCGCACCAAAGACCTGATCAAATCGGGTGGTGAGTGGATTTCCTCCATCGACCTTGAAAACGCCGCCGTCTCGCATCCCGGGATCGCCATGTGCGCCGCCGTTGGCGTGGCGCATCCGAAATGGGATGAGCGCCCGATTCTGATCGCCGTTGCCGCCAATGGCGAGGAGCCGTCGCTGGACGAGCTGCACAGCTTCCTGTCGGGGCAATTCGCCAAATGGCAGCTGCCCGATGATGTGATCTGGGTCGAAAACCTGCCGATGACGGCGACCGGGAAAGTGTCGAAACTGACCCTGCGCAACCAGTTGCTGAGCGATTACAAGCATCCGGACGTGGCCTGAGCCAAGAAGCAGTGCAATCGAAGGGCGGTGCGGTTCGCGCCGCCCTTTCTGCTTCCCGGGAAGGAACAAAAACCTCTTGCCAGCCTACCCGCGTATCGAGAGGCCCCAATAGCGCCAGTCCGCCCGGTCGGACCGGCGCTCGCCCGGCACCTGCGGTGCTATTCGGGCGGGGTCTAGTTCAGCGGCAGGTCTATATCGACCCAGACCAGATGATGCCGGCTGGCTGTTGCCGCGAGATCCGCCAGCGCGTCACCCGGGGCGGGCCAGACCACCCCGGCCCCCGCCACCGTAAGCCCGGCATCAGGCAGGACATAATCCACCCGAAGATTGCCCGGATCGGGATCGCCAAAATCCGCCGTATCAAGCGCCGGATCGCCTTTATGGCCGGGGTTTCCCGCGTTCGCCGCCCCTGCACTTTTCGGGGCCGGGTCTTGCAACCGGGGATCGGCAAGCAGGCTCTGGATCGCCTCACGCCGCCCATCGCCATCAACCGGGTCAAGATTGGCATTGCCAAGGATCACGACCGGGCGCGCGGGCGGCGGGAAGGGCAGATCGCCATCGAGCAGGCGCTGCCAAAAGCCAATCTCATCATGATTGCGCCGCCCGTTCAGGTCTTCCGCCCCATCGAAAACCGGGGTTGTGGCGGAGAAGGCAAGCAGATGGATAGGACCGCCCGGCAGCTCAACCGGGATATCCCAATGAGCAACCGAGCTAAGCAGCTGCGCCGCCTGCGCCTCCGCCGAGGGGAAGGGCTTGCCATCGACCATGGGTAGGATCGCCCCGGGCAGATCGGACCAGAGGAAGGCGGAGAAATCGCGGACCTCGCCCAGCGGATATTTCGACAGCACCGCCATGCCGCCCTGCCCGGTGAAGCTGCCATAGCCTTGCGAATCCCGCGCCTCGCCCAGCTTGCCATTGCCATCAAGGTCCAGCCCGCTTTCCAGCCCGGCATTAGGTCGCGCGGCAAAGCTGAACGGATAGCTTACGCCATCTTGTTCGAGCGCGGCCACAAACGCAGCCAGCGCGTGGTTTTCGGTGTCGTAATCAAAGCCGGTGAGCAGCAGCAGATCGGGATCGGCCGCGTTGATCACCGCAATCGCGGCCTCAACCTGCTCCTGCTGCTTGAGGATATCGGCCAGCAACAGCCCCGGACCACGGCGGCTAAGCTCGCTGTCATAACTGGCGATGCGTAGGGTATCGGCTTGTCCGGCACTGGCCAGCGCCATCGCAATTACAGCGAGGCACAGCGCCCGGCGCATCAGGCGAGCTGCAAATCGGCGGCTGCCTGTGCCTTGGCGTTCTTTTCCCGCTTTTCGCGGATCAACCCGGCAACACGCTGCATCGCCAGCCCGCGCATGAACACGCTGGCGGGCAACCAGGCCCAGAACGCCACGGTCCAGACCAGAGACTGGGAATTGGCAAAGGAAATCTGACCAAACAGCCCGGTCGCCGCGCTGGCAACCATCGGGATCACGAAAGGCAGGATAAAGCCAAACACCACATTCATCATGGCATCGCGTTCCAGCCGCGTCACCACATCGCCGCCCGCAGTGGGATCGAAGGTCGGAAGATTGACCCAGACATTGAAGCTGCGCCCTTTATTGGGCCAGTCGGTGGCGCGCATAATGATATAGAAGCCCGCGACCGTCAGCAGCGAAACCATATAGGCCATGCCAGCCGCAGCGCTCAGAGTACGCGCGGCTTCAAGGCTGGCGTTTTCCGGCAGCAGCAGCACGAACAGGCGCACCGGGCTGAACGGGAAATCCATCGCTTGCCCCATCAACAGGCCCACGGCCTGAATGAATTCCGCTGTCGTCTCTGACCCTCCCGGACCGCGCATGATCGTCGCCAGCAAATAGACAGTTGCCAGAAGCCCGAGATAGCGAATGCGATTGAACGGCGGCGCATGGCGAAATTCGACAAGGCTTGGATAATCAGTGGAATATTCGAACAGAGTCAGCAGACCGACGAAGAACGCCACCAGCACCACGATCTGCGTGGTGTCCGGCCCGGCTTGCGGCAGCACGAAAGCTGGCGTTGCAACCAGCAACACCATCAGGAATGCACGTACTACTGCGCCTGAAAGACGTTCAAACACTGCCCAATTCCTCAAACTGGCTAGGCGCGATGCGTTGCCGCGACCCTTATTCCACTTTGAAACCGCCATTGTGGCGGCTTGCCTCATATTTGCCATATTCTTGCCCAATTTCGACTTCTGCCGCAAGGAACCATTTAACTTCACGCGAGATTTTCGGCGCCAATGGGGTGGAACTGGTGCGATTGTGCATCAATTCTGGTACAAAAATTGGGCCCGTTGGGGCGGCGGGCCAGATGTTGCGCGTGGGGTGCTGTGCCCCCTCAAAATATGGTTAACGCCAAAAGGCTTAGCGCTTAACCTTAGGTAAATCATTACGTTACGGATCGTGGGCCGGACCGACGGCCTGCTGTGCCGTTGGGGCAATTTGCGCCGCCACCCGGGGGCCGGACAGCAAAAGCGCCGATCCCGGAGGACCGGCGCTTTCTAATCATAATGCCCGGATCAGACCCAGGGGCGTTCCTGCGCCGCTTTGGCTTCAAACGCGTCAATCGAGGCCTTTTTCTCCAGCGTCAGGCCGATATCGTCGAGCCCTTCCAGCAGGCAATGCTTGCGGAACGCATCAACCTCAAAGCTGATCTCACCGCCATCGGGGCCGGTGATGACCTGATTTTCCAGATCCACCGTCACCTGAGCATTGGCGCCGCGGCTGGCATCATCCATCAGCTTGTCGACATCTTCCTGCGGCAGCACGATCGGCAGGATGCCGTTCTTGAAGCAGTTGTTGAAGAAGATATCGGCAAACGAAGTCGAGATGATCGCTTTGATGCCGAAATCCTTCAGCGCCCAGGGCGCGTGTTCGCGCGACGAGCCGCAGCCGAAGTTATCGCCCGCCACAAGGATCTCCGCGTTGCGATAGGCCGGTTTATTGAGCACGAAATCTTCGATCTCGTTGCCCTCGCGGTCATAGCGCATCTCGTCAAACAGGTTCACGCCGAGGCCCGACCGTTTGATGGTCTTCAGAAAGACCTTGGGGATGATCATGTCGGTGTCGATATTCACCAGCGGCATGGGGGCCGCGACACCAGTGACTTTTTCGAATTTTTCCATCTTGGTTATCCTACCAATCTTGTCTCAGGCCAGGGTGCGCACATCGGTCAGCTTGCCGGTCACAGCAGCGGCGGCTGCCATGGCGGGGCTAACGAGATGGGTGCGGCCCTTGAAGCCCTGACGGCCCTCAAAGTTGCGGTTCGAGGTCGAGGCGGCGCGTTCTTCCGGTGCCAGTTGGTCGGGGTTCATCGCCAGACACATCGAGCAGCCAGCCAGACGCCATTCGGCCCCGGCGGCAGTGAAGATCTCGGCCAGCCCTTCCTGTTCGGCCTGTTCGCGCACAAGGCCCGAACCCGGCACGATCAGCATCCGCACGCCATCGGCCACTTTGCGACCGTCGAGGATTTTCGCCACTTCCCGCAGATCTTCGATCCGACCATTGGTGCAGGAGCCGACAAAGACGGTATCGACCGAAATATCGGTGAGCTTCTGTCCGGCGGTGAGGCCCATATAGTCAATCGCGCGCTTCACAGCGTCGACCTTGCCGCCTTCGAAATCTTCCGGGCTCGGCACTGTCGCGGTGATCGGCAGCACGTCTTCGGGGCTGGTGCCCCAAGTCACGCAAGGCTCGATCTCTTCGGCTTTCAGGGTGATCACCTTGTCCCAATGCGCATCGTCATCGGAATAGAGGGTTTTCCACCAGGTCAGCGCGGCTTCCCATTGCGCGCCTTTCGGGGCGTGCGGGCGGCCTTTCACATATTCAAAGGTGGTTTCATCCGGCGCGATGATCCCGGCGCGGGCACCGCCTTCGATGGCCATGTTGCAGACCGTCATGCGGCCTTCCATCGACAGATCGCGAATCGCTTCACCGCAATATTCGATCACATAACCGGTGCCACCCGCGGTGCCGGTTTCGCCGATCACGGCCATGGTGATGTCTTTCGCCGTCACGCCCGGGTTGAGCTTGCCGGTGATCTCGACCTTCATGTTTTTCGATTTCTGCTGGATCAGCGTCTGGGTAGCGAGCACATGCTCGACCTCAGAGGTGCCGATACCATGAGCCAGCGCGCCAAAAGCGCCATGGGTGGCGGTGTGGCTGTCGCCACAAACCACGGTCATGCCCGGCAGGGTCCAGCCCTGTTCCGGCCCGACGATATGCACGATGCCCTGACGCACATCGTCCACCGGGTAGTAATTCACACCGAAATCGCGGGCGTTCTTGTCGAGCGCCTCAACCTGAATGCGGCTTTCTTCGTTTTCGATCACGCCCGAGGCGCGGTCGAGCGTGGTGGGCACGTTGTGATCCGGCACAGCGATGGTTTTTTCCGGCGCGTGAACAGCGCGGCCCGTCATGCGCAGCCCTTCAAAGGCCTGCGGGCTGGTGACTTCGTGCACCAGATGACGGTCGATATAGAGCAGGCAGGTGCCATCCTCGGCTTCATGAGCCAGATGGGCATCCCAGATTTTGTCGTAAAGTGTCTTCCCGGACATGCGGTTTTCTCCCGTGGGGAATGTGTGATCTTGGATAGGTAAAGGAATGAGCCGCGCTCAGAGTCGGGCCAGCACCGTGTGGGTCACGCCAAAGAACCGCCAGGGCAGACGGGCGCGATCATCCATATCGAAAATCCGTTTCATAGGCTGCGATATAGGCGATTGCCCCGAGTCGGGCAAGCGAGAGTGGATGAGGGGGCTGATTGGAAACTGAGGGGGACCTCCGGTCGAGGTTGGGCGCAATCTTAGCCGGGGAACGCACAGCCTTATGTGCTGTTTGCTGGACAGGCGCGGCGCAACTCGTCACCTTAAGGGAAAACAGGACGCGCGATGGCCAGCCCGACACCGAACCAGACCACTGCGGATGCGATAGCCGCCAACACTGCTCTGCCGCCGCCGGAACAGGCCGCGCAGGCTCCGCAAGAGGTGGCGCTGGGGTTGTGGGACCAGATGTTGCGGTTTCTGGAAGGCTTGTTGCGCCCCTGGAACGCCTATCAGGTATTGATCGATATCGGGATGATCGTGCTGGCCCATATCGCCGCAAAACGTCTGGCCCCACGCTGGGAAGACTGGCTGCGCAGCCGTCAGGGCTGGCCGAACTGGCGGATGCGGTTTGGCATTCTGGTGCGCGACCGGATGCGGCTGATCGTGTTTGTAGCCCTGATCTGGCCGGTGATCTGGATCATGCGCGCCGAAACCTGGCCCTCGCGCAGCTATCTGCTGGCGGTTGTCGGGCAGCTTACCTTTGCCTGGCTGTTCATCGCCATCGCCGCGCGGCTGATCTCGAACACCCTGCTGCGCCGCGCCGTGCGCCTGATCGGCTGGACCTGGGTCACGGTGTCGATCCTGCATCTGGATCAGGATGCCGTCACCATTCTTGACGGGATCGCCGTGCATATGGGCGAGCTGCGCCTGTCGCTCTGGATGATCGTGCAGGCCGTGGTGATCATCGGCGCGCTGTTCTTTGCGGCGCGCTTTGTCTCGGCCAATGCCAGTGATCAGATCCAGAAAAACACCGAGATCAGCCCCTCGATGCAGGTGCTGTCGATCAAGGTGATGCAGGTGGTGCTCTATGGCGCGGCCTTTTTCATCGGGCTGCGGGCGGTTGGGGTCGATCTGACCGGGCTTGCGGTGCTGTCGGGTGCCATCGGCGTCGGCCTCGGCTTTGGTCTGCAAAAGGTGGTGTCGAACCTCGTGTCAGGCTTCATCCTGCTGCTCGGCGCGCGCTACGTCTCGGTGGTTACGCGCGACGGCAAGGAATTTCTGATCCCGAACGAAGACCTGATCACCGGGCAAGTGGTGAACTGGTCGCATACCAACGCCTTTGTGCGGCTCGATATCTATTTCGGCACCGCCTATCACAATGACCCGCATCAGGTGCGGCAGGTGGCGATTGAGGCGGCCAAGAGCGTCAAGCGGGTGCTCAGCTTCCGCCCGCCGGTTTGCCATATCGTCGGCTTTGGCGACAGTTCGGTGGATTACATCCTGCGATTCTGGATCGACGACCCCACCGGCGGGCTGACCAATATTCGCGGCAATGTCTATCTGGCGCTCTGGGATGCGTTCCACGCCAACGGCATCGACCTGCCCTTCCCGCAACGCGAAGTGCGCATTCTGGGCGATGATGATGCCTGATCGCATCAGCTCTTATCGCCATTTGTTCGCGCCCCGTTGAGAATGTCCCCGGGAATTGTTATTATAAATAGATCCCAGCGCCGGGGATGATCGGCGTGCTGTGAAGGAGGACAATGTCCTGTCTCAACATTCAGACGCGGCCCATGCGGCGGCCGTATCGGGAGGCGACGTGAAAAAAGCGGCGGCCTCCATGACGAGTACATCCTTGCTCGACCGCATCAACACCTCTCTTGAAGACGACAAAGCCGAGGATATCGTAGCGATTCCGCTGCGGGGGAAATCCTCTATGGCGGATCATATGGTGATCTGCTCGGGCCGGTCGTCCCGTCAGGTGGCGGCGATTGCGGAAAAGCTGACCGACCGGCTGAAGCAAGAGCTTGGTATTCTGTGCAAGGTCGAAGGCAAAGATCAGGGCGATTGGGTGCTGATTGATGCGGGCGATGTGATCGTCCACGTCTTCCGTCCGGAAGTGCGCGAGTTCTACCAGCTCGAAAAAATGTGGATGACGCCGGCCGGCGCCCCATCACCAAACAACGCCTGATGCGGGTGCATATTGTTGCGGTCGGGCGGCTTCGCAAAGGGCCGGAGCTTAGCCTGATCGAGGACTACCTGACCCGGTTCGACAGGACCGGGCGCGCGCTGGGGCTGGGTCCGGCGCAAATCATCGAAGTCGAAGACAAAAAGGGTGGCGGCATGGCGGCGGAAGCAGCCCTGCTGGAAAAAGCCCTGCCGAAAGGCGCGCTGATCTGCGTGATGGATGAGCGCGGGCGGCAGATGAAATCGCCGGATTTCGCCGGGCAGCTTGGCCGCTGGCGCGATGACGGGCGGCAGGATGTGGCTTTCATCATCGGCGGGGCTGACGGGATCGACCCGGCCTTACGTGCAAAAGCCGATTTTGCCCTCAGCTTTGGCCAAATGGTCTGGCCGCATATGCTGCTGCGCGTGATGCTCACCGAACAACTCTACCGCGCCGCCTCGATATTGGCAGGCAGCCCCTATCACCGAGAATAAAGGGGGGCGTGGCCCCAGCCCTTTGCAGAAAATGGTGTAGGTCACAACCGAAGGCTCGAAGCGCAATGATGGCTTTGAGGCCGAAGTGCACAGTGCAGCGTCTTGCATCATGGTCCAACTCTGCCGCATAATCCTCGTCACGCTCAAGTCAATTTGACAGACATGATGGCCAAAATATCTGAACAATATTTCCAAAGATTGTTGAACCATCCTAACGCTTTAGAAGCAGTTTCAGTGATCAGTGGGTTTTGGTCGCATCGCGCAGACGGCGCAAAGTCTATGTTTGGCCTATCGCTTCCTGAATATCGGTGTGAATTGGCATTGATTTATTCAGGGGAGGTTGGAAACGGGGGACACTCTCAATTTTTTGCCAACCGAGGTCATGATCGGATCAACGACTATATTGCGGCGCTGGATGCAGTTTCACTTCCTGATCTCGGTTGCATACTTGCAAAGGCCGCAGAGACACCTATTGACCTTCAAAGTCTACATGAACTCGACGAGCAAGCTTGGTCTTATATGTCTGCGGTGGAGCCCGCACTACAAGCGTTCTTGGAGGATAATTCTAACCAAGTACTTCAATCAGAACGGATGCCCTGAAAATCCCGCTTAGTAGAGCTTTTCGCTTGGCGCAGTGAACGACAGCAAAATCCCTCATCCGCGACATCCATCGTAAACAGCGAGCCATTGCCCCCTGCCTTCAAGCACAAGCCTACGCGCCTATTTCTCGCGCGGATGCCATTCCTGCGGCGGGCGGTCGCGTTCACGGCGGCGCAGGGCAAAGCCAAGCGCCACGCCCACACCAATGGCGACGGTCAGATCAACCATCACCGTCAGCGCCATGGTCAGGAAAATCAGAAAACGATCCTGTTTCGGCCCGTACCAGTAGGAATGCCATTTATCCGGCTCAGACATGTTCCAGGCGGTCAGGATCAACAGCGCGGCCATGGCGGGCATGGCAAGCTGGCTGGCCAGCGGCGCGGCGATCAGCATGACCAGCAGAATGGTCGCGGCATGCACGATCCCGGCCATCGGAGTGCGTCCCCCGGCATTCACATTGGTCGCGGTGCGGGCAATCGCGCCGGTCACGGGCATGCCGCCCATCAGCGACGAGGCGATATTGGCGACGCCCTGCGCGCGCAGTTCGGCGCGGGGGCGGTGACTGCCATCGACCATCCGGTCGGCCACCACGGCGGAAAGCAGCGATTCAACCCCGGCGAGGAAGGCGATGATAAAGGCCGACGGCAGCAGCTCCTGCAGCTTGGCCAAGCTGATCTCGGGCAGAGCAGGCATGGGCAGTTGATTGGGCAGCTCGCCAAACCGGCTGCCGATGGTATCGACGGTCATCCCCGGCAACAGCGCCAGCGCCGATCCGATTCCAACGGCGATGATCAGCCCGGGCACTTTCGGCGGCAATTTGCGGCGCAGGGTGAAGATCAGCACGCCGGTAATCAGCCCGACCACCAGCGCGTGCCAGTCAAAGCTCGCCCGCGCCGCCCAGAGCGCTTCCAGCTTGGCGAAAAACTCGGCGGGCAGATCGGCGGTTTGCAGGCCCAGAAGATCGCGCAATTGCGAGGTGGCGATGATCACCGCGATGCCAAGGGTGAACCCGTTGATCACCGGCTCGGGCACATAGGCGACCAGACTGCCCGCACGTAAGACGCCCGCAATCACCAGAATGAACCCGGCCATCAGCGTGGCAAGCACCAGCCCTTCAACCCCGTGATTGGCGATAACCTCATAAACCACAACGATAAATGCCCCGGTTGGGCCACCGATCTGTACCCGGCTACCGCCCAGCGCCGAGACAAAGAAACCGCCGACAATCGCGGTGATCAGCCCCTGCGCGGGCGTTGCTCCCGATGCGATGGCAATGGCGAGCGACAAGGGCAGAGCGACCAGGCCGACAGTGATACCGGCCATGAAATCAGTGAAAAAAGCGGACCAGCTATAGGTCCGCATCGTGGTGATGATCTTGGGGGTCATTGATATGGCGATTCTTGAATTTGGACGGATTCTAGCGAGCGAGATCAGGTTTCGCACGAAGAAAATCCAGAAATCCCACATACGTGATCACAAGTATATGTCCGTGATCACAAATCAGCCGATTCCGGTGCCAGTTTCGAATTCAGCACATGATCGCGCCATTCACCGGCAATTTTCAGATAGCGCCGGGCCATGCCTTCCCGCTCAAAGCCCAGCTTTGCCAGCAGCGCGGCACTACGGGTGTTTTCCGGAAGATGGCTCGCCATCACCCGGTTCAGCCCCAATGGCCCCAGCGCATAGCCGACCACCGCGCCAACCACTTCGCGCATCAACCCCTGCCCCTCATGCCCGGCATCGATGGAATAGCCCATGGCACAGGCCTGAAACGGACCCCTTGCGATAGCCGACAGGTTGCAGACCGCGAAAATCTCGTCCGGCACCTCCGGCAGACGCGCCACGAAAGGCAGCGCGAAACCTTCGGCGATATCTTCGCCCATATCTTCCAGCCGTTCGCGCCAGCTTGCCTCATCATGATACCCGCCTGGCCGCTTCGGCTCCCACGGCGCCAGATGCGCGGCGTTGCGGGCATAATAACGTGCCAGCGCCGGGGCATCGGCGGGGCGCGCCACGGTGATGCGCGTGCGGGGTGTGGTGAGTGTTGGCAGGGTCATATGCAACATCTGCCCCGCATCACTGAGACGCGCAAGGCAGGTTGTGCCGCCCCGGGCTTGGGACTAGATAGAAGACAACAGAAAGCGAGGCTCCGATGACCACTCCCAAACCTGTTTGCCTGTGTATCCTTGATGGCTTTGGCATTCGCGAAGAACGCGAAAACAATGCAGTAAAGCTGGCCAATACACCGACTTTCGACAAGCTGATAGAAACCTGCCCTTCGGCACAGCTAACCACCGACGGGCGTTCGGTGGGTCTGCCTGAAGGGCAGATGGGCAATTCCGAGGTCGGACACACCAATATCGGCGCGGGCCGGATTGTGGCGATGGATCTGGGCATGATCGACCTGGCGATCGAAGATGGCGAGTTCGAAAAGCAACCGGCGCTGACGGATTTCATCCGCGACGTGAAACGGGCGGGTGGCACCGCGCATCTGGTCGGGCTGACCAGCCCGGGCGGGGTGCATTCGCATCAGGATCATATCATTGCTGCGGCAAAAACCATTACCGAAGCCGGGGTGCCGGTGGCGATCCATGTAATCACCGACGGGCGCGATGTGCCGCCGAAATCCGGGCGCGAACAGGTTGCCGCTTTTGAAGCCGCCCTGCCGGAGGGCGCGAAAGTCGTCAGCGTGTCTGGCCGCTATTACGCGATGGACCGCGACAACCGCTGGGAACGCGTGGCGCTGGCCTATGATGCGATGATGAAAGCCATGGGCGAAACCGCTACCACGGCCGATGAAGCCATCGCCAATGCTTATGAGCGCGGCGAGACCGACGAATTTGTCAAACCCACCGTGCTGACCGGGCATACCGGCATCCACGATCACGATGGCATCTTCTGCATCAACTTCCGTGCCGACCGGGCGCGCGAGCTGCTGCGGGCCATTGGCGAACCGGGCTTTGCCGATTTCGATGTTGGCGCACGGCCCAACCTGTCGGCGCTGCTGGGCATGGTGGAATATTCCACCCGTCATAACGACTACATGACCACGGTTTTCCCGCCGCGTGATATCGTCAACACGCTGGGCTCCTGGGTTGCCAAACACGGGCTGAAACAGTTCCGTCTGGCCGAAACCGAGAAATATCCGCATGTGACCTTCTTCCTCAATGGCGGCAAGGAAGAGCCGGAAGAGGGTGAAGATCGCTACATGGCGCCCTCGCCGAAGGTTGCGACCTATGACATGCAGCCGGAAATGAGCGCGGCAGAGGTTGGCGATAAGTTCATTGAGGTCATCCATGCGGGCTATGACATGGTGATCTGCAACTTCGCCAATCCCGATATGGTCGGCCATACCGGCGATCTGCAAGCCGCGATCAAGGCGGTTGAAACCGTCGATACCCAGCTTGGCCGGGTGATCGAAGCGCTGGACGAGGTTGGCGGCGCTGTGGTGGTAACGGCCGATCACGGCAATTGCGAAACCATGGTCAATCCGAAAACCGGCGGGCCGCACACGGCCCATACCAACAATCCGGTGCCGGTGGTGATGTTTGGCGGGCCGGAAGGCGTAAGCCTGCGTGACGGCATCCTGTCGGATCTTGCCCCGACGCTGTTGCAGCTCATGGGGCTGGAACAACCGGAAGAGATGACCGGCAAGAGCCTGATCGTTCAGTGAGACCGGCGGCGCTCGTCCTGGCGGGCGCTCTGGCGCTCATGCCGATTGCGGGATGGGCGCAATCCGATCCGACACTCAGTGCCGAAGCGGCCATGCAGGCGCTGCGCGATGCCGCCGATGCGCTTGAGGCCGCTGACGGGTCGCGCAACCGCGTTGCCGCGCTGACGCAAACCGTGCAGGCCTATGAGGCCGGGCTCGCAGCTCTGCGCGAAGGGCTGCGGCAAGCGACCCTGCGCGAAAGCGCCATCGAAAGCGATTTCGAGGCGCAGCGTGACAAGCTGGAGGGGCTGCTGGGCGTGCTGGAAAGCATAGAAGCCTCGCCGGAGCCAGCGCTTTTGCTGCATCCCGATGGCCCGCTTGGCACGGTCCGGGCCGGCATGATCCTGTCGGATGTAACCCCGGCGCTGAGCCATGAGGCGGCAAAACTGCGCGCCTCATTGCAAGAGGTCGCCACCCTGCGCAATCTGCAGCAAGAGGCGGTGCAAACCTTGCAAGAGGGGCTGACTGGCGTGCAGACGGCCCGCACTGCGCTGAGCAGGCGGTATCAAACCGCACTGATCTGCCGAAACGGCTGATCACCGACGATGCCGCCATGCAGACCCCGAGCAAGTCCGCCGATACGCTGGAAATCTGTGCCGGTGGGCTTATGTCGTCCTCGGAGGTGGATAACAGCGTCGATGTGGCGCTGCCCAATTTCGAAGCGAGCCAAGGCGATCTGCCCCTGCCCGCCCTTGGCCGGGTGATCCGCAGCTATGACGAGGCCGATGCCGCAGGGGTGCGCCGCCCCGGCTGGGTGCTCGCCACCCGCCCGCTGACACTGGTCACCACCCCCTGGCCCGCGACCATCCGCTATCTCGGCCCGCTGCTCGATTACGGTCAGGTTGCCATTCTTGAGCCGGGCGAAGACTATCTGTTGGTGCTCGCAGGGCTGGGAGAGGTTTTCGGCACGGTCGGAGATGTGATACCCGAAGGCACCCCGGTGGGGTTGATGGGAGGCGCCGCGCCTGCGGATGATCAAGGGATTTTGATTTCCTCTCCCGAAGGAGGTGGCGCAGAAGCGTCAGAGTCGCTTTATATAGAGCTAAGACGGAATGGCTCGCCTGTAGATCCGGCAAACTGGTTCGCGGGCCGCAACGATTAAAGGATCCGAAGCTGATATGAAAAAAGTACTGATGGCCGTTCTGGGCGGCACCCTTGCCGGGGCCGTGCTGACCACACAGATCGCCGGGCCCCTGATAGCACAGGACGCCGAAAACAACGCCTCCGTCTACCAGCAGCTTGATCTGTTCGGGGATGTGTTTGAACGGATCCGCTCGCAATATGTCGAAGAGGTTGATCCTGCCGATCTGATCGAAGCCGCGATCAATGGCATGCTGGTCTCGCTTGATCCGCATTCCAGCTATCTGCCGCCGAAAGCCGCCGAAACCATGCGGGTGCAAACGCGTGGCTCGTTTGGCGGGTTGGGCATTGAAGTGACGCAGGAACAAGGCTTTGTGAAAGTCGTTTCGCCGATGGATGGCACGCCTGCGGATGAAGCCGGCATGCAGTCGGGCGATTTTGTTACCCATGTCGATGGTGAAAGCCTGCTGGGGCTGACCCTGGATGACGCGGTGGAGCTGATGCGTGGCCCGGTGGGCACCGAGATTGTGCTGACCGTGGTGCGCGAAGGGGTTGATGAGCCGTTTGATGTTTCGATCATTCGTGACGAGATCAAACTGACCGCCGCATCGGTGCGCACCGTCGGCGATACGATTGTGATCCGCATCACCACATTCAACGATCAGACCTATGCCAATGTCTCGGACGGCTACAAAGAAGCCCTGGACGAGCTCGGCGGGCTCGACAATGTGTCGGGTGTGGTGCTTGACCTGCGCAACAACCCGGGTGGCCTGCTGACTCAGGCGATCAAGGTGTCGGATGCCTTCCTCAATTCGGGCGAGATCGTTTCGACCCGGGGCCGCAATCCGGAAGATACCGAACGCGTGAACGCCACTGCGGGCGATATCACCGAAGGCAAACCGATGGTGGTGCTGATCAATGGCGGCTCGGCTTCGGCTTCGGAAATCGTTGCCGGTGCGCTGCATGACCATCACCGCGCGGTGGTTGTCGGCACCAAAAGCTTTGGCAAAGGCTCGGTACAAACCGTGATGCCGGTGCAGGGCAATGGCGCCATGCGGTTGACCACGGCGCGCTATTACACCCCCTCGGGTCGATCCATTCAGTCGCTGGGTGTTAGCCCCGATATCGTGGTTGAACAGCCTGCCCCGACCCCGGCCGATACCACGGATGAGGAAAGCAGCGCGCGGCGTTTGCGCTCTGAGGCCGATCTGCGCGGCAGCCTGAACAATGACAGCCTGACCGAAGACGAGATCAAGCTGATCGAGGAAGAGCGCGCTGCTGCTGAAGAGGCTGCCAAACTGCGCGACGAAGACTTCCAGCTGTCCTATGCGGTGGATCTTCTGACCGGTCTCTCGGCCATGGGAACCGAGCGCGCCGCCGCCGAATAAGCGACGCAAAAGAAACGCGAAAGGCCGCCTTACCGGGCGGCCTTTCTTTTTGGGTTCTCTTTGCCCCCCAAGCCGCTATTTTCGCACCAGATACAGGAGATCCCAATGACACCGGAAGAGATTGCAAACCTGCCCTATCGGCAAAATGTTGGCCTGATGCTGGTCAATCGCGACGGGCTGATCTTTGCCGGGCAGCGCAATGATGCCGGGCGGCTGGGGGTTGGCGAAGGGGCCTGGCAGATGCCGCAGGGCGGGATTGATGCGGGTGAAACCCCGCTGGAGGCTGCGCTGCGCGAGCTGGAGGAAGAAACCGGCGTGTTGCCCGATCTGGTGCAGGTCGAGGCCGAACATCCCGACTGGCTGACCTATGATCTGCCAGCCGATGTGGTTGGCAAAATCTGGAAGGGCAAATATCGCGGCCAGAAACAGCGCTGGTTTCTGATGCGGTTTCAAGGCGATGACAGCCAGATCGTGATCGAAACCGAGCACCCGGAATTCAGCCATTGGCGCTGGATGGGGCCGGATGAGCTGATCGAAAGCATCGTGCCGTTCAAGCGCGAGGTCTATGAACAGGTGCTGGCGGAGTTTCGCGGGAAACTCTAGGGCCGCGGCAGAAAACTGCCCTGTAAATCAGAGATATAGGCCCGGATGCGCTCGGCGGCCGGGGGCAGATCGGTATCGGCGTGGTGCAGCAGATACCAGGCGCGTTCGATCGGCAGGCCGGGCAGATGCTGCGAGATCAGCGCCAGCCCCAGCCCGGCCATCACCGCCTGTTTGATGGTTTCATTCGAGCTCATGGTGATGGTGTCATAAACCGCGCCTTCACCCACCCGATCCAGAAAACGGGTCATCAGGATGCGAGTGCCAGAGCCTTCTTCGCGAGCGATAAAGGTTTCGGTCAGTAGATCATCGGCAGCAATGGCGGCACGGCCCACCAGCGGATGATCCGGCGGCGCGATCAGCACATGCGGATGCGGGCCGATGGATTCGGAAATATTCGCCGGAGCGCGCGGCGGACGGCCCATAATGGCCAGCTGGATCTGGCGACTTTCAAAGGCATCCAGGATCTGCTTGCGGTTGCCCACGGTCAGATCCACCTTGATATTCGGCAGCGCCCGTTTGAGCTGGGCGACCAGTTGCGGGGCGAAATATTTGCCGGTGGAGACAACGCCAAGCTGCACCAGCCCGGCGCGGCCCGCATGCAGCTCGCCCACCGCGCGCAGGCTCGCCTCCAGCTCCAACCCAATGCGCCTTGCGGCCTGATGCATCAGCTTGCCCTCGTCGGTCAGCTCCATCTTTCCATGTTCGCCCCGATGCAAAAGATCGGCCCCCACCGCCTGTGACAGCAGCTTGAGCTGGGTGTGAACCGCAGGCGGGGTGAGGTGAATTGTCGCAGCCGCCTGTGTGATGGAGCCATAGCGGGCCACCGCCTCAAGTGCGCGTAACTGCTTAAGATTTATCGCGTCGCGTTGCGCCATATTTAATTTTTTCTAATCATGCTTTCCACTTATTAAATTCCTTAAATCATCTTCCCGTGACAGGACAAGTCAAATTCAACGGGAGGGCTGGGCCGTGGACGGCACAAACAGCACCAAAAATGTGATCGACAATACCGCGCATATCCCGGCGGAACTGCGCCCGGTGATGCTGGCGCTTGGTCAGGTCGGGCGCGAGCTTTGCCGGGTGATCCGGCGCGGGCCGCTGGGCGGTGAGCTGGCAGAAGGCGTCGGCGAAAACCTGGGCGGAGACCAACAAAAGGCGCTGGATGTGATGGCCGATGACGCCTTCGCCAAGGCCCTGCGCGAAACCCCGGTGCGCTACTACGCTTCCGAAGAGCAGGACGATGTTGTCGAGCTTGATCCCGAGGGCCGCTTTGCGCTGGCAATCGATCCGCTCGATGGCTCGTCGAATATCGACGTGAACGTCTCCATCGGCACGATCTTTTCGATCTTCGAGACCAAACCCGGCGATCCCGATGGCAGTTTTCTGCGTCCGGCAGAGGATCAGATCGCGGCGGGCTATATCATTTATGGACCGCAGGCCTTTCTGGTCGTGACCTTCGGCAACGGTGTGCAGAGCTATCTGCTCGATCCCGACAATGCCGTCTGGACGCTGCTGGAAAGCGCGCATCAGGTGCCGGAACGCGCCAGCGAATTTGCCATCAACGCCTCGAATTACCGGCATTGGAGCCCGGCGGTGCGCGCCTATATCGACGATATGCTGGCGGGTGAAACCGGGCCGCGTGACAAGAATTTCAACATGCGCTGGGTCGCCTCGCTGGTGGCCGAAACCCACCGGATCATGTCGCGCGGCGGGATCTTTCTGTACCCGGGCGACGAGCGCGAAGGCTATCAGCGCGGGCGGTTGCGCATGGTCTATGAATGCGCCCCCATCGCTTTTGTCATCGAACAGGCGGGCGGGCGTGCCACTGACGGGCATGACCGGATCATGGCCCAGCAGGCGAAATCGCTCCATGCCCGCACACCCTTCGTCTTTGGCAGCGCCGAAAAGGTGGTGCGTGTCGCCGCCTATCACGACCTGCCCCACGACGAAGTTTCCGCCCTGTTTGGCACGCGCGGCCTGTTCCGCGCCTGAACCCCGAGGATTTCCCATGAGCAAAAAGCATCCGATCATTTCTGTCACCGGCTCCTCAGGTGCGGGCACGTCGACGGTACAGGGCACGTTCGAGCAGATCTTTCGCCGCGAAGGGGTCAGTTCGGTGTCTGTCGAGGGCGATGCCTTCCACCGCTATAACCGCGCCGATATGAAAGCCGAGCTGGAGCGGCGCACCGCCGAGGGCGATCACGGCTTCAGCCATTTCAGCTATGAGGCCAATGATCTGCCGGCGCTGGAAAAGATGTTTCGCGATTACGGCGAAACCGGCACCGGCAAGACCCGCACCTATGTGCATGACGAGGCCGAAGCCGAACGTACCGGCGTGGCCCCCGGCCTGTTCACCGACTGGACCGATCTGGAGCCGGGCTCTGATGTGCTCTTTTACGAGGGCCTGCATGGCGCGGTGGTGAATGACGAGGTGAATATCGCCAAATATGCCGATCTGAAAATCGGCGTGGTGCCGGTGATCAACCTCGAATGGATCCAGAAAATCCATCGCGACAAGGCCCATCGCGGCTATTCCACCGAGGCGGTGACCGATGTGATCCTGCGCCGGATGCAGGCCTATGTGCATTGCATCACGCCGCAATTCACCGAGACCGACATCAATTTCCAGCGCGTGCCGGTGGTTGATACCTCGAACCCCTTCATCGCGCGCTGGATTCCCACCGCCGATGAAAGCCTTGTGGTGATCCGGTTCCGCAATCCGCGGGGCATCGACTTCCCCTATCTGACTTCGATGATCGACGGCAGCTGGATGAGCCGCGCCAATTCGATCGTGATCCCCGGCGGCAAGATGGATCTCGCCATGCAGCTGATCTTCACCCCGATGATCGACCGCCTGATTTCAACCTCCAAACGTGCCTGAGGACAGCCATGACCCTGCAATCCCAGATCGATACCTCCACCGAAGATCTTATGGCCAATGCCATCCGCGTGCTGACGATGGATGCGGTTCAGGCAGCAAATTCCGGCCATCCCGGCGCGCCGATGGGCGTGGCCGATATTGCTACGGTGCTGTTCAACCGCTTCATGAAGCTCGACCCGATGGAAGATAAATGGGCCGACCGCGACCGTTTCGTGATGAGCGCCGGGCATGGGTCGATGCTGGTTTATGCGCTCAACCATATGCTGGGCTATGAGGATATGAGCATCAGCCAGCTCAGGAATTTCCGCCAGCTTGGCGCGCGCACGGCGGGGCATCCGGAATATGGCCATGCCAAGGGCATCGAGGTCACCACCGGACCGCTGGGGCAAGGCATTTCCACCGCTGTTGGCATGGCGCTGGCCGAGCGGATGCAGAATGCGCGCTTTGGCGACGATCTGGTCGATCACTACACCTATGTGATCGCGGGCGATGGTTGCCTGATGGAAGGGATCAGCCACGAAGCGATTGATTTCGCGGGGCATATGAAGCTCGGGCGGCTGATCCTGATGTGGGATGACAACCGTATCACCATCGACGGCAGCACCGATGTGTCGACCTCGATGGATCAGCAAGCGCGCTTTGCCGCCGCTGGCTGGCATGTTGAGAGCATCGACGGACATGACAAGGAAGCCATTGCCGAGGCGATTGCAGCGGCGCGCGAAGATGATCGCCCCTCGATAATCGCTTGCCGCACGATGATCGGCTATGGCGCGCCGACCAAACAGGGCAGCCATTCCGTGCATGGTGCACCGCTGGGCGAAGAGGAAATCGCCGCCGCGCGGGAGGCGATGGGCTGGTCACTCGACCCGTTTGAAGTTCCGAAAGAGGTCTATCATGCCTTCCGCGCCATCGCGACGCGGGGCCGGGCGGCACGGCGCGACTGGCAGACACGGCTGGCCGCAGATCCGCAGCGCGAGAGCTTTGAGGAAAGTCTGGCCCGCCCCGATCAGCACGCGCTGGAGGCTGCGATGGGGGCCTACAAGGCAAAGCTGGTGAAAGACGCGCCCAAGGTTGCCACCCGCAAGGCCAGCGAAATGGCACTGGAAGTTGTCAATGGTACCCTGCCCAACACGGTGGGCGGATCGGCCGATCTGACCGGCTCGAACAACACCCTGACCAGCGGCATGACAGCGGTCACAAAGAGTGACTATTCCGGGCGATATCTGCATTACGGCATCCGCGAACACGCGATGGCGGCAGTGATGAACGGGCTCGCCCTGCATGGCGGCTTTATCCCCTATGGCGGCACCTTTCTGGTGTTTTCCGATTATGCCCGCGGGGCGATCCGGCTGTCGGCGCTGATGGGCCTGCCGGTGACCTATGTGTTCACCCATGATTCCATCGGCCTTGGCGAAGACGGGCCGACGCATCAGCCGGTGGAGCATCTCGCCAGCCTGCGCGCAATGCCGAACCTTGATGTGGTCCGCCCTGCCGATGCGGTGGAAACCGCCGAAGCCTGGCAGATGGCGCTGGCCTCGGAAAGCACGCCGACTGTGCTGGCTCTGTCGCGGCAAAATCTGCCCACGTTTCGGGATCGCCATATCGACATCAACATGACCGCACGCGGCGCCTATCTGCTGCGCGAGCCGGAGCATGGCCGCGATGTGACCCTGATCGCCACCGGATCGGAAGTGGAAATCGCCGTAGCGGCAGCCGAGAAGCTGGCCGAGTTTCATATCCGCGCCGCCGTGGTGTCGGCCCCCTGCTTTGAAGCCTTCGCCCGGCAAAGCCCAGCCTATCGCCAGACGGTTCTGGGCGATGCGCCGCGCGTCGGGGTGGAAGCCGCGATCCGGCAGGGCTGGGACATGTTCCTGCGCCCCGAAGACGGGTTTGTGGGCATGGAGGGCTTTGGCGCCTCTGCCCCTGCCCCCGCGCTGTATCAGCATTTCGGCATTACGGCAGAGGCCGTGGCCGAGACGGCAAAATCATTGCTCTGAGTGAGGAGGAGACACGATGGCACTTATTACCCTGAGACAAATGCTCGATCATGCCGCAGAGCGCGGCTATGGCGTGCCCGCGTTCAATATCAACAACATGGAACAGGGGCTGGCGATCATGAACGCCGCCCAGAAAGCCGATGCGCCGGTGATCCTGCAAGCCAGCCGGGGCGCACGTGCCTATGCCGGTGACATCATGCTGCGCCATATGGTGCAGGCGCTGGTCGAGATGTTCCCCGACATCCCTGTGGTGATGCATCAGGACCACGGCAATAACGAAGCCACCTGCCTGAGTGCGATCAAGCACGGCTTCACCTCGGTGATGATGGATGGCTCGCTGGAAGCGGATATGAAAACCCCTGCAAGCTATGAGTATAACGTAGAGATCACCGAGCGCGTGGCGCGGATGGCCCATTGGGTGGGCGCGAGCGTTGAGGGCGAATTGGGCGTGCTCGGCAATCTGGAAACCGGCGAAGCGGCCAAGGAGGATGGATCGGGCGCGGAAGGCAAGCTGTCGCGTGAAGATATGCTGACCGATCCCGATCAGGCCGCCGATTTCGTTGCCCGCACCGGGGTGGACGCGCTGGCGATTGCCTGCGGCACCTCGCACGGAGCGTATAAATTCAGCCGCAAACCCACCGGCGATATTCTGGCGATCAGCCAGATCGAAGCGATCCATGCCCGCATCCCCGATGTGCATCTGGTGATGCATGGCTCATCCTCGGTGCCGCAATATTTGCAGGATCTGATCAATGCCCATGGCGGCGAGATGGCACAAACCTATGGCGTGCCGGTGGAAGAGATCGAACGCGGAATCAAATCGGGCGTGCGCAAGGTGAATATCGACACCGATAACCGCATGGCCCTGACCGGAGCCTTCCGCAAAGTGGCCCAGGAAAAACCGGGCGAGTTCGACCCGCGCAAATTCATGCTGCCTGCGATGGCGGAAATGGAAGCGCTGTGTCTGGATCGTTTCGAACGCTTCGGCACTGCCGGGAACGCCTCGAAGATCAAACCCGTCGCGATTGACGATATGGCGCGCCGTTATGCTGAGGGCAGCCTTGCCCCCATGGCCGCGCAGAAAGCTGCGTAAGGAGAAAGATCATGGATCAATCAAAGCGTTACGCCGATCTGAGCCTCACAGAAGCTGAGCTGATTGCGGGCGGGCGGCATGTGCTCTGCGCCTATCTGATGAAGCCAAAGCCCGGCTATGGCTATCTGGAAACCGCCGCGCATTTCGCCGCCGAAAGTTCGACCGGCACCAATGTCGAGGTTTCCACCACCGACGATTTCACCCGGGGCGTTGATGCGCTGGTTTATGAGATCGACGAAGCCAATGAGCTGATGAAAATCGCCTATCCGGTGGAGCTGTTTGACCGCAATATCATTGATGGCCGCGCGATGCTGGCGTCATTCCTGACCCTGACCATCGGCAACAATCAGGGCATGGGCGATGTGGAACATGCCAAGATGCATGATTTCTATGTGCCGCCCGCCTATCTGCGCCTGTTCGACGGGCCCTCGACCACGATTGCCGATCTCTGGCGGGTACTCGACCGGCCCGTGGTCGATGGCGGCTTTATCGTCGGCACCATCATCAAGCCCAAGCTCGGCCTGCGCCCGCAGCCCTTTGCCGATGCCTGCTATGATTTCTGGCTGGGCGGGGATTTCATCAAGAATGATGAGCCGCAGGGCAACCAGACCTTTGCGCCGTTCCGGGACACCGTGCGGCTGGTCTCTGACGCGATGAAACACGCGCAGGATGCAACCGGCGAAGCCAAGCTTTTCTCGTGGAACATCACCGCCGATGACTATCACGAAACCATCGCGCGCGGCGAATATGTGCTGGAAACCTTTGGCGAAAATGCCGACCACTGCGCTTTTCTGGTCGATGGCTATGTGGCCGGGCCGCAAGCAATCACCACCGCGCGGCGGCACTTCCCCCAGCAATATCTGCATTACCACCGCGCCGGTCACGGGGCCGTCACCTCGCCCAGCGCCAAGCGCGGCTACACCGCTTTCGTGCTGGCCAAGATGGCGCGGTTGCAGGGGGCCAGTGGTATCCATGTCGGCACGATGGGCTATGGCAAAATGGAAGGCGATGCGGGCGACACGGTGATCGCGCATATGATCAGCGAAGACAGCGTGGCCGGGCCGTTTTACCATCAGGAGTGGCTGGGCATGGCCCCGACCACGCCGATCATCTCTGGCGGGATGAACGCCCTGCGGATGCCCGGGTTTTTCGAAAATCTCGGCCATTCCAACCTGATCATGACGGCTGGCGGCGGTGCTTTCGGGCATATCGACGGGGCAGCGGCCGGGGCAACCTCGCTGCGGCAGGCCGAAGAATGCTGGAAGGCGGGGGCCGATCCGGTGGAGTTTGCCAAGGATCACAAGGAATTTGCCCGCGCCTTTGAAAGCTTCCCGCAGGATGCTGACAAGATCTATCCGGGCTGGCGTGACGCTCTTCGCATCAACTCTGCCGCGTAAAAGGTTGCCAAACGGGGCGGGGCGGGGGTAACCCCGCCTCAACGCATTGCCTGAGAGGAGAGGCCCATGAGTTTCGACCGTTCCATCAAGATCGCTCCGTCGATCCTGTCGGCCGATTTTGCCAATTTCGGCGCCGAGATCCGCGCCATCGAGGCCGAAGGGGCCGATTGGGTGCATGTGGATGTGATGGACGGGCATTTCGTGCCCAACCTCACCTTTGGTCCGCCCGCGGTGAAAGCCTTTCGCCCGCATGTGACCACCTTCATGGATGTGCATCTGATGATCGCGCCGGTCGATCCCTATATCGAAGCCTATGCCGAGGCAGGCGCCGATATGATCACCGCGCATGTGGAAGCCAGCCCGCATATCCACCGCACCATTCAGGCGATCAAGGCGACCGGCGCCAAGGCGGGCGTCAGCCTGAACCCGGGCACGCCGCTGGAGAGCATCGAATATGTGCTGGATATGGTCGATATGGTGCTGATCATGACCGTAAACCCGGGCTTTGGCGGGCAAAAATTCATTGCCTCGCAAGTCGACAAGACTCGTCGTCTGCGGCAGATGATTGGCGATCGCCCGGTACATATCCAGATCGATGGCGGCATCACCACTGAAACCGCACCGCTGGTGGTCGAAGCCGGGGCCGATGTGCTGGTGGCGGGCTCGGCGGTTTTCAAAGGCGGATCGGTGGACAATCCCGCGCCTTACGGCGAGAATATCCGGGCAATTCGCGCGGCGGCGCAGGCGGCTCAGGGCTGACAGCGCCAAACCGGTCGCGATGTCACAGGAGGATAGCATGGCAGCCACACCCCCGATTTGCGATTTCGGTGCACCGATCCACGATTTCACCCTGCCAGAGCCTGCGACCGGCAATGCGGTGTCGCTGGCCGATGTGCGGGGTGAAAACGGCACGCTGGTGATGTTCATCTGCAATCACTGCCCCTATGTGAAGGCGGTGATTGACCGGATCGCGCGCGATGCCAAGGAGTTGCAGGCGCTGGGTATTGGCGTGGTGGCGATCAGCGCCAATGACGTGGCCGATTACCCGCAGGATGCGCCCGAGCATATGGCGGCGCTGGCGGCGGAACAGGGCTTCAGCTTTCCCTATCTCTATGACGAAAGCCAAGAGGTCGCCCGCGCCTATGATGCCGTCTGCACGCCGGATTTCTTTGGCTATAACGCCGCCGGAGAGCTGCAATATCGCGGCAGACTGGATGCGTCGCGCAGTGAGCCCGGGCCTGCCGATCTGCGCCGTGATCTGTTTGAGGCGATGAAACAGGTGGCCGAAACCGGCAAAGGACCGGAAGAGCAGATCGCCTCGATGGGCTGTTCAATCAAATGGAAGGCCTAGGGTGAGGATCGTCTTCGACCTCGACGGAACGCTGGTCGATTCAGCTCCGGATCTGATGAACGCTGCCAATCAGATGCTGGCGATGGTGGGCAAGGCGCCGCTGTCGCCATCCGAAACCATCAGCTTTGTTGGCAACGGCCTGCCAAAGCTCGGCGAGCGCGCGCTATTGGCGCGGGGCGTGGCACCCGCCGAGCATCCAGCGCTGATCGAAGCCCTGCGCGAGATATACGAAGCCCATCCGGCAGGCGAGGCGCAGCTTTACCCCGGCGTGATGGAATGCCTGCAAAGCCTGCGCGCGGCGGGGCATCGGTTGGGGCTCTGCACCAACAAACCTGAAATCCCGGCGCTGGCCCTGATCGACGCGATGGGGATTGCCGGGTTTTTCGACATCGTGATCGGTGGTGATACCCTAGCGGTGAAAAAGCCCGACCCGGAGCCGCTCACAAGCTGCTTTGCCACGCTTGGCGATACCCCCATGCTCTATGTGGGCGATAGCGAGGTGGACGCGGAAACTGCCGTGAATGCCGGTGTGGATTTCGCCCTCTTCACCGAGGGCTATCGCAAATCCCCCATCGAGGCGCTACCGCACCGGATGCGCTTCGATCACTTCAACCAACTCGCGTCGATGCTGTCTGACCTGCAAAGCCACGCAAGCTCAACAGCAGGCGCTGGCTGAGAAACCCGTCAGGCTGAACCCCGTTATCCTGTTGCCAGGCGCGCACGGCCTTATCCGTGGCCGCCCCCGGCAAGCCGGTCAGCCCATGGGTATCGTAGCCCGCACTTGTCAGCAGATGCTGAATCTCGTGCAGCTCGCTGCGGTTCACGATGGCTTCGCCCCGGGGCCAATCCCCATGAAACGCCTTGCCGCCGCCGATCCTGTCGCTCAGATGGCCGATGGTCAGCGCATAGGGCAGGCAATAATCGTGGCGCAGCAGAACGTGGAAATTGTTCAGGGTCAGAACGGCCACGCCTTCAATACCCGTGGGCAGATACACCGCGCCGGGGCCGTAATCGGGGATTGGCATCCCATCCGGCGTGACGATCCCAAGCGCCCGCCATTCCGAGATCGGGCGCGGTTCATTGATGCCGATAAGGCGACAATCGAACCCTTTGGGCAGAACGATTTCAAACCCCCAAGGCTGCCCTTTTTTCCAGCCGTGCTTTTTTAGGAAATGCGCGATCGAAGCGAGGGCATCATCCGGGGAATCGGCGCAGAGGCTGGCAACCCCGTCGCCATCGAAATCAACCGCGAAATCCAGAATGGCCGTGGGCATGAGCTGCCCATGCCCCACCGCGCCGCTGAGCGATCCATGCATCTGCTCGGCCCGGCACGCCCCCGATTGCACCAGGCGCAGGGCCGCGACCAGTTCATCTTCGTAATAGCCTTGCCGCCGCCCGCGCCAGGCCAGCGTTGCCAGAACCGACAATACGGAATGCGTGCCGCGTTTGGCGCCATATTGGGTTTCCACCCCCCAGATTGCCATCAGCATCTCGGCTTCGACCCCAAAGGCCTGTTCCAACCGGTTGAACAAATCGCGGTTGCGGCGCAGCGCCTGACGCCCGGCGCGGATTCTCCGCTCCGACACTTTGCTGTCGATCATATCCCAGATCGGGATCAGCCGCTCGTTATGCAGGGTCTCCTGTTTGAGTGCCTCTGGCAGATATTTGATATAAGGTTTGGCCCGGGCGAACACAGCAGGACGAATTTGTTGCTGCAGCACACGTGGCTTCAGCTCGATCTCGATCCACTGGGCAAATTCTCGTGCTTCGACGCTCGTCTCGCGGGTCACCAAATGCCTTTCTCCTCAGGCTTCACTCATTACACACTGAGGAGAATATAGCTTACTTTCGCCGCCGCCGAACCTTTTTCGCGGTTTTTTCTGCTTTGCGGCGTGATTTTGCACCCTTACGGGATACCGGCGCACCCGGTTTGCGCGGGCCGCGTCCGGTTGAAAGCGGCGCCCCATCGGCCTCCAGAAGCTCCAGCATCAGCCCGCCGGTCACCGGTACCGCCTCAGACAATCGCGTCAGAACCGGCATGCCGATCCCCAGCTCCAGCCCGGATCTTTCGCCCGTGAGCGTCTGCGCATCGGCATCGAAACGGAAATATTCTGCGCCAATGGTCGAGACCGGGATCAGCCCGTCCGCCCCGGTTTCATCGAGCTTCACAAAAGCCCCGAAACGCTGGATGCCAGAGATCCGCCCGGTGAACTCGTTGCCCACGCGGTCCGACAGATAGGCGGCCAGATAACGGTCGGTGGTGTCCCGTTCGGCCACCATCGAGCGGCGTTCGGTTTCGGAAATATGCTTGGCCGTGGCTTCAAGCTGATCGATATCTTCGGGGCTCAGCCCATCCTTGCCCCAGCCATGACCAGAGATCAGCGCCCGGTGCACGATAAGGTCGGAATAGCGCCGGATCGGCGAGGTGAAATGCGCGTAATTGCGCAGCGACAGCCCGAAATGCGCAAAGTTTTCCGGGCTGTAATAGGCCTGCGTCATCGAGCGCAGGGTCGAGATATTGATCAGCTCGTCAAACTCGCTGCCCTCGGCCTGAGCCAGAAGCTGGTTCAGATGCCGGGTTTGCAGCACCTGCCCCTTGGCAAGGGTAAAGCCCGAGGCCTGCGCCACTTCGCGCAGGGCTTCCAGCTTTGCCGGGCTCGGTTCTTCATGGACGCGGAACAGAAGCGGGCGTTTCAGCCGGTTCAGCTCTTCCGCCGCCGCCACATTGGCGAGCACCATGAATTCTTCGATCAGCTTATGCGCATCAAAGCGTTCGGCAAAGCGCACGCTTGCCACCTTGCCATCATCGCCGAGCACGATCTTGCGCTCAGGCAGGTCAAGATCGAGCGGCTGACGGCGGGCGCGGGCCTGTTTCAGCGCCTTATAGGCGGCGTAAAGCGGATGGATCACCTCATCCATCAATGGCGCGCATTTCTCGTTCGGCGCGCCGTCTTCGGCCTGCTGCACTTCGCCGTAATTCAGCGAGGCGGCGGATTTCATCAGCCCACGGATGAAGCTATGCGAGCGCTTTTCACCATCGGCACCGATCACCATGCGGGCGGCGATGCAGGCGCGCGGCACGCCCTCATGCAGGCTGCACAGATCGCCCGACAAGCGGTCGGGCAGCATCGGCACCACACGATCAGGGAAATACGAGGAATTGCCCCGTTTGCGCGCTTCACGGTCCAGCGCCGAACCGGGGGTGACGTAATGCGCCACATCGGCAATGGCGACCCAGAGCACGAAACCGCCCGGATTTTTCGGGTTGTCATCGGGATGTGCCCAGACCGCATCGTCATGGTCGCGGGCATCGGCCGGGTCGATGGTAACAAGCGGCAGGTGGCGCAGATCTTCGCGGCCCTTCAGCCCGGCGGGCTTCATCTTGTCGGCCTCTTCGATCACCGCATCGGGGAAATCATCGGGAATGCCATGCTGATGAATGGCAATCAGGCTGACAGCGCGCGGCCCGCTCGGATCGCCCAGACGTGCCACCACCTTGGCTTTCGGCAGACCCATGCGCGATTTCGGCCCGGTTTGCTGCGCTTCGATCAGCTCGCCATCCTTGGCACCATTCTCCGCCCCGGCAGGCACCTGCCATTCCTTGTCGGCGCCCTTATCAATCGGCACCACCCGGCCACCTTCGGCCACCTTGCGATAGATGCCCAGAATACGGCGGGCGCTTTGCCCGATGCGCCGGATCAGCCGCGCCTCATAGGCGTAATCCTCAGCCTTCACCTCGGTCATCCGGCACAGAATCTTGTCGCCCTGCGCCAGCGCCGGATCGCCAGCCTTGGCAACAAACAGCACGCGCGGCGGCTCGCCTTCGCCCTGCCATTCCAGCGGGCGCGCGAACACATCGCCATCGGAGGTGATCTCGGCCACATCCAGAATCGCCACCGGCGGCAGCTTGTCGGCGTCGCGATAGGTTTTCTTGCGCTTGGCCAGATGCCCCTCGTCTTCCAGCTCGCGCAGAATACGTTTCAGATCAATGCGCGCGGCGCCCTTGATGCCGAAGGCCCGGGCGATATCGCGCTTGGCGCTCTGGGTGGGGTTTTCAGAAATCCAGTCGAGGATTTCCTGTTTTGAAGGGATACGTGTCATATCCCAGCCCTAGCATGTGGGGCGGGAAAGGCCAGCGCGAAACGCGGTCGCGCTGGCGCTTGGATCAATCAGGGAAACCGGGAGCGGCGCGAATATAGCCGGTGACGATTTCACGCCAGTTGGTGATCGGAGCATCAAGATATTTCAATGTCGCCGGATGTTCCGGATCGAGCACGCCCAGCCGCACCAGAAGCGCAGCAATCGAAGCTTCCGCCGCGCGGGTGCCGCCATCGGCAATTTTCAGCGCAATGCCCAGCTTCTGCTCGGGTATCATCCCGACATAAACGGCCTCGGCCCCGGTTTTGATCACGATCCCGCCGGTCATGGCGCGCATCAGCTCGGTGCAAGCCCGACCCTCGCCCGCCACCAGCTCGGGATGCGCCGCCATCGCCTTGCGCAGCCGCGCAGCGGCCCGTTCGCGCGGGGTCTCGCCCGCCTCATCGGCTGCCGCAAAAAACGCCATCGCCCGAGCGATGCCTTTCAGCGAGCTGGCAAAGTTCGGAGCCGAACAGCCATCCACCGCCCAGCCCTGCACCGCTTCGCCGGTCACATCTTCCCAGGCCTCACGGATTGCCATTTGCAACGGGTGATGGGTTTCCTCGTAATTCGGCCCGGCCCCGATAAAGCGGGAATAGGTCAGGAAACCGGCATGTTTTCCTGAACAATTATTATGTGTTTGCAGGGGCTTGCCATCGGAACAGGTGATCTCTTTTGCCGCCTGTTCGTCTTTCGGCATATGCGCGCCGCAGCGCAGATCACCCTCGCCCAGCCCCAGCGCCGCCAGCCAGCTTTCCACCCGATCGGTGTGAATATGCGCGCCATTATGCGAGGCACAGGCCAGCGCCAGATGCTCGCTCGACAGACCCGCCGCATCGGCAGCCCCGCTTTCAACCAGCGGCAAAGCCTGAATCATCTTGGCTGAGGAGCGCGGATAGATCACCAGATCCGGGTCGCCCCAGCTATCGACAAGCCCATCAGGCCCCATGATCACCGCATGGCCAAAATGCCGTGATTCAACGCGATTTGCTCGCCAGATTTCCGTCATCAGAACTGGTTCAGACATCCTCACTCCTTCATGTCCAATGAAACGCGCAGATTTCCGCCGACAGGGCTTTTAAAAACCTGTTAATTTACGTTACTGTAGCGACGCAGACAGGCCTGCGTTGGCAAGAGACCGCATCAGCGGGCGCAACGCAAGTGCCAAGAGGCAGGGGCAGCAGGAGGCTGGATCATATGATGTCGAAATTCTCACGCAGCCTGAGCATTGCGGTTATTTCGCTATTGGCGACAGGTGCATTCGCACAGGAAAGTTCAAATCGGGTTGCGGCCAACACGGATTGGAGCGTGTTCGTTGAGAACAGCCCCAAAGAGTGCTGGAGCGTCTCAAAACCCAAGAAGACGGTGAACTCCAAGAATGGTCAGGTGGTTCAGGTCCGGCGCGGCGACATTCTGATGTTTGTCAGCTACCGTCCTGGCAGCAGCGGCGAGGTAAGCTTTACCGGCGGCTATCCGTTCAAACCGGACTCCACCGTATCGCTGACCATCGGCAGCGACACCTATCAACTATTCGTCGATGGCGAATGGGCCTGGTCGAAGCCGGATGACGACGCCAAGATCATCGCCGCGATGAAAAAAGGCGCCAGCGCCGTTCTGGTGGGCATGTCCGGGCGCGGCACCCGCACGGAAGATACGTTTTCGCTGCTGGGCTTTACCGCCGCTGTGGATGACGCCGCCGCGCGCTGCAAGTAAGCCAAACGCAGATAATTCAGGCGCCCCGGCTTAACGATCCGGGGCGTTTTCTTTTGAACCTGCGCCAAAAGCGCCTATATGGGCGCAAAGCGAGGCCCGATCATGACCGACCCGACTGCACCGATCACCCAGGACGTTGTAACCATCCCCCGCAAGGACGCGGCGGAGAGCACGCGTAAGCTGAACCTTGTGGGGCTGACCCGCGACGGGCTGCGCGATGCACTGATCGCGGCGGGCACGCCCGAGAAGCAGGCGAAAATGCGCGTCGCGCAGATCTGGCAGTGGATCTATCAGAAAGGCGTGCGCGATTTTGGCGAGATGACCAATCTGGCCAAGGATTACCGCGCCAAGCTCGAAGCCAATTTTGAAATCCGCGTACCGGAGTTGATCACACGGCAGATCAGCGCCGATGGCACCCGTAAATATCTGGTGCGGGTTGCGGGCGGCCATGAGGTCGAGATCGTCTATATCCCCGAGGAAGATCGCGGCACGCTGTGTGTGTCCTCGCAGGTGGGCTGCACGCTAACCTGTTCCTTCTGCCATACCGGCACGCAGAAACTGGTGCGCAACCTGACGGCGGGCGAGATTGTCGGCCAGATCATGATGGCGCGCGACGATCTGGGCGACTGGGTGAAAGCCGGCGAAGGCATGGGCGAACGGCCCCGGCTGGTGTCCAATATCGTGCTGATGGGCATGGGCGAGCCGCTTTATAATTTCGACAATGTGCGCGATGCGATGAAGATCGCGATGGATGGCGAAGGCATCAGCCTCAGCCGCCGCCGGATCACGCTGTCGACCTCGGGCGTGGTGCCGGAGATTGCGCGCGCCGGTGAAGAGATCGGCTGTATGCTGGCGATCAGCTTCCACGCCACCACCGATGAGGTGCGCGACAAGCTGGTGCCGATCAACAAACGCTACAAAATCGCCGAGCTGCTGGAGGCGCTGAAATCCTATCCGAAACTGTCGAACTCCGAACGGATCACCTTTGAATATGTGATGCTCGACGGGGTGAATGACAGCGACGACGATGCGCGCAGGCTGCTTGAGCTGATCAAGGGCATTCCCGCCAAGATCAACCTGATCCCGTTCAACGAATGGCCCGGCTCGCCCTATAAACGTTCGTCGAACAACCGCATCCGCGCCTTTGCCAATGTGATCTATCAGGCGGGCTATGCCAGCCCGATCCGCACCCCGCGCGGCGAAGATATCATGGCGGCTTGCGGACAGCTGAAATCGGCCACCGAACGTGCCCGCAAGACCAAGCGCGAGATCGAGGCCGAAGCCGGGATTGGGGTTGGGATCGGGGAAATCTCCATCGGGTCTTGCGAAACCAGCTAAGAGCCTCCGCATTTACCTGCTGGAAACCTTAACCTTGGGGAAACCATGTTGGCCCATACTGGGCACATGGAAACCGTCAAATTCAAACTTCCGAAAGAGGTGATCGCGCGGCTGGAAGCCCTCGCGCGAGAAGAAGACGTGACCATAGGCCAGCTGCTGCGACTGGCGGTAGAGCGCGATCTGCGGCGGCGGGAAAGCTTCCAACCCCATCCCCGGATCGACCAGCGGCTGCTGACCCCGATCAAGGTGGAGCTGGAACGGGAATTTGTAGCGGCGAAAGGCTGGACCGATCTGAAAGACCGGCTGGCAGGCCGGGGCTACAGCCTGCGCGAAGCCGGGGGCGGGCTGGCCCTGCATGATCTGGTCAGCGGGCGTTTCCTCTGCCGAACCTCGGAAATCGGCTTTGGCTATCCAACCCTGATCCGCCAGCTCGGCGGGCCATTCCCCGGCCATAGCCATACCTGGCTGCTCGACCGCATCCGCGCGGTGCCGGTTTACGTGCGGCGCTAGGGGCGGTGAGGAAATAACCTATTAAGGCTCTAAAATTGCGAGGAAACTCCTGTATGCGCAGCGTCGGCATCCTGTCGGCAAAACGTATGGCAGATGTGGCGACTTAAAGGGGGTAATCCCCTTCTGCGACGCCGTGCGCATGAGTCACAAACCCTTCAGGCATTTTCCGGCAATAGGCGGCGCGGGAGCGCGGCCAGCCCCACGAATGGGCGGGCCTCAGGCATGTCACCTCAACTTGGCCACCCCTTCCCCGACCACAGCCATACCCGGCGACGCGACCGGATCAGCTTGGTGCCCGGTCTACGCGCGGCGCTAGGGGCGGCTGCTAGCGCAGCCAGCCCGTTCCACCGCCATTGCCGTTGCCGTTTCCATTGCCGTTCGGGTGTTCTTTCTCCCAAGCTTCAAACGCCGCCACTGCCTCTTCGGCGGTTTCAACGAATTGAAACAGATCAAGATCCTCGCGCGCAATCGTTCCGGCGTCAGCCAGCGCTTCCCAGTTGATGATCTTTTCCCAGAACTCCCGACCGAATAGCAGAACCGGGACCGGTTTCATCCGCTTGGTCTGGATCAGGGTCAGGCATTCAAAGGTTTCGTCCAGCGTGCCAAAGCCGCCGGGGAACACCACCAGCGCCTCGGCCCGCATCAGGAAATGCATTTTGCGGATGGCGAAATAGTGGAAGTTGAAGCTCAGCTCCGGCGTGATCCACGGGTTTGGCGCCTGCTCATGCGGCAGCACGATATTCAGCCCCACGCATTTCCCGCCAGCATCCGCCGCCCCGCGCGAGGCCGCTTCCATCACCCCGGGGCCACCGCCCGAAACGATCACCTTGCGATGATGGCCGTTGTTTTCGGCCTTTTTGGTGATCAGCTCGGCAAAGCGCCGGGCTTCCTCATAGTAATGGCTCAGCGCAGCCAGCCCAGGGGGGGCTTTGTGCTTGTCTTCGGGACGCGGCACGCGGGCTCCGCCAAACAACACCACCGTGCTTTCGATCCCCTGTTCCTGCATCACCAGATCGGGTTTCAGAAATTCCAGCTGCAGCCGCATCGCCCGCATTTCATCGCGCAGCATGAAATCCAGATCATCATAGGCCAGCCGATAGCTGGGGGATCGGGTCTGCGGCGTGTCGGGATATTTGTGCGCGGCTTCGCGATCCTGTCCGGAATGGCGAAACGGGTGACGGCGGGTCGTATCTGGCATCTGCTCTGTCTCTCTTGTCTGATTGCGCGGAGGCTTTTCTGTCCTTATAGCCTTGGCCGCAACGCGACTGAACCGAAATCGAGGATTGCCATGTCGAACGCTCAGCTTGAAACCGCCATCGAAGCCGCTTGGGACGCCCGTGATACGATCACGCCCTCGACCGGAGGCGAGACCCGTGAAGCCATTCTGGACACGCTGAACGCGCTCGACAGCGGCAGCCTGCGGGTGGCCGAGAAACAGGCCGACGGCAATTGGCATGTGAACCAATGGGCCAAAAAGGCGGTGCTGTTGGGCTTCCGTATCAAGGATATGGAACAGCAGGATGGCGGCCCACAAGGCGGCGGCTGGTGGGATAAGGTCGATAGCAAGTTCAAAGGCTGGGGCGACAATCGCTGGCGCGAAGCGGGCTTTCGCGCCGTGCCCAACGCGGTGGTGCGCAAATCGGCCTATATCGCTCCCGGCGTGGTGCTGATGCCCAGCTTCGTGAACCTCGGCGCCTATGTTGACGAAGGCACCATGGTCGATACCTGGGCCACGGTGGGCTCTTGCGCGCAGATCGGCAAAGGCGTGCACCTGTCTGGTGGCGTCGGCATTGGCGGCGTGCTGGAACCGATGCAGGCCGGACCGACGATCATTGAAGACAATTGCTTCATCGGCGCGCGCTCGGAAGTGGTCGAAGGCTGCATCATCCGCGAAGGCTCGGTGCTGGGCATGGGCGTGTTCATCGGCCAATCGACCAAGATCGTCGACCGCGAAACCGGCGAAGTCATGTATGGCGAAGTGCCGCCCTATTCGGTGGTGGTCGCAGGCTCGATGCCGTCGAAAAACAATGTCAGCCTCTACTGCGCGGTGATCGTGAAACGGGTCGACGAAAAGACCCGCTCGAAAACCGGCATCAACGAGCTGCTGCGCGATTAAACGACGGAAATCGCTCCCCGCTGCGTTTGTTCTCCATGCAACGCAGCAGGGAGATGATGATGTTGAAAGCAGGTATTTGCGCAGTTGCGCTGATCGGTCTGGCCAGCGCTCCGGCCATGGCGCATGGCAATCAGGTCGATATCACAGTGCAGGGCGATCAGCGCTGTATCAGTTCGAACGACACCCCCACCCACGCGATCGGGCAGTTTCCGACACGGGGCAATCCCAACAGCTTTCGCGCGCAAGAGATCTCGGTCTGCGTCGATGCGACCCCCAGCCAGACCGGGCGCGTGACAACCCAGACCAATGCGTCGGGCGTCACCCTGTCGGGCATTCCGATCCGGCCGGGTACGGCGGAATGCTATGATCCGACCGGGCGCGGCGGGTTCAGCCGAAACTGCGCTTCTGGCTGGCATGTGGAAGGGCTGGCAAATGCCCGCAAGCTGGGCATGGATGCCAATGACGCCCATGTCGATGAGCGCGGGCTGTATCATTATCACGGCGTTTCAAACGGGCTTCTGGAAGCCGCGCAAGGCACGCTGATCGGCTACGCCGCCGATGGGTTTGAGATCCATTATGCGGGCAGCGGGGTGCAATCCTCCTATGAGCTGAAAACGGGCACGCGCCCCTCTGGCCCCGGCGGGCGCTATGATGGCAGCTATATCGAAGACTGGACCTATATGGCGGGCGCGGGCGATCTGGATGAATGCAATGGCGGGATCTATCAGGGCCATTACGTGTATTTCGCCACCGACACCTTCCCGTTTTTCCCGCGCTGTTTCAAAGGCACGGTCAGCCGCGATTTTCTCGGGCGGCCTTGATCTTGCCCGCCATGCCCCGTAATCGCGGGGCATGGCAAAACCAGATAGCAAACAAAAAGTCTACACGCTGCTCGTGGAAGTGGGTCGCAAGGATGGCGACGGGCTGCCCGATGGCAGCACCGGGGCCGCGCTGATGTGCTATGCTTCCGGCGTGGACGAAGCTGAAGCGGTGCGCGAAACCGTGGCGATCCTGAAACAGGCCGAGCTCGCGCCGCTGGATGTGACCGGCTATGGCACGTTGGAAGAGCGGCAGGAGCAGGGGCACGACATCTCGGATGAAGAGCGGGATCTGATGGCGCGGGCGCTGGAAGAGAACTCGGTGATCGTCGCGCAGATGACGCCGTTTTACGACGAAGAATGAAGACCGTTTTTCTAGATCTCGACGGCACGCTGACCGACCCGAAGCCCGGCATCACCCGCTCGGTGATCCATGCACTGGAGGCGCTGGGGATGGCCGCGCCGGAGCCGGATGATCTGACCTGGGTGATTGGCCCGGCGCTGATCGATAGTTTCGCCCGGCTGGGCGTGGCTGACCCTGAGGAGGCGATCAGGCTCTATCGCGAGCGGTTTTCGACTGTTGGGCTTTTCGAAAACAGTGTCTATTCCGGGATAAATGAGGCTTTGGAGGCGCTGTCCGCCCGTTACCGGCTTTGCCTTGCCACCGCCAAACCGCGCGAATTTGCCATCCGGATCACCGAGCATTTCGGGCTGGACCGGCACCTTGCCGCGCAATTCGGCCCAGAGATGGACGGCACCCGCAACGACAAGGGTGATCTGCTGGCCTATGCGCTGAATGAGCTTGGGCTTGAGGCGGGCGATTGTGTGATGGTGGGCGACCGGCATCACGATATTGATGCGGCGAAAAAGGTCGAAATGCCCAGCATTGGGGTCACATGGGGCTATAGCGCGCCGGGCGAGCTGGACCATGCGACGCAGCTTTGCCCCGCGCCAGAGGCATTGCTGCACTCCATCCAAGATGTGCTGGGATGAGCGGCTGGCTGGAATTCGCGCTCGCCTTTCTGGCCTTCTTTGCCTCACACGCGATTCCGGTGCGCCCGGCGGTGAAATCCCGCCTCGTGGTGCGGATCGGTGCGCGGGGCTTCACCCTGGCCTATTCGACCCTATCCCTGGGGATTTTGACCTGGTTGATCGGCGCTGCGGCCCGCGCGCCCTATGTCGAGCTTTGGCCGCGCGCGCTTTGGCAAACACATATCCCGCTCAGCATTATGGCGCTGGCCTGCGTGATCATCGCCCTCGCCCTTCTACGCCCCAACCCGCTTTCCTTCGGCGGAGCGCGAAACGCGGATTTTGACCCGGATCACCCCGGCATCATCGGCTGGATGCGTCATCCGCTTCTGGTCGCGCTGGCGCTCTGGTCAGGGGCGCATATCGTCCCGAATGGCGATCTGGCGCATGTAATCCTGTTTGGCACCTTCTTTGCCTTTTCGCTGCTCGGCATGAAGCTGATCGACCGGCGCAAGAGCCGTCAGTTGGGGGATGACTGGGGGCGGCTTACGAAAACCGCCCGGCGGATTGAGATCACACCGGGCGGCATTATTCGTGTCGTGCTGGGGCTCGGGCTTTACGCGGCGCTTCTGATGCTCCACGCCCCGGTGATCGGGATCAGCCCTTTGCCCTGATCAGCTACCGGGTTTCAGCAGCGCATTGAAGGTTTCCGGCAGCTCCGGATTGTCTTCAAGCAAGGTCATCAGCGGGATCTCATAGCTGGCTGATTTGCCGTCTTCCGAGATCGTGCCATTGGTTTCAATGATTTCAGACCCGGCCACATTGATGGTGATTGCATGGCCAACAAAGGCTTCGCCCAGCATCGCTTTCATCTGCTCTGCGCTGGCGGCGTCTTCTTCCGACGGTGCCATTTCATCGGTCAGGCTGGCCAGATCAAAGGCCACATAGATCAGCCCACCATCGCGCCGTTCGATCACCATACCTTCCGAGGCATCGGCATCCGCCATCAGCTCGTCAATCGTGCCGGATACGGTTTCGGTGCAGATATAGCTGCCATCATCCTGCATGACGCCTTCGCCGTCTTCGCAAAGGTCTTCGCCACCCTCGGTCGACATCGCGTAGAATTCCGGGCTGGCCGTCATCACCGATACCATTTCAGCATGGTCAACATCGGGGAAAGACATCGTCATATCCATGTCGAAACAAGCCGCCAAAGGCAGGGCGAGGGCAAAAGGCAGAATACGGGTAAACCTATTCATGGGTAGCTCCATTGACAAAATTTACAGCGACCGTGGCAGCGCCCCCTGTGCCTGTCTAGGGGGAGAAAAACTGGTCGCGGCACCATAACCAGTGCCAGCTTACCACAGTCTTAGCCGTTATCGGCACCAAACCATTTCATCCGGATCGCTTCATAGGTGCCGTTTTCACGCAGCTTCAGCAGATCCTGGTTGATCGCCTCGGCCAGAGAGGACCCTGTCGGCAGGGCTATGCCATAGTTTTCACGCAGAAAAACCGACCCGGCCAGCTGAGCGCGGCCCTGCCCCTGCATATGGGTGTAATAAGCCAGGATCGGAGCGTCGAACACCACGGCATCCAGATCGCTGCGTTCAAATGACGCAATCAGCGACGAGAAATCTGCGTAGCCGCGATAATCGAAATCGCGCCGATCAAGAAAGGCGGCGGCAGTTGAACCGCTGGTGGTGCCAATCCGGCGCCCGTAAAGATCGTTCACCGAGCTCACCGAGCTTTGGATCGCGCTCACGGTCATGGTCGCGGTGATCTGGGCCACAAAGACCGACACCAGAAACAGCGATGACACGACAAGGAAGGTCGCCAGCACCCGTCCCAGCACGCTCTGCGGCTGACGTTCCTCAAACCCACCATTCACCACCAGATTCAGCGCCCACCAAAAGGCCGGAAACAGCGCCTTATGCGGCGGGTGATCGAAATAGGCTTGCTGGCGACGCTCAAACAGCCACATCAGCATCCCGGCCAGCAAGAGCAGCCCGAAGGCCCCGCCGATTGCCAGGAGCAGATCGCGTGACAGGATCGCTGACAGGAGCGAAGCGCCGCTGCCTTTTTCCGCCGGGATAAGAATCCGCAATCCGCTTTCAAAAATCGGCTGGGAAAAATCCATTTCGCTTTCGCGCCCGGCGGTGATCGAAATATTGGCCGCAGCCGCATCCACCTCGCCGCGCCGCACCAGATCGAGCATTTCGGTGAAGCTTTCGACCCGCACCACTTCGGTGGTCGCGTTCATCTCGCTGGCAAGCGCGTTCCACAGGTCGATGCTGAACCCGGTCTGAACACCGTCAAGCTCCATCGAAAAAGGCGGGCGGGTAACGGTAGCCAGCCGCAAGACCTTCGCCCCGTCAGGCGCAGCATCCTGAGCCACGCCCGCCGTGGCAGCGAGCATGGCAGAAAGGCCCCACAGCACAGCCAAGGCCCTGCGAATCAAGAGTATCCCGTGTTCCATCCGCGCAGGACTATGCACAGGAAATCATGCTACGACAACGCCATAGAGCCTGAATTCAGGCCCGCAATGTCGCAGCGAGCGAGCGGGCTTCCATGGTTGAAAGCTGATGGCGGGAAAAGGCGCGATGTTCCGGCAAGGCGCTTGCGGGCAGATCCCCCAGCACGGTTGTCGCCGCCACATCGGGTCGCCGCCGGATGGTGCCGACAAACAGGCTTTCGCCCCAGATCCCGTGATGCAGCAGGCAATCATGCACATCCAGCAGAACCTGATAATAGGTCACAAGCGGGGTGCTGTCGTCACGATGGGCCTGCTTGCCATTCACAAGATGCGATGCGGCGAGCAGCACATCATCGGTGCCAAGCATGTAATCGGCATCGTCAAAATCAAGGCGCAGGCGATGATCGGGGGCCAGCAACAGGTCACGTTCCAGCCCGAAGAACGGCGCGCGCAACAGCACCGGACGCAGGCTGCCCAGCGCCGGAACCTCGCGTTTGCCGATCCAGCGCACCGGGCGCAGGCCGGAGGTGGCCGTCACAACCTCATCGCCCAGCCGCAACCGCTCCACCGGCATCGCGCCATGTGCGGTTTCAACCAGAGTTCCCGATGTGACACCCATGCCGAAACCAACCGGCTCGACCGCATCCGATACCGCGATAAACTCCACCGACTGGCTGATCGTAATCCGGCCGCCATTGCGGGCGATAATCCTGATATCCGCCAGAGGCAGCGGCACCGGATCATAGAGGGAAACCTGAAACAGCTGCCCGAGATCCAGCAATTCCACTGTCAGCCGCCCGGTGCGTTTGGGGGCATTCCAAGAATAGGTGATGCGCATACGGCTGTCATGCGGCGGATAGGGCAGACGGATATGGGCCTGCGATTGCGCTGTGCCCTGGGTAAACTCCAGACTCAGCACCCCATCCTTTTGCAGCACAATATCCATCGCGCGCAGCCAGGGCCGCCCGGCGCGGAAATGGATGATTGGCTGATCCGTCTCTGCGTCAACGCGGCTGCGCGCTTCGATCAGCAAGGTGCCAACGGGCAGGATTTCATCGGCTGTTACGGGCGTTTTCTCAGCTTTGGCAGGCTCGGGTTTTCCAATCCCCTGCGGGGCAAAGACATGCGTCGCCAGATCAGTTTGCGCAATCCAGGTCATGCGGCCTCCGATGTCGAATCTTTCAAGAGCAAACGCGCTTCATAGCTGCGCAGAGACCGGCGCGCAGAGCTGGGGTAGCCTGCCCCGGTCGCCGGATCGAGCTCGGGGAAAATCTCACAGATTTCCTCGATCACCGCGCGTTCAAAGCTTTTGGTGGTTTGCGGGCCGGGCAGGAAGCTTTCGGTCGCCAGCCCCTCTGAGAACACCACTTCATGTTTGTCAAAGAGGATATGGACATATTCCACCTCCCCCCCAACCTGCGGGCGCACGGTCAGGTCATTGACCAGATCCTTGGCCGCGATCAGCACCTCGTCGTCGCCAAACAGCAGCTCGGCCAGCGCATCGCGGATCAGAACCCGGTGCTGCGGCGAGACCAGCAGCTCGCGATGCTGACCGAATGTGTTGGCGGAGATGCGGATCGGGGCAAGGGGGCCCTCGGCGGCAATCCGGCGGCTTCCGATCCAACGCACCGGCTGAGCGCCATTGTCATGGGTCAGCACCAGATCGCCCGGCTCAAGCTGCTCCACCGGTTTTTCGCCATCCGGTGTGGCAATCAACGTGCCAGACACAAAGCAGGGCACCGAGTTCAGCGTGACATAGCCGGTATCTGTCACCCCGTTGCCGTCGGTGACGCCATAGGTGAAGTTCACGGATTCAATGTCGCTATCCGCCTGGATGGTGAAGGTACCATCGGCATTCAGCGTCACGTTCTGCCCGGTTTTCAGGGTAACGGTATCGCCCGCCACCACATCAACGCCATTGATCTGGGTGATGGTGATCGACGACCCGGTGCTGCTGCTGTCATTCGCCAGCACATCGAGCACTTTGGTGCCACCGGGGGCGATATCCACCACGTCTTCTGCGGCGATCAGGCTGGTCTGGCCGGAATCCGCAGCGATCAGAAGGGTGGAATCGTAGGAGGAGTCTACGAGATCGGCGACACCAATGCGGATCGAGTTCAACTCGCCCGGGGTCACGTGCAGCTTCACGGTCATCGTTACCGTAAAGCCATCCATCTCGGTGTTATATTGGCTCTGCGTGTTGTCGATATAGAGGTTTTGGTTGAGGTCGCTGCTGCCGTTGACATTGGTCACGCTGGTATTGCCAACACCCACATTGACCGGCGCGCCATTCACCCAAACCCCGACCATGTCGTTATAAATCGACCCGGCATATTCGGGATATTCTTCCGATGAAAACACGAATTGCAGCGTGATCGTATCACCGTCGGGGATTACATCGACATCAAGGATCGAGGCATCATAGGTATAGTTGCCCGCCAGCGTGTTGAACGCCGGATCGTGATTGACACCATGAGTATTTCCCGAGGTGCTGGAGGAGTGGTTTGCCGAGCCTCCGCCATTCGTGAAATTTCTCAAATAACCGGTCGAAAGCATCACCCCGCTATCGGACGGCGTAACGCCGGGCGAGGTCGTATCGCCGCCGGAATAGATGCCGGACGAACTGTTGTCGCCGGAATAAGATGCGTTCACCACCTGAACACCATCACCAAAGATGGTGTTCGCCATGTTCATGGCGCTCGCGTGTGTATTGATCGACAGCTCTGACGCCGCAACCATATGCCTGCCTCCTACCCCTTAAGAGTACAGGTCAAGCAGAAACCGGCGGTGATCCCGCTACATTTTGTGTTTCTGCTCGTGCGGTCACGCTTATATTGCGTTTGCTCGATCCGCGACCCTGCCTCGGGTTTATTTTGTATGGACTATGCAACAAAATTAACCATTTGTTAAGCCCCTGATAATCTGGTCACAATCTGGCTGGCGGGTTGCGGCAGCTACGCAACATTTACCCCGAGCGGCGGGGCGTATATCAGTGGGGAAACTTGCTGGGAGCCCCTCATGCCGCACCAATCCGGAACCGATCCCGTCGCCCTGACCCAACGCCTGATCCAATGCCCCTCGGTGACACCAGAGGAAGGCGGCGCGCTGGTGCTGCTGGAGGATGTGCTGAGCAAGGCAGGCTTTACCTGCACCCGGGTCGATCAGAACGGCATCGCCAACCTCTTTGCCCGGCTCGGGCCGAAAGGCGCGGCGCGCAGTCT
>JARRIY010000004.1:0-28592 GCA_037379985.1 Maritimibacter sp.
TAGTCTTTGAATTCACCGAAATATTTGGTGATCGCAGCGGTCAGCGTGGTTTTGCCGTGGTCAACGTGACCCACGGTACCAATGTTCACGTGCGGTTTGGAGCGTTCAAACTTTTCCTTGGCCATGTGCCACAAGCCTCGTGGTTGGGGGGTTCCCGCGAACCCGGTTCGTATTCGGGCGCTCGTTACTGGTTTGAGCGCGGAAAATCAAGACGATGTTACGCCTCCGGGGCGTTTGTTGTGCCCATATTGTCAGCAGTTCCTTCCGCAGACGCATCTGCGCCCTCGCCAGCCGGCTTCGACACCGGCGGCAGCGGCTGGATCGGACGCATCGCCGAGGTGGTTGCCGGGTCCATCAGGCTGGCATCGCCAAACCATTCCGGGTTTTCGAGCAACCATTGACGCACCTCATCGGCCAGGCCCAGCGCGAGGCTGTCCATCTGCTCTTCGGCGCTGCGGGTAAAGCCGGTGCCCAGCAACACATCGCCCGGATTGCCAGGGCTTTCCAGAATGGTGAACTGTTTGGGTTCTTCATTGATCGGTTTGCCGCCATTGCGGTCATCATAGATCGTGACATTGGCGATCAGCACGCTTTTCGGCGAGGCCACAAGCGGGATGCCGGGCGCGGCCAGAACATAGCCCATCACCACAGAGGCGATATGGTAATACTGATCGCCATCATAGCGGCTGAATTTTTCATTTATGGCCTTGCGCACCGACTGGATGATCACGTCATCCTCCAGCGTGCGCGACATCGGACCGACCTGAACCCCATCGGCAACCAGCGCGATATTATGGCCCAGCAGGAAACGGCCAAGCGGCGGCGGCGGGGTGGTAAGGTCATCGACCTTGGCACAGGCTGCAAGCGCGACAGCCCCTGCCAGAAGGGCAAAGCTCAGTCGAAAAAGACGAGGAAAACGGGACATTGCGGGCGCTCCTTACCAGTCAGGTCTGGCACTGGATACATCGCCGACCGGGGGCAGGCAATCAATTGCCTGAGCTCGGCAATCCTCTGCGCATTTTTGCCACTACCCTACCGGCCCAGCCGCCCGGTGCCGGAATTGCGATCTGGATCGGGCTCGGCGCGGTCAAGCCCAAGGCTGGGGGTTTTATAATCCGGCTCAGGCAAATCGGCATCATCCGCTTCGGAGGTACCCGCAGGAGTGACGGTGTCATCATCTGCCCCGGACTCGGTGTCACCCTCTGACACGTCGCCACAAATCGACTGCAGCGCCTGCCATTCTTCGCCCGACAAAACCGGCTCGCCCACCGCACCAACCTGATCCTGCGCCGCCAGCGCGGCTTCGATCCGAGCGGTCATCTGCGGATGCGACGAGAAATGCGCCACCAGCCCGGCTTCATCGCCATATTCCTCACGCAGGCGCTCGAAAAAGCTCGCCATGGCCGCAGGCGGCAACCCGGCTTCGCTCATCCGTTCATAGGCATAATCGTCGGCGCCGCTTTCGGCAGTCTGGCTGTATTGCGCATTGATCAGCTGATTGGCGAGCATCAAGACCACGGTGCCGCCAGCGAAATCGCCAAATAGCAGCCCCAGCACCCCAACAGACCCAGCCACCCGCAGCGCATCGCGGGTCGGGTCGCGATGCACCACATGACCGATCTCATGGGCCAGAACCGCCGCGACCTCTTCCGGCGCCTCGGCATCAAGCAGCAGCCCTCGAAACAGCACGATCCGCCCACCGGGCAGCGCGAAGGCATTGACCAGCTCGTGATCGAGCACCGAGATTTCCACCGGATAGGGCAGATCGTCATCGGTATTCAGGCGAGCGGTCATTTTCTCCAGCGCCGCCAGCCCCTCGGCCCCGTCACAGGCGGAAATCGGCAGGAAACTATCCTCTGACAAAGCCGTGCGGATTTGTTCAAACGTGGCATCGCCCAGCGCTTTTTCACCTTCAGGCGGCAGATAGAGCGCCAGTTGGTTGGCCATCATCGGCACCAGCACAAAGATGATCAGCGCCACCGAGCTCACCGCGCCAACCGCCCATTTGACGATCTTGCCGGGGTTTTCCACTGGCGGACGCTTGCGCAGCTTCTTGGCATTGGTGCGGATCAGCCGAGCGATCTCGGAATCTGTCACCTTCAGCCGCGCCAGCGCATCGCCAGCGCGCATCAACATCAGGCTGCTTGCATCGGCCTGATCGGGCAGCGCGCGCAGCTCATCGGCCAGCCAGTCAATCACCTCGCCATCCGCCAGGGTGATACGCAGCCGGTCGGGCATCAGCACCAGATGCACCCGGCGCTGAGCGGCCTTTTCACCGTCAAGGTAATCGCCAAAGCCTTCATAGGTCGGGAAATCGCTCATATCCCGTCCCCCAGCGGCAGGGCGTCGGCAAAGCCTTCGGCCTCGGCAAATTCATCGCGGTCGCGCTGGCCGATTGCGGGCAGCGCATGGGTATTCACCAGCCGCGTGCTTTCGGCCAGATGCCGGGCCAGCGGCATGGTGATAAAGACCTGCTGCAACACGTTCCAGAACAGGAACATGGCGAAATAGGCGACGGTACCAAACAGCGTCAGCACCCAGATCGGAAGGTCGGCCAACATGCCCAGATCGTCGAACAACTCGTTGACGTCGATGACGCTGACAATCCCGATCAGAATGCCGAACCCGAGCCCAATCACGATGAACAGCCCGGTCAGGATCAGGCTGATCAACAGCCCGCCGCCCAGATAGATGCCGATGACGCTGATCGGGCGGGGGCGGCATTGAAACCCGGCTTCGCCCAGTTTTTTGCCCTCGGTCAGGTAGCCAAAGCTCATCGCCCGCCAATAGGCCAGACCGAGCACCGTCCAGACCCCGCCCATGATCGCGCCGATCACCCAGACCGGCTCGTCCAGACCATAGGCCAGCGTGCCGAATACCGCCATGAGCGCCACGCCCAGATAGACATGGCGCATGGCGTGAAACATGCCGCGCATACCACCGGTCTGTTCAAAACGCTGATCGCCAAACCAGGTGCGGTCGGTACGGTATTTCTCCAGCGCATAGGTTTTCGCGGGCCAAAGAAGGCCGCCGGTTACGATCACCGCCAGCCACCACAAAAGCGCGCGCCAGATATAGCCCTTTACCCCCGGTTCCAGCCCGAAGCGGATACCACGCCAGCGGGTGCGGGCGAGGATGTAGCGGCGCGAGCGGTATTGGGCGAAAAAGATCATCGGCGCGACGCCAATCGCACTGACGAAATAGGCAGGCATATTGCCCTGAAACAGACTGAATGAGAAATACATCAGCACCAGATTGATCACGCCGATATAGAAGGCGAGCACGGTCACGGCGGTAAGAAACCCGGTCAGCGTTTCACTGCCACGCCCGGTAAATTCCAGCGGGATGCCACCCGGGCGGATCGCCGACCAGTAATAGCGGCGCATCCGCACTTTCATCCAGAACCGATAGAACCCGAGGGTCAGAATCGTCAGGATGCCGGTTTTCAGGGCAAGCCGGAACATCGGCCCCTTGCGGCCCGCATAATCGGTATTGAGATCACGCAGGGCCACGGGCTGCGCTCCTTAGGAGGTAAACTTGTTATTCCTCGGGAAGCCATGCGGCGGCAATTTCCCGACCCCGGCACGTTTACCGATCCAGGGGGCCATGTCTACCTCGGTGCGGGTGCGATCGCCGCCCGCAGCCCAGGACAGGCCCTTATCCAGATCGAACGTGGTGATATCAGAAAGCCCACCATCAAGCTCCAACACCCCCTGTTTGCCGCGCGCAGAATTGTATTTCTGCAACCGCACGCCTTTGCCCCGGTTCATTTCAGGCAAGTCGGCCAGCGGGAAAACCAAGAGCTTGCGGTTTTCGCTGACCACCGCAACGTGATCGCCCATCACTGGTTTGCAGAGCTTGGCGACGCCATCACCGACATTCAGCACCTGCTTGCCGCTCCGGGTTTGCGCCAGCACATCATCGGAGCCGATCACGAAGCCATTGCCCTCGGCCGAGGCCACGATCATTTTTGCGCCGGGCTTATGCACGAACATGTCGATGATCGCCGCCTCATTGGGCAGATCGACCATCAGCCGCAGCGGCTCGCCCATGCCACGCCCGCCGGGCAGGTTCGCCGCCAACAGCGTGTAGAACCGGCCATTTTCGGCAAAGATCACGATCTTGTCGGTGGTTTCGGCATGGAAAGCAAAACGCGGACCGTCGCCATCCTTGAATTTGAAATCGCGGCTCAGATCGACATGGCCCGACATGGCGCGGATCCAGCCCATCTGGCTGCACACAACCGTCACCGGCTCGCGTTCGATCATCGCTTCCAGCGGCACGTCTTCCACCTCGCCCGCTTCCGCGAATGTGGTGCGCCGGGCGCCGCCTTCGAAATCCTTGCCGAATTTCTTTTTCGTCGCGCGCAGCTCGTCGGAAATCCGCGCCCATTGCAGATCTTCGCTGGCCAGCAGATCTTCCAGCCCGGCGCGTTCGGCCATCAGCTCGTCGCGTTCGCGCACCAGCTCCATTTCCTCAAGCCGCCGCAAGCTGCGCAGCCGCATATTGAGGATCGCATCCACCTGAACGTCGGTCAGCTCACCCTCGCCCGGGGCGGGGCTGACATAATCTTTCTCAGAGGTGGCGCGGATATGCTTCAGCGACCAGTCTTCGCGCATCAGCGCGGCTTTCGGGTCGTCGTCATAGCGGATGATGTCGATCACGCGGTCGAGGTTCAGGAAGGCGATGATAAAGCCTTCCAGCACTTCCAGCCGGTGGTCGATCTTTTCCATCCGGTGTTCAGAGCGGCGGATCAGCACCTCGCGGCGGAAATCGAGGAAGGCGCGCAGCACTTCCTTCATCGAGCAGACCTTCGGCGTCACCCCGTCGATCAGCACGTTCATGTTGAGGTTGAAGCGCGTTTCCAGATCGGTGTTGCGGAACATCAGCCCCATCAGCACATCCGGGTCGATATTTTTCGACTTCGGCTCCAGCACCAGCCGGATATCATCGGCGCTTTCGTCGCGCACATCACCCAGAATCGGCACCTTCTTGGTCTGGATCACCTCAGCGATCTTTTCGATCAGCTTGGATTTCTGCACCTGATAGGGGATCTCGGTGACAATGATCTGCCATTGCCCACGGCCAAGATCTTCGACCTCCCAACGCGCGCGCAGCCGGATCGCGCCGCGCCCGGTGGCATAGGCCTGCGCGATGGTTTCGCGATCATCCACGATCACCCCGCCGGTGGGGAAATCCGGGCCGGGCACATAGTTCAGCAGCGTCTCGTCGCGCGCATCCGGGGTCTTGATCAGATGGATACAGGCATCGACCAGCTCGGCGATATTATGCGGCGGAATATTGGTGGCCATGCCCACCGCGATCCCCGCCGCGCCATTGGCCAAAAGATGCGGAAAGGTCGCGGGCAAAACGATCGGTTCGTCCAGACGGCCATCGTAATTGGGCCGGAAATCCACCGCGTTTTCATCCAGCCCTTGCAGCATCGCCTCGGCCACGAAGGTCATCCGCGCCTCGGTATAACGGCTGGCAGCCGGGTTATCGCCGTCGATATTGCCGAAGTTCCCCTGCCCGTCGACCAGCGGATAACGGACGTTGAAATCCTGCGCCAGACGCGCCATCGCATCATAGATCGCCGCATCGCCATGGGGGTGGAAATCCCCCATCGTGTCGCCGGAAATCTTGGCAGATTTCAGGAACCTGCCCCCCGAAGCCAGCTTCAGCCGGTGCATGGCGTAAAGGATGCGCCGGTGCACAGGCTTCAACCCGTCACGCGCGTCGGGCAGCGCCCGGTGCATGATGGTCGAGAGCGCATAGGTCAGATAGCGGTCGCCAATGGCGCGCCGCAGCGGCTCAGAAATTTCAATGCCGGTCTTTTCGGGATCGTTGAGAATATCGCTCATACCGGGTGAATACAGCCGCGAGTCAGCCCCCGCAAGCGGCACATTGCGCTTGATGCCGCAACGGCTCTGGTCTGCGCGGCGCTGGGGCGTTATTGAAGGCCTATGGGACTTATCAGGCTGACACTCATCACCTTGGTTTTGCTCTGGCTCGGCATGAAATATTTCGGCCGGGATGAGGGGCTGTCGGGATCGCTGATTGGGCGTGATCCGGACCCTGCGCCGGTTACGGTTGTCGCGGATGAAGAGCTGATGGATGCTCCAGTCGCAGAAGTGGTGGCGCCCGCAACACCCCCGGTAGAAACGGCCCCCGCGCCAGCCACAGAGACCGATACGGCCGAAAGCGACGGGTTTGACCCGGTTGCCGGACTTGTCAGCGAGATCAACAATGCCGCGCAGCAGGCGATTGAAAGCACCCTGCAGCCCGCCGATGCCTCCGCAGCGGAACCCGAACCCGAGCCGGAAGCGCAGGCCGAACCGCCGGTGGAACCTGCGGCAGAGGAAAGCTTTTTGCCCGCCGAGGATGATCCGAGCTTTATGCCGACGCCTGAGCCTGCGCCCACCCTGCCCGAAGAGCTTTATGTCACTGGCACCAAGGTCAATATGCGCTCTGGCCCCTCGACCGCAAACAGCGTGATCGGAGCCTTGGTTGAAGGCACCGTGGTCAGCGATCTGGGCGATGCCGGCGATGGCTGGCGGCAGATTCAGACAGAAGCGGGCGAGATCGGGTTCATGTCGAGCGATTTCCTCGCGCCGCTGGAATAAGGCAGGCCTATGAGCACAAAATCGGTTCTTATCACCGGCTGTTCTTCGGGCATCGGGCTGGACGCGGCGCGCGGGATGAAGGCCAGGGGCTGGCAGGTCTTTGCCACCTGTCGCCAAGAGGAAGACTGCGCCCGACTGCGTGAAGAGGGGCTGGAAAGCTTCCCCCTCGACCACACCGATCCGACCAGCATTTTCAACGCCCTGGATGAAGCCACCACCCGCAGCGGCGGGCAGCTCGACGGGATCTTTGCCAATGGCGCCTTTGGCCTGCCCGGTGCGGCGGAAGACCTGCCCACCGATGCGCTGCGGGCGATCTTTGAGGCCAACTTTTTCGGCGTGCATGAGCTGGTGCGTCAGGTCACACCGATCATGCGCGCGCAGGGGCATGGGCGGATCGTGCTCAATTCCTCAGTACTCGGGCTGGTGCCGCTGAAATGGCGCGCCGCCTATGTCAGCACCAAATACGCGCTGGAAGGCTATGCCGACACGCTGCGGCTGGAGATGGCCGAGATCGGCGTGAAAGTGATTCTGATCGAGCCCGGCCCGGTCGCCTCAAAGATTCGCGAAAACTCGCGCCCGCATTTTGAACATTGGGTCGACTGGCAAGCCTCGCCACGCCGCGATCAGTACGAAGCAATCGTGCTGCCCCGGCTCTATGATGACAGCGGCAAACCCGACCCGTTTCAGCTCGCCCCGGAGGCGGTGACGAAAAAGCTCGCCCATGCGCTCGAATCGCGCCGCCCACGCGCCCGCTATTGGGTGACGGTGCCCACCTATGCAGCGGGAATCGGGCGGCGGCTTTTGCCCACACGCTGGGCCGACAAGCTGATTTCAGGCGCCTGATCCCGCCGCAAATGGCTGATATCAGGCTCGCCTTGCCAACAGAAAGCCGCTAGCCTAACTGACAGACAGGAGGCCCATATCATGCAAGATCCGCTATTCCTTCTTATCGTCGCCGCCGTCGCGCTGGTGGCCGTGATTCTGATCACCGGGATCGGCAGCTTTGCCAAAGGTGGTGATTTCCACCGCAAACACGCCAACCGGATCATGCGCTTTCGCATCTATGCGCAGGCCGTCGCGGTGGCTCTGATCATGCTCTATATCTGGCTGCATGGCAGCTGATCATGGTTGTTCTGAACAAGATCTATACCCGTAGCGGCGATGCGGGCGAAACGGCGCTGTCAAACGGCACGCGGGTGGCCAAGCACAGCCTGCGGGTTGAGGCCTATGGCACGGTAGACGAGCTGAATTCGGTGCTGGGTCTGGCCCGGCTTCATGCCGAAGGCGATACGGCCAGCGCCATTGGCCGCATCCAGAATGACCTGTTTGATCTCGGCGCCGACCTGTCGAACCCGGATATGGATGACAGCAAAGCCGAATATCCGCCTCTGCGCATCATCGAGGCGCAGGTGGAGCGGCTGGAAGGCGAGATTGATGCGATGACGGCGGTGCTGGAGCCGCTGCGCAGTTTCATCCTGCCGGGTGGGTCTGCCCTTTCGGCACATCTACATCTGGCCCGCACCGTGGCCCGCCGCGCCGAACGCATTGCCGTGGCGCTGGCAGCCGAGGAGCCGGTGAACCAACCCGCGATCCGCTATCTCAACCGGCTCTCGGACTGGTGCTTTACCGCTGCACGCATGGCCAATGATGAAGGCCGCGCCGATCTGCTCTGGGTGCCGGGCGGGAATCGCTGATCACGGCGCCTCAGTAGACGCCCTGCCCCATTCTTAGAAATGAGCGTAACGCGTGCCTATCGCGTCGGCACCGGGGTTTCGCCGCGATAATCGTAGAACCCGCGCCCGGTTTTGCGCCCCAGCCAGCCCGCTTCCACATATTTCGTCAGCAGCGGACAGGGGCGGTATTTGGTATCCGCCAGCCCTTCATGCAGCACGTTCATGATCGCCAGGCAGGTATCCAGCCCGATGAAATCGGCCAGCTCCAGCGGCCCCATCGGATGGTTGGCCCCAAGGCGCATCGATTCGTCGATGGATTTCACCGAACCGACGCCCTCGTAAAGCGTGTAGACCGCTTCGTTGATCATCGGCATCAGGATGCGGTTGACGATGAAGGCCGGGAAATCTTCGGCAGGTGCTGCGGTTTTGCCCAGCTTTTCGACCACTTCCAGACAGGCATTATAGGTTTCCTGATCGGTCGCGATGCCGCGGATCAGTTCGACCAGCTGCATCACCGGCACCGGGTTCATGAAATGGAAGCCCATGAATTTTTCCGGCCGGTCGGTGCGCGAAGCCAGCCGGGTAATCGAGATCGACGAGGTGTTCGAGGTCAGGATCGTTTCCGGCTTCAGATGCGGCAGCAGATCTTCGAAAATCGCTTGTTTCACCGTCTCGCGTTCGGTCGCGGCTTCGATCACCAGATCGGTCTGCCCCAGATCGGCCAGCACCAGCGTGGTGCGGATGCGCCCCAGTGCCTCTTCGCGTTCGGCTTCGCTGATCTTTTCGCGCGACACCTGCCGGTCGAGATTCTTGCGAATCGTTACCAGCGCCTTGTCCAGCGCGTCCTGGCTGACATCGTTGAGCATGACTTCAAAGCCCGCCAGCGCCATCACATGGGCAATCCCATTGCCCATCTGCCCTGCCCCGACAACTCCGACCGATTCAACGCTCATATCCATGCTCCCTGCAATGCTGTCGGACCATAATGGCGATGGCGCAGCAGGTGCAAGAGGCGGGCCGGTAGCAGGTTAACCTTACTGTTCGGTTAAGGGTTTAGATAAAATTGAAAATTTAGGAATTTGGCAAGGAATGCATGCGATTCTCTTACTCGGGTGAAATGAAGGAGTGGGTGGAATGGCCTATGAAAACCTGGGCGAAGGTGCCCTTGATTACTATCCGTGCCGATACGGAAAATCCAAATTGTTGTTCCGGGGTCCGAAGCGCAAGCTTGATGAACCCTATGCAGCAATGATCGGTGGAACTGAAACTTACGGGAAATTCGTTGAAACACCGTTTCCGGCGCTGACGGAAGAGTTGCTTGATGAGCCAGTGGTCAATATGGGCATGGTCAATGCCGGGATCGACGTGTTCATCAACGATCAATCCGTGATCGACATTTGTTCGGCAGCGGAAGTGACGGTGGTGCAGGCAACCGGGGCGCAGAATATGTCCAATCGGTTCTATGCTGTGCATCCGCGTCGCAATGACCGGTTTCTGCGGGCCTCAAACCTGCTGAAAACGATCTATCGCGAGGTGGATTTCACCGATTTCAACTTCACGCGGCATCTGCTGACGGCGCTGAAAGAAGCCAGCCCCGACAAGTTCCTGATGGTCGAACAGGAGTTGAAAGAAGCCTGGGTTGCCCGGATGAAAACGCTGGTGTCGAACATCGAATCCGATGTCGTTCTGCTCTGGTTGTCGGATCATTCGCCGGACAAGGTTGATGATCAGAATATCGGTGGCAGCGATCCGTTGTTTGTGGATCGCGACATGCTGCGCGAGGTTGAGCCTTTCGTGGCGGGCATTGCCGAAGTGGTGGTGCAGCCGGAAGAGATCGAAGCCGGGTTTGACGGGCTGGTTTACTCCGATCTGGAAGAACCGGCAGCCCGTGGCATGCTGGGCACTGTCGCACATGATAAGGTGGCAGAAGCTCTGCGGCCCCTTCTGGCCGGGTTCTTCTGAAACCTTCGACATGCTTGAAACGAAAAAGGCCCGCCAAGCTGGCGGGCCTTCTAATATCTAATATCGCAAAGCTCAGAGCTTGCCGGTCAGTTCCGGCACAGCGTCGAAGAGGTCCGCAACCAGGCCGAAATCGGCAACCTGGAAGATCGGCGCTTCTTCGTCTTTGTTGATCGCGACGATGATTTTCGAATCTTTCATCCCGGCAAGGTGCTGGATCGCACCGGAGATGCCGACAGCGATGTAAAGATCCGGCGCAACCACTTTGCCGGTCTGACCAACCTGATGATCGTTCGGGGCAAAGCCCGAATCGACCGCCGCGCGCGAGGCACCAACGGCGGCACCCAGCTTGTCGGCCAGGCCTTCGATCAGCGCGAAGTTCTCTTCCGAGCCCACGCCACGACCGCCGGAAACGACGATGGAGGACGAGGTGAGTTCCGGACGGTCGCTTGCGGCAACCTTGTCTTCAACCCATTCGCTCAGAGCGGATGCGGAAGCACCACCGATGGATTCGACCGCAGCCGACCCGGTTTCGCCAGCCGCTTCAAAGGTCGAGGTGCGGAAGGTGATGACCTTTTTCGCGTCTTTCGACTTCACGGTCTGGATCGCGTTACCGGCATAGACCGGGCGTTCAAACGTGTCGGCATCGACAACGCCGGACACATCCGACAGCACCATCACATCCAAGAGCGCGGCAACGCGCGGGAAGATGTTTTTGGCATCGGTGGTAGCCGGGGCGACGATGTGGTCGTAATCGCCAGCCAGCAACACGATCAGATCGGCGGTCGGTTCGGCCAGACGGTGGCCCAGCGCGGCATCTTCGGCGACCAGCACTTTGGCTACGCCGTCGATTTTCGCAGCGGCTTCACCAGCAGCGGCAGCCGAGGCACCGGCGCACAGCACGGTCACATCGCCCAGCGATTTCGCAGCGGTCACAGCTTTCGCGGTGGCATCCAGCGCCAGCGCGCCATCGGTCACTTCAGCAAGAAGAAGAACAGCCATTAGATCGCCCCCGCATCTTTGAGTTTGGTCACCAGTTCATCAACCGAGCCAACCATGATCCCGGCCTGACGCGAAGCGGGCTCAGTGGTTTTCACGATTTCCAGACGCGGGCTCACGTCAACGCCGTAATCGGCGGGCGTTTTCGTATCCAGCGGCTTTTTCTTGGCTTTCATGATGTTCGGCAGCGAGGCGTAGCGCGGTTCGTTGAGACGCAGATCGGCGGTCACAACGGCAGGCAGCTTCACTTTGATGGTTTGCAGACCGCCATCGACCTCGCGGGTCACGGTAGCACTGTCGCCATCGACGCTCATTTCCGACGCAAAGGTGGCCTGCGCCCAGCCGGTGAGGGCAGCGAGCATCTGGCCGGTGGCGTTCATGTCGTTGTCGATCGCCTGTTTGCCCATGATCACCAGACCGGGCTGTTCTTCGTCGACAATGGCTTTCAGCAGCTTGGCGACGGCGAGCGGCTCGATATCGGTGTTCACGTCATCGGTCGCTTCAACCAGGATCCCCCGGTCTGCGCCCATGGCAAGCCCGGTGCGGATCGTCTCCTGCGCCTGCTTCACCCCGATCGAGACCAGAACGATCTCGTCGGCCATCCCCGCTTCTTTCAGACGGATCGCTTCTTCAACAGCGATTTCGTCGAACGGGTTCATCGACATTTTCACATTGGCGAGATCGACCCCGGAACCGTCCGCTTTCACGCGCACTTTCACGTTGTAGTCGATCACGCGCTTCACAGGCACGAGCACCTTCATCGGCGTGTCACTCCCTTGGCTGGCCCGGATGGGCTATTAATCCATGGGGTGTTTAGCGGGTCATCCGGGCCGGGAACAATAACAAAGCGACATAAAAATGCCCTCCGACGTCGCGTTTATTGCTCAACCAGAGCAGACTAGGCGGGGGAAGCGGATAGCAGAGCCGATCTGGCGTGGCTGTGGGATTCGGGGGGGCGCTGTTTCTATGATCGGGGGTTACGTCGGGCAGGTAGCCCCGGGGATCGGTCTCGCACTCAGTCTTCCAGGCTCAGCGTGTGATCGCGCAGCCAGGCGATAAAACCGCGCGGGTCGCTTTTCAGGTTTTCCATCTGCGCGTCCTCTAGCGGCTCACCAATCACCGGGTTGTGGCGGCGATTGCAAACATAGACGAACTCATGCAGCAGCATCGCCTGCCGCAGGGTTGAGGAAATGCGGTTGGCGACCTGATACCAGCGCGAGTTTTGCCCGCGAAAATGGATCGGTACCACCTTGGCCCCGGAGCGGCGGATAAGCTGGGCGGTGAACACGTTCCACTCCGCCTCTTCCACCGGGCCAAAAGCGGTGGCCGAGCTTGCCACCACGCCCGAGGGGAACACGCAGATCAGCCCGCCCGATTTCAGCCGATCCATCGCCTTGGCGCGCATTTCAACGCTTTTCTTCTGCGCATCCTTGTCATGTGGAAACGGCACCGGGATCAGAAAGGTCGAGGCGATTTCGTCCAGCCCCGTCAGCAGATCGCGGGTAAGTATCTGAAAATCATCACGCACCCGGGCGATCATCTCGGCCATGATCATGCCGTCGACCAGCCCATGCGGATGATTGGCAACCACCACCACCGGCCCCTGTTTCGGAATCCGGTCAAACTGCTCCTGCGGGGTGGCAATCTCGACCCCCATCACATCCAGCGCACGTTTCCAGAAGGCCAGCCCGGTGCCACCGCCCTGACGCTCGAACTGGCGCACCATGCGGATAATCGTCACCTTGCCGCTGACCCATTCAATCGCGCGGATCACACCCGATTGCAGGGCATTTTCAAAGGAATTGGCATAGGTCAGGTTGCGTTTGTCATAAGCCTGGGGAACGTTGGAACTCTTGAACCGGGACAAAACACAAAACCTTAGTTTTCTTCGCCAAATCTATCGGCAACAAGGGTTTCCAGCGCTTCCATCAGATCCGGAGCATCCGATCCGGTGGTTTCCACCTCAATCTCTCGTCCGATTGAGGCCCCGAGCATCAATAGCCCCATAATGGAATCGCCGTCGGCTTCCATACCATCGTGAAACACGCGGGCATGGCCATCATGCGCCTCGACCACCTCGACAAACTTGGCCGAAGCGCGGGCATGCAGGCCCTTGCTGTTCACAATTTTCATCCGACGATGCAACCTGTCGCCCATTCAAATTCACTCCCGGCTAGGTGTTCCGTCGATACAATCTATATATTTCCGCCCCGCCGCCAAGGCAGCATGGGTGGCATCCTCAACGCTGCTTCGGCGGCATTTCGCCAGCTTCACCAGCATCGGCAGATTGGCTCCATAAAGGATTTTCCGATTTTCCTGACGACAGGCAGGCAGCGACAAGTTGGATGGGGACGAGCCGAACATATCGACCACCACGACCACCCCATCACCGCTATCGACCTCATCCGCCGCCGTCGAAATCTCTTCGGCCTTGCGCGCGCGATCATAATCGGCAGCAATGGCAATGGCGCGGGCCTGCTCCAGCGGCCCTACCACATGTTCGACTGCGGCAAGATATTCCGTAGCCAAACCACCATGCGCGACGATCACGATACCGATCACGCGAGCGTTCCCCTTTTCCGATCTGCCGGACCGTCTTCGGCCGGGCATTCAATTTCTCTGTGCCTAATTGACACCCGCCAGCCAGTATCTGCAAGCGTCTTGGCGATAGCCTCGGTCAGCGCCACAGACCGGTGCCGCCCCCCCGAGCAGCCAAAGCCGATATTCAGATGCGCTTTGCCCTCTTTCGCATAGGCGGGAAGCAGAAACGAGATCAGCCCCGACACGCGTTCAAAAAATTCCGGGTAGCGCGGATCCTCGGCAACATAATCGGCCACGCGCGCATCCAGCCCGGTCAGGGGCTGAAGCTCTGTCTGCCAGTGCGGATTGTTTAGAAAACGCACATCAAAAACCAGATCCAGCCCGCGCGGGACGCCGCGTTTATAGCTAAAGCTCTGCACCGAAACCGTTAGGGTTTCATCTTCTTCCAGCCCCAGCCAGTGGCGCAGCTCGGCTTTCAGATCATGCACCGTCAGGTCTGATGTATCGATCAGCACATCGGCCCGGGCGCGCAGCGGCTTCAGCAGTTCCACCTCGCGATCCACCCCCTCAGCCGCGCTGCCATCTTGTGCCAGCGGGTGATGACGGCGGGTTTCGGAATAGCGGCGGGTCAGAATATCAGGGCGGCAATCGAGATAGAGCAGCTGGACATCCAGCCCCGGCTTGGCTGACAGCGCGTCATGGGTCTCGATCAGCGCATCGACCGAAAATCCACGGGTCCGCACATCGATTCCCAGCGCCAGCGGGTGATTGAGCGGCGGCCCATCGACCAGACGCGGAACCAGACCAAGCGGCAGATTGTCGATCACTTCAAAGCCGAAATCCTCCAGCGCGCGGATCGCCGTCGTCCGCCCGGCCCCGGACGCCCCCGAGACAAGAATGATGCTTTGCGCATCCGACGCCGCGCCCTGCGGCCCTGTCTGTGTATCGCTCTCAGTCATCCTGCCAACGCCCGCCCTTCGCCAATGCAAATATGGCACTTGGAAAAGCTGCGGCGTCAACCCTGCGAATGACCGGCACCGCCTGCCCGAGGATGATTTCGCTGCGCTTAGCGGGCAGCCGCTCGGTCTCGGCCTCACTCATGTCGACAAGCAGCCGCAGCGGTGCAGCGGCAAGATAAGGGGTTTGCACGAGCCCAACCCCACGCGCTTCGATCACCCCCTGCATCCGCTCTGGCGCCAGCGCCCAGGGCCAGCCATCGCGCAGGATCAGCCGGGTGCGATCATCGGCAATCAGCCGGGCACCAAGGGCAATCAGTTGCAGGGCAAGGCTGGATTTTCCGCTGCCGGACGGCCCCGAAATCAATACGGCACCCCCGGCAATTTCAACGCTGCTGGCATGACGCGCCTCGCCCGTATTCGGGGCTTCAGACGCGGTTCCACTCACACCGGCAAGCCCACGACAAAACGCGCGCCCAGCGGTTCCGAGGTAATATCAGCATCGGTGGGCCGGATGTTTTCCGCCCAGATCACCCCGCCATGCGCCTCGATGATCTGCTTGGAAATCGCCAGACCCAGCCCGGAGTTGTTGCCGAATTGCTGTTCGGGCCGTTGGCTGTAGAAGCGGTTGAAGATCTTGGTCAGAGCTTCTTCCGGGATGCCCGGGCCGGTATCTTCGACCACCACCAGCACGCGGTTTTCACGTTGCCGCGCCCAAACCCGGATCGCGTCGCCTTCCTCGCAGAAGCTGATCGCATTGGTGATCAGGTTCACGAAAACCTGCGCCAGCCGCGCTTCCAGCCCGTTGATCTCAATCGTCCCGTTCGGCAGGTCGGTGATGAAATCCACGTCTTTCTGCTGCGCTTCATTGCCCAGATATTCAGTGATATTGCGCATCATGTTGAGCAGATCAAAGCTTTGCTCATCTTCCTTCACCAGCTCGCTATCGAGCCGCGAGGCATTGGAAATATCGCTGACCAACCGGTCGAGCCGACGCACGTCGTGCTCGATCACATCCAGCAGCTTCTCGCGTTGCTCGTCCTTTTTGACGAAGCGCAGCGACCCGATGGCCGAGCGCAGGCTGGCCAGCGGGTTCTTGATTTCATGCGCCACGTCAGCGGCGAATTGTTCGTTGGCATCAATCCGGTCGTACAAGGCCGAGACCATGCCGCGCAGAGCTTTCGACAACCGCCCGATTTCATCCGGTCGCCCGGTCAGATCGGGGATACGCACCCGGCCGGGATTGACCTTGCGCGAATTCTTGTCGCGGCCGATTTCAGCCGCTGCGGCGAGATCCGACAGCGGGTTGGCGATGGTCGAGGCCAGCACCAGGCTGAGCCCGATTGAAACCAGAATGGCGATCAGGAACATTTGCAGGATCTGCTCGCGCTCGCTGCGCACCAGCGCGCCAAGTTCTTGGATCGACCCGGTCAGCGCGACGACCCCCGCGACCTGATCCTCAAAGAGAATCGGCGTGGTGACGATAAAGGATCCTTCGCCGTAGCCACCGCTCGGCTCATCAGATACCCGCGTTTTCCCGTTCAGAGACTCTGCCAACAGCGCCTCGGCACGTTTTTCCAGACTGAGCGGTTCCTTCGGGTTGTTGCGATCCGAAACAATAATCCCTGCCACGAAATCCCAGACCCGGCTGAGGGAATCTGTGATCAGCGTCGGTCGGCTGCTACTTTCCAGACCGATCACTTCGGGCGCGGGCGTTTCGTCAATTTTTCGGGAATCCCCAACCAGCTCGCCCAAATCATTGAAGATCAGAACATCCGCATCATGGCGCAGATGCGCCTCGCCCAGAATCTCTGTCGCCAGCTCAGGAGTAACCAACAAGCCTTCGGAACCGAAGCTGCCGGAACCGGCGTGACTGTAATGGACCTCAAACAGGTCAGCGACGAGCTCGGCCGCCAAGACCATGCTGTGTTCGCGCTGGTAGAGCAGGCTGGTGCGGAACGGATTGAGATAAAGCACCCCGGCGACCAGAACGATCAGGCCCAGCAGGTTGAAGATGATGATCTTGCGGGCCAGCGGAGAGTGATTGATGGCAAAGCGACGGCGACGGCGACCTTCACGCAATTCAGCATCAACCGAGGTCTGGGGCTCAACCCAGTCCTCGCCCAATACCACGTCGGTATCGCCGTTCGTGCCTTTCGTATCGCGCACCAATGCGTTCCTATCTGCGCGCTATCGCCTGCCCCGGATGGCTGCGCTTACTCTTCGTTATATCTGTAGCCGATGCCGTACAGCGTCTCAATCGCCGAGAACTCATCATCGACCATCCGCATTTTCTTGCGCAGGCGTTTGATGTGGCTATCGATCGTGCGGTCATCGACATAGACCTGATCATCATAAGCCACATCCATTAACTGATCACGACTTTTCACAAAGCCCGGGCGCTGAGCCAGCGCCTGCAGCAGTAAAAACTCTGTCACCGTCAGGGAAACATCGCGGCCTTTCCACGTCACCGCGTGGCGCAGCGGATCCATGGTCAGCTCACCGCGCTGCATCACCTTGTTGTCTTCGGTCTCGGGGATCTGCACGCCTTCGATCGCATCCTGACGACGCAGAAGCGCGCGGATACGTTCGACCAGCAGACGCTGTGAAAACGGCTTTTTCACATAATCGTCCGCGCCCATACGCAGGCCCAGAACCTCATCGATTTCATCATCTTTCGAGGTCAGAAAGATCACCGGCATATTGGTTTTCTGGCGCACCCGCTGCAGCAGGTCCATACCATCCATGCGCGGCATCTTGATATCGAACACGGCCATATCCGGCAGGCTCTTATTAAACGCGTCCAGCGCCGCCTGACCGTCATTATAAGTCTCGACCTCGAACCCCTCGGCCTCCAGGGTCATCGAGACCGATGTCAGGATGTTCCTGTCATCGTCAACCAAAGCAATCCTCGACATCTGAGGCATCCCCTTTTTATAAACTGCTCGTTCTTTGCCTGTTTTTCGGCCTATTGAATCCGCTTTTCACGACGGAATCAACATCGAAGGGCGAATCAGTGACACGAATGAGTCCATTTCGCACCACAATCTGTCAAAATTTGACTAACTGTTTCCGAAATCGCCCCCAAGTGAGGGATTCACGCAACGATTGATTGCGATAACATGTCGCGGGTAGCGCTAAACACCCCCTATCAACGGTTCCTTTGGAAAATCAGCGTGCTATACCTACACCACGCTGTGGTAACGGCGTAGCGCGGGCTTGGCCCCTCGCGCGTCCCGATTGTGATCGCAACAACCCGGCCGCGAGCCGGTAATCAGGAGAGCTCATATGGGCAGCATTGGACACGTCAATCCGGAAAAAAGATTGTCGAAACAAGGCATTAAGGGGCTGAAAAACGTCTACTACAACCTTCTCGAACCGCAGCTGATGGAACAGGCGGTTGCCCGTGGGGAAGGCAATATCGGCAAGGGCGGCGCGATGCTGGTCTCGACCGGCAAGTTTACCGGCCGCTCGCCTAACGACAAATTCGTGGTTCGTACCCCCGATGTCGAAGACACGGTCTGGTGGGAAAACAACCAACCGATGGATCCGGAGGCCTTTGACCAGCTCTATGCCGACATGGTCGCGCATATGCAGGGCAAAGAGTATTTCGTCGAAGATCTTTATGGTGGTGCCGATCCCGAGCACCGGCTGAATGTGCGTCTGGTCGCCGAGCTGGCCTGGCACGGGCTGTTCCTGCGCCACATGCTGCGCCGTCCGGACCGTGAAGAACTGGATACGTTCGATCCGGAATACACCGTCATCAACTGCCCGAGCTTCAAAGCTGACCCGGAAAAACATGGTTGCCGCACCGACACCGTGATCGCGCTCAACTTCGAGAAGAAGATGATCCTGATCGGCGGCACCGCTTATGCCGGTGAAAACAAGAAGGGCGTGTTCACGCTGCTGAACTACATCCTGCCCGGCAAAGGCGTGATGGCAATGCACTGCTCGGCCAACCATGCCCCTGATGATCCGGATGATACGGCGATCTTCTTCGGCCTGTCCGGCACCGGTAAAACCACGCTTTCGGCAGACCCGAAACGGGTACTGCTGGGCGATGACGAACATGGCTGGTCGGAAAAAGGCACCTTCAACTTTGAAGGCGGCTGCTACGCCAAAACCATCAGCCTGTCGCCGGAAGCCGAACCGGAAATCTATGCCACCACCTCGATGTTCTCGACCATCGTCGAAAACATGGTGTGGGACAAAGATACGCTGGATCTCGACTTTGAAGATGACAGCCTGACGCCGAACATGCGCTGCGCCTATCCGCTGCATTACATCCCGAATGCCTCGGAGAGCTCGCGTGGCGGGCAACCGAAAAACGTGATCATGCTGACCGCCGACGCTTTCGGCGTGCTGCCTCCGATCGCGCGGCTGACCCCGGCGCAGGCGATGTATCACTTCCTGTCCGGCTTCACCGCGAAAGTGGCCGGGACCGAGCGCGGCGTGACCGAGCCGGAGCCCAGCTTCTCGACCTGCTTCGGCGCGCCCTTCATGCCGCGTCGGCCCGAGGTCTATGGCAAGCTTCTGCAGGAAAAAATCGCCGCGACCGGCGCCACCTGCTGGCTGGTCAATACCGGCTGGACCGGTGGCCCCTACGGCCAAGGCACCCGGATGCCGATCAAGGAAACCCGTCGTCTGCTGACTGCGGCTCTGGACGGCTCGCTGAACAATGCCGAGTTCCGCACCGATGAAAACTTCGGTTTCGAAGTGCCGAAACATGTGCATGACGTGCCGGAAGTTCTGCTTGATCCGCGCCGCACCTGGGACGATCACAAAGCCTATGACAAACAGGCGGAAAAACTGATCGCCATGTTCAAAGAGAACTTCATGCAATACGTGCCCTATGTCGATAACGACGTGAAAGCCATCGCGCTCTGAGCGTGAGATTGCAGTGATAGTGAAAGCCCCGGCCCAGCGCCGGGGCTTTTTTATACCATCAGCGCCCGGCGGATCAGGTTCAGCCCGGCGAGGAACAGAACCACCAGCATCGCCCGGCGAAAGGTGCTTTGCGGCATCCGGTCATGCAGCAGCACGCCCACCCCCATCCCCGCCAGCGCCGGGATCAGGGCCGCGGCCGAAAGCGGCAGGGTGGCTTCGTTCAGCACGCCAGAACGCAGATGCGCCGCCAGCAAGGCCAGACCACCCAAGCCAAAGGCCACGCCCTGCACCCGCACGGCTTCGGTTTTCTCGGTATCGGTGGCGATCAGATAAGCGATCAGCGGCGGCCCCCAGACCCCGGACATGCCACCGATAAAGCCGGACACGCCGCCAATCAGCAGCTCATCGCGGGTCTTGGTCTCCGGCGTCAGATGCAGACGCAACCCGACAAGCTGGGTGATGGCAAAGAGCACAATCGGTGCCCCGATCAGCATGAGCAGCACCCATTGCGGCACGATATTCACCAGCTGCGCGGATGAGACCAGAAAGACCAGCATCATCACCAGATAGATGCGCATCTTGATCACCACATGCAGAGCCGCACGCCAGCCTTGCCGGAAGGCCTGAAACTGGTTGGTGACAACCGTGGGCAGGATCAGCACCGCCAGCGCCGTTTCAGCAGGCAGGATCGAGCTGAGCCCCGAGATCATGATCATCGGCATGGCAAAACCCACCGCGCCTTTCACGAATCCCGCGAAAAACACAATCGCCACCGATGCCAGCATCAGCGATAGCGGCATATCTGCCAGTAGCGTGTCCATCCTTACCCCTTCCTGCGGTCTGGCGGGGTTCTACAACCATCAGGCAGGAAGGGCACGTCGATTTCTTCGCGTCACTTTTGTGCGCCTGCAGCATTTTCTGCGACTTTTTATTGCGCTGCACCTGCACAATAGCTATCACGGATGCACCCGCTGGGGAGGAAAACCATGCCGAAGGATGCCGCCATGCAAAGCCCGCTTCTTGACGACCTGCTTTCATTGACAAAAGGGGCAATCCCCCCGGTTGAAGAGGTTATGGAAACCGCCAAGACCCAGATGCGGGCGCGGGTCAGCGAGGGCGGGAAAATTTCTGCGCTGCAGCTAGAAAAGCATCAGGCGGGGGCCCATGCGCTGGCCTGGTTTGCCACCTATCTGGAGGCCCTGCGCCAGATGCAGGCCTGGGCGGAAAAGCTGGTCGAGGCCGGGCGCTTTGGCGAGATCGAAGCGCTGATCCTGCAGGTGACCTTCGGCGAATATCTGAACCAGATCCATGGCGGCATTCCGATGAGCCAGGGCGAGATTGCCCGGCTGCCGGATATGTTTCTGGAGCCGGAAGACCTGACCATTCTGGTGCAACGCGAAGTGCAGATATTGCTGGCGCAAGGCAACACCCCGGCGGCGCGGGCGCGGCTGGTGGAGCTGATGCGCGGGCATGAGGGCTATGCCACCTTCGGGCAGACCGGCCTTGATGACGAGCTGGAAATGATCCGCGAGCAATTCCGCCGCTATGCCGATGACAAGATCGTGCCCCATGCCCATGACTGGCATCTGAAAGACGAACTGATCCCGATGGAGGTGATCGAAGAGCTTTCCGAAATGGGCGTGTTCGGCCTGACCATCCCGGAGGAATTCGGCGGGCTGGGCCTGTCGAAAGCCTCGATGGTTGTTGTCTCGGAAGAACTCAGCCGCGGTTATATCGGTGTCGGCAGTCTGGGCACCCGGTCGGAGATCGCCGCCGAGCTGATCCTTGCGGGCGGGACCGGGGCGCAACAGGCCGAATGGCTGCCGAAAATCGCCAGCGGCGAGGTGCTGCCCACCGCGGTCTTTACCGAGCCCAATACCGGGTCAGACCTTGGCAGCTTGCGCACCCGCGCCACGCGTGAGGGCGATGATTACCTGATCACCGGCAACAAGACCTGGATCACCCATGCCGCCCGCGCTTCGGTGATGACGCTGCTGGCCCGCACCGATCCGGCGACGAAAGACCATAAGGGGCTTTCGATGTTCATCGCCGAGAAAGAGCCGATGAATGCAGAGGCGGATTTCCCCTCTGATGGCATGACCGGGGGCGAGATCGGCGTGCTGGGCTATCGCGGTATGAAGGAATACGAGCTGGGCTTTGACGGCTTCAAAGTGCCCGCCGAAAACCTGCTGGGAGGCACCGAAAATCAGGGCTTCAAGCAGCTGATGAAAACCTTCGAGGCCGCCCGCATTCAGACCGCCGCCCGCGCCATTGGCGTGGCGCAAAACGCGCTGGAGGTCGGGCTGCAATATGCAGAGGACCGCCAGCAATTCGCCAAACCGCTGATCGAATTTCCCCGCGTCGCCAACAAGCTGGCGATGATGGCGGTCGAGATCATGGTGGCGCGCCAGCTCACCTATTTCGCCGCCTGGGAGAAAGACAACGATCAGCGCTGCGATCTTGAGGCAGGCATGGCGAAACTGCTGGGCGCCCGGGTTGCCTGGGCGGCAGCAGATAACGCCTTGCCGCATCCTCAATATCTTTGAAGGGGCTGCGGAGATTCAGGCGCAAGTGATCGCGCGGCGGTTGCTGGGCTGAGAGCGATAGATACGGCTGAAAGTCGTGGGGGTTCCACCTGAGAATCCCTCGTAAGCTCCCACGGGCGTGCGCCGGTCCGGGGAGTGGCGCCCCCGACTTGCGAGCATCGCCATTTATGCTCGCCACAAACTGCCAGCCTCACCGCGTATTGAAAGGCTCGGATAGCGCCAGTCCTGCGGACGGACCGGCGCTCGCCCGGCGCCCTGAAGGGCGCTGTTCGGGCGGGATGAGTTTCTTAAGCAGGCCGCAACCGTCAATCACGCGCGGCGACTAAACCTGTCGATCAACCTTGCCCGGGCTTCGGGCAGCGGCTTGTCGCCCAGCGAATGCGCCAGACCGTGGGTCAGGAAATGCCCGGTGGTGGTCAGCCCGTCTGAAAGACCCTCCAGATCCTCTGTCACCACGCCCAACAATTCCGGTGGCAACGGCAGCAGCCGGTCAGCCCATTCGCCCGCCCCTTCCGCGCTCACCGCCCGCCCGGATTTCGGCGAGACATAGGCGAGGTCATCACGCTGCCCGGTTACGGCGCAGGCGGATAAATCCAGCCCGAAGCCCAGCTCTTCCAGCAGCGCCAGCTCCCATTGCAGATAGGCCACCGGCCAGGCCGGGCTGTGGCCGAGCAGGTCGAACATCTGCACAGATTTCTCATAGAGCCGGGGATGGGCCTCGCGCTCCGGCAAGGCAAAGCCAAGAAGCGCGGTCATCGCGTTCAGCCCGGCCAGCGCAGCGCGATCATTCATCACGGCTGCGGCGCGGCTTTTTATCGGCTCCACAGTGAAGGCGCCCAGATGCTCTTCGAGCCGCGCGCGCCAGGCAAGGTCAAGCTGCGCGCCGGGTTGCAGCACCGGGGTCAGCTTACGCGACACGCCACCGCGCACCACGCCCGCATGCCGCCCATGCGTGGCGGTAAATGTCTCGATGATCACCGAGGTTTCGCCATGCTTGCGCAGGCTCAGCAATATGCCCTGATCGCGCCAGTCCATTTCCACCGCCGGATTATCCGGTCCCAATGCTTTGGCACCATGGGCATAAAAATCCCGCCGAAGGCAAGTGGGGATCGCCTTCGGCGGGGAGGTGGGCAGGCAAGTTGCGGTTGGGGGCCTGCCCGTATGCGCCGAAGCGCAACTGGATGTGTAGAAGAAATCCGAAAGCTTGCGACCTGGTCCTACAGGATCGTCACCTCACCCAAACACGGGCTGTTCTGCGGCTCGTACACAACCGGGTGCTCAATCTGTTTGAAGCATCTAACGTATCTCTGAGTCGGAGCTTGCCTTTGGGGAAGGGCAAAAGCCATAGGCGCCAAGCTATAAAACACAGGGATTTGCCCCGCATAAGCGCGTGCTTATGCCTGCCGCAACGGCAGTAAAGTCACAAATTTGTTGCGTGTTTTGGTGCTTTCGGACAGCGTGATGGTATCAAATGACACCTTCTGCGCGGCAAAGCTGGTGCGCGACGCGGCGCTATCTGAACGAGTGATATTAATGCAACTATCCCCCACCGCACGGCTTGGTGCCGCCTTCATTGCCCTGATTGCCTGGGCCGCCCTGATCGGACAGCTTTGGATTTCTGCCGCCGATAACGGCGGGGTCGCTCCGGCGCTCTGGGTGCTTCTGCGCTACTTCACCATTCTCACAAATCTGATGGTGGCCCTCGTCTACACAAGGGTGGTGCTACGCAATCAGGTGCTGGGTGATGGCTGGATGGCGGCGCTGACCTTGTGGATCCTGATCGTTGGCATTGTCTATCACCTGCTGCTGGCAGGGCTGGTCGACCCGCAGGGATTTGCGTGGTGGGTGGATCAGGGGTTGCACAGTGCGGTGCCCGCGCTGGTGGCGCTGGTCTGGATCGGGTTTCTGCCGAAACACAGCCTCAACTGGCACCACGCCGCGCTCTGGCTGTTCTGGCCGCTGGCCTATCTCGCCTATGCGCTGATCCGGGGCGGGCTCGACGGGACATATCCCTATTTCTTCATCGATGCCGGGCAGTTCGGCTATACCCGCGTGGCGCTGAACTCGCTCGGGCTGTGTCTGGCCTTTTATGCCGGAGGGCTGGGGATCGTCGGCACGGGCAAGCTTATGTCGAGCAGGGCTATTCGCTGAGGCCTGATTGTTCGAGCAGATGCCGCCCGCGTGCGTCTTCCACCTCGATTACCCAGAGATCGGGATCAAAGCTGCGCTGTCGGGCAATGGCAGCGTCCACCTCGGCTTCCGCGCCTTCGGCCAGCAGATCCCATTTGCGCGCACCGCTCATCAAATCGACAACCCGGTGAAACAGCTGCGCCTGCCCGTCAAGCGTGGTGAGCTTGACCAGCACTGCACCGGCGGTTTCATCGCCCTTGGCCAGTACATAAACCGGAATGCCCTCGGCCTGCAGCCGCGCCAGATAGGCACTGACCCAGATACCGGAGGCAAGACGGCTCATGAATTTCCGTCTTTGAAATCAAGCCCCATCTCGGAATAGCGCTCGGATTCTTCCAGCCAGTTCGGGCGCACTTTGACCTGCAGGAACAAGTGCACCTTGCGGCCAAGGAATTCTTCCAGCTCGGCCCGCGACGCCTGCCCAACGGCCTTGATGGTTTCGCCCTTCTTGCCCAGGATGATGCCCTTATGGCCATCGCGCACCACATAAACCAGCTGGTCGATCCGCACCGAGCCATCCTTGCGCTCTTCCCAGTTCTCGGTTTCGACGGTGAGCTGATAGGGCAGTTCCTGATGCAGGCGCAGGGTCAGCTTCTCGCGGGTCATCTCGGCGGCGATCATGCGCAGGGGCAGATCGGCGATCTGATCTTCGGGGTAGAGCCAGGGCCCTTCGGGCATCCGCTCGGCCAGCCATTGGCGCAGGTGATCGACGCCATGGCCCTTTTCAGCCGAGATCATGAAGGTCTCGGCGAAGGGGTAATGCTCGTTCATTTCCTTGGTCAGCGCCAGCAGGGTTTCCGATTGCACCTTGTCGATCTTGTTGATCGCCAGAGCAATGGTCCGGCCCTTGCCAATCTCTTCCAGCCCTTCAAGGATGCGCTTCACCCCTTCGGTAATGCCACGATGGGCTTCGATCAGCAGCACCACGACATCGGCATCGGCGGCCCCGCCCCAAGCGGCGGCAACCATGGCGCGGTCAAGCCGACGGCGCGGCTGGAACAGCCCGGGCGTGTCGACAAAGACAAGCTGCGCATCGCCCTCCAGTGCCACGCCGCGAATGCGCGCCCGCGTGGTCTGCACCTTGTGGGTGACAATCGAAACCTTGGCCCCGACCATGCGATTGGTCAGGGTCGATTTGCCCGCATTGGGCTCGCCAATCAGGGCAACAAATCCGGCGCGTGTGGTCATTTTCAGCCTGTCATATAGAGCGGGAATGGCCTGAAATAGCGGAAGCGCCGGTTATGCACAATAGAGCTGGGGTGCGGGGAGGTTTGGACCGCGCAACGGATTGCCCAGATGCCACTGCCCTCCGCCCGAATAGCGCCCTTCAGGGCGCCGGGCGAGCGCCGGTCCGTCCGCAGGACTGGCGCTATCCGGACGGAAGCAACACGCACAGAGGCTGGCAGTATATGGCTGGCATAAATGGCGATGCTCACAGGTATCGATGCGCCAATCCCCGGACCGGTGCACGCCCGTGGGGGTGCCCCCCAAGGTTATGAGACGCCCGTTTCTATGAACAGCCCGGCAATCGGACCGTTTAGCCAACTTCCCCCAGCACCGCCTGCACCAGCTCATCCAAGCTGGCACCGGCATCGAGGCGCAGCACCGGCACGCTAAGATCCATCAGCCAGGCTTCATGGCGGGCGCGGCTGCGGCCGGTAAAGCCGGGATCGTCATATTGCGCGGCCCAGTCGAGAAAAGCGGAATGGATCCGCGCCATATCGCCGCCGGGATCAATCCGCGTGCCATGCAGCCGACGTTCGCGCCGGATCAGCCGGGCCAGCCTCTGGCTGCGCGGCAGGGTCAGAAACACCACCAGATCAGCCTCTTCGATCAGCGCTGTGCCCCAGCCTTCCAACGCGCCGGAAATCACCCAACCGCCCTCGCCCATCGCAGCGCTGAGCAGCCTGATCCGCTCCGGGATCGGGTTTTTGTCGGTAAAGGGCGGATCGGTGCGCTGCCAGTAGAAATCATCGGTGTCGAGCTGCGGCACTTGCAGCGCCTCGGCCAGCCGAGTGCCCAGCGAACTGACCCCACAGCCGGACGCCCCGGTGATATGTAGCCTAGGCCCCGCCATCGCTGCCTCTCGCCCCACTTTTCCAACACAGAAAAAGCGAAGGCGCCGTGAAAAGCAAGCAGGGGATAGATCGTGATCAGCTCAGGATCGGCGGCGCGCCTTTTTCCTGGCCGCGCGTGGTCACGCTATAGCGCAGACCTGCCCCGATGCGTTCGGCCAGAGCCACCATTTTCGCGGCCTTTTCCGGCTCCAGTTCGGCCTCGGCCACGATCCGAAACAGCCCCAACCACGGATCAAACATCCCCGGGCGCACATCGGTGTTTTCCACATGCACCTTGGTCGGGTTGCCGTCATAGCTGCGATCAATCCCCACCGCATTGCGCCAGAACCCGGCGATCTTGGCCTCATGCGCGCGCCATTCCGGCCCGTCTTCGGCGGCGATGGCACGAGCAAAGACCGGGCCCAGCCCGGGATGGCTGCGGACACGGTCATAAAAAGCCGCGACCAGCCGGTCGATCTCTTCGGCGGTGATATCGAATTTCGGCACCGGGGTCGGAGACATCACCCCTCCAACCGCGACAGCAGCGCCTTGGCCGCCGCCTGTTCAGCGGCACGTTTCGACGGCGCTGTGGCGCTGGCTTCCTCGCCATTATCCAGCCGCACGCTGATGGTGAAGACCGGCGCGTGATCGGGGCCGGTGCGGCCCGTTTCCACATATTTCGGCGGCGTCTGCTTGCGCGCCTGCGCCCATTCCTGAAGGCTGGTCTTGGCATCGCGCGCGTCGGCCTCGACCGTGTCGATCCGCTTGCCCCAAAGCTGCAGGATCATCTCGCGCGCCGCTTCAAAGCCACCATCCAGATAGACGGCGGCAATCACCGCCTCCATCGCATCGCCCAGCAGCGCCTGCTTGCGCCGCCCGCCGGACATCATTTCCGACCGGCCAAGCTTCAGCACCGCACCCAGATCGACCTCGCGCGCCACATCGGCGCAGGCCTCTTTGCGCACCAGCGCGTTGAAGCGCGGGGCAAGCTGGCCCTCGCTGGCCTTGGTATCGGCCGCCAGCAATGCCTCGGCCATCACCAGCCCCAGCACCCTATCGCCCAGAAATTCCAGCCGCTGGTTATCAGGGCGGGTTTCCGAGGAAATCGAGCCATGTGTCAGCGCACGCACCAACAGCTCGGGCTGGGAAAAGCTATGCCCGATCCGGCCCGAAAAGGCCTTTAGGTCAGCAGAGAGTTTCATTCGACCTTCTTGAAGAAGCGATCCGACCGCCAGGTCCAGAAATAGAGCAGGTGCTTACCGGCGGCAGAGAACATGATGCGGTCAACCCGGCCCAGAAGGTGGTCGGCAGGCACGAAGCCCACGCCACCCTGGCTTTGGGCAAAGCGGCTGTCGGTGGAGTTGTCACGGTTATCGCCCATGAAGAAGTAATAGCCTTCGGGCACCGTATAGACGCCGGTATTATCCGGGAAGCCCGAGACATCGCGGATGTTCAGCACATCATGCGCCACGCCATTCGGCAGGGTCTCGGTCATACGGGTCTTTTCACAGATCGCCCCCTGCCCCACGGCGCCATTGGCGCAGCGCGGGGTGGTCTGGTAACTGCCCTGCGGCTCGAACACTTCTTCAAAGGTTCCGGCGGGCACCTGCGGGGCTTCCTGATCGTTGATATAGAGCACGCCCGCTTTCACCTGAACACGGTCACCCGGCAGCCCGATCAGGCGTTTGACGTAATCGATGTTCTGGGTCGGGTGACGAAACACCACGATATCGCCGCGATCAGGCTCAGAGCTGAACAGACGCCCCGGAAACGGGCAGGCGGCAAAGGGGCAGGAGTAGCGCGAATAGCCATAGGCCATCTTGTTGACGAAAACGAAATCGCCAATCAGCAACGTGTCTTTCATCGACCCGGAGGGGATAAAGAAGGGCTGGAAGAACAGGGTGCGGAAAATCCCCGCGATCAGCAGCGCCCAAAACACCGTTTTGATGGTTTCAACGATACCGTCGTCTTTTTTCTCGGCCATGCGCCCGCCCTTTTCTATTGCTGGGGCGATATGATCAGACCGCAAGGGGGAGTCAACCGCTGAGCCGGGTTTCACCACTTTGTGTGCGGGCAATCCGGGCCGGGGCTGGGATGTTCCTGAATTACTGAAAATGTAAACAGAGAGGCCGCGCACATTCCGAAAGTGAACAAGCCGGGC
>JARRIY010000005.1:0-21542 GCA_037379985.1 Maritimibacter sp.
GCGAAGCAGGCTCGGCGCCAAAACAGGGCACTCCAACAGAAAAAGACTGACGCTCTAGGCTCGACATCGTCACCGTGTATGGCAAAAAGCCGCTTGTTCTCAGCGATCAAGATCGGCGACCTGCGCGTAAAAAGCATAGATTGTCGCCTATTCCGCCAGCTTCTCTTCCAGCTCGCGCGCCCAGGTTGAGATCGTGCCAGCGCCGAGGCAGACGACGATGTCGCCGGGCTGGGCTTCGGCGCGGACCAGCTCTACCAGATCGTCTTGCGTGGGGATTGCCAGCGCGTGGCGGTGGCCGTGGGCGGTGAGGCCCGCGACCAGATCATCGCGGCTGGCGCCTTCGATGGGGTCTTCTCCCGCCGAGAAAATATCGGCAATACCCACCACATCTGCCTCGTTGAAGCAGGTGCAGAAATCTTCGAACAGCGTGTGCAGGCGGGAATATCGGTGGGGTTGATGCACAGCGATCACCCGGCCGTCACTGGCCTGCCGCGCCGCCTTCAGCACGGCGGCGATTTCCACCGGGTGGTGGCCGTAATCGTCGATGATCGGCACGCCGTTCCATGTCCCCACCTTGGTGAAGCGGCGATTGACCCCGCCGAAACTGGCCAGCGCCGTACGGATCTCGTCGCGTTTCATGCCTAGATGCCGCGCCACCGCCACGGCGGCCAAGGCATTCGACACGTTATGATCGCCCGGCATCGGCAGGGTGCAGCCCTCAATGCGCGTGCCCTCATGGTTCAGCTCGATATCAAACTGCGCCGCGCCCGCCTGATAATGCAGGTTCACCGCCCGAATATCGGCCTGAGCATTGAAGCCAAAGGTCACCACGCGGCGGTCGGTGATCCGGCCCACCAGCGCCTGCACTTCCGGGTGATCGGTGCAGCACACGGCCAGCCCGTAAAACGGAATGTTCGAGACGAAATCGTAAAAGCCCTGACGCAGGTTTTCGATCGTGCCCCAGTGGTCCATATGCTCGGGGTCGATATTGGTGACAACGGCAATGGTCGCGGGCAGCCGGTTAAAGGTGCCATCGCTTTCATCGGCCTCGACCACCATCCATTCGCCCTGCCCCATCCGCGCATTCGAGCCATAGGCATGGATGATGCCGCCATTGATCACGGTCGGGTCGATGCCGCCCTTCTCGAGCAGCTCGGCCACCAGCGTGGTGGTGGTGGTTTTGCCATGGGTTCCGGCAATGGCGATATTGGATTTCAGCCGCATCAGCTCGGCCAGCATCTCGGCCCGGCGCACCACCGGTAGCCCGCGCGCACGGGCGGCGTCCAGCTCCGGGTTGCCCGGCTTGATCGCCGAGGAAATCACTACAACTTCGGCGCCTTCCAGATTTTCCGCCTTCTGGCCGACGAAGATCTCAGCCCCCATCGAGGCCAGCCGCACGGTGATCGGGCTGAGCTTCAGATCGCTGCCCTGCACCCTGTAACCATGGTTCAAAAGCACTTCGGCAATCCCCGACATGCCAATACCACCGATCCCCACGAAATGGATCGGTCCCATTTCGGTGGGCAGTTTCGTCGCCGTTGGGGTCATCTGTCAGCCTTTCTTTGCGCCCGCTACCAGCGCTTCGACCAGCGCCACCAGTTCTTCGGTGGCCTCCGGTTTGCCTTGCGCCAAAGCTTGAGCGGACATCACCGCCGCAGCTTGCGGGTTCCCGAGAACCCGGGCGATCTCGCCCGAAAGCGTGGCGACGTCAAGCCGGGATTCCGGAATGAGGATCGCGGCCCCGGCGTCAACCAACCCACGGGCATTGGCTGTCTGGTGATCCGCCGTTGCCGCCGCATAGGGGATCAGGATCGCCGGACGCCCGATCACCGCAATATCGGCCACCGACGAGGCTCCGGCGCGCGAAATCACCAGCTGCGCCTCGGCCATGCGTTTGGGTACGTCATGGATAAAGGGCAGCACATCGGCGCGAATGCCATGTTCGGCATAGAAATTCGTCACCCGGTCATGATCTTCCTCGCGCGCCTGATGGGTCACCGACACATGCGCGCGGATTTCATCGGGCAATGCGGCAATCGCAGCGGGCACCACATCGGACAGAATGCGCGCGCCCTGACTGCCGCCCATCACCAAGAGCGACATCGGATAATCACCCGGCGCGATATAGGGCGCGGCGGCACGTTCCAGCACCACACCACGCACCGGGTTGCCGGTATGAACGCCATCAGCCCCCGCCGGTAGGTCGGTGGGCCAGGTGCCGCAAGCGATCCGGTTCACCCGGCGGGCAAACACCTGATTGACCCGCCCCAGCACGCCGTTTTGTTCGTGGATCATCCGCGGCAAGCGCAGCAGCCAGGCCGCCGAGATGGCCGGGATCGAGGGATAGCCGCCAAAGCCGACCACGGCTTCGGGCTTGTCACGCAGCATCGCCGCAACCGCCCCGATCACTCCGCCGAGAATGCGAAACGGCACCAGCGCTTTCGCCAGCACCCCACCCCGCGCGAAGGTGGCCGAACTAACCTGTTCGATCTCAACAGCATTCGGAAAACCGCCGGTGTAGCGCGCGCCGCGCGCATCGGTGGAAAGCTTTACCCGCCAGCCGCGTGCGAGCATCGCCTCGGCCAGTGCCTGCGCCGGAAACATATGCCCGCCGGTCCCGCCAGCGGCGATGACCAGCAATGGGGCGCGGGTCATTTCGCCCTCCCCTGCAGGATGTCACGCATCCGTCCCTGTGGGCGCGAGCGGGTAAAGGCCAGAAGCATACCCAAAGTCAGCCCGGTGGCGATCAGCGACGAGCCGCCATAGCTGACCAGCGGCAGGGTCATGCCTTTAGCGGGCAGAAGCCGCACAGCGACGCCCATATTGATCAGCGCCTGCACCGAGAACACGGTGATCAGCCCTGTGCCTGCCAGCCGAATGAAGGGATCGCGCTCCTTCATCAGGCGCATGAAGCTGCGCACGGCAACAATCGCGTAAAGACTGATGATCAGCATCACCAGCAGCACGCCATATTCTTCGGCCGCCACGGCGATGATGAAATCGGTATGAGCATCGGGCAGCGACCATTTGACCTGCCCCTCGCCGACGCCGACGCCGAAAAACCCGCCTTCCTGAATGGCATTGGTGGCATAGCCAAGCTGGGTGCGCGGATCGAGTTCCGGCGACAGGAAGCCGTCAATCCGGCGGGCAAAGTGTTCGGAATGCTGATAAGCGAAGGTGCCCGCCATGATCGTGAACAGGGCCAGGGCGACGATCAGCACGTAAGAGGCCCCGGCGATGAAATACATCACCGCCCAAGCCGACAGGATCAGCGCGGCTTGGCCGAAATCCGGCTGCATCGCGAGAAACCCGATGACCAGAACCATCAGCACCAGAGACATGGTTTTGCCCGGCGGCCCTGCCAGCTGTTGGCTGGCGGCCATCAGCCAGGCGGCGGTGATCACAAACACCGGCTTGAGAAATTCCGACGGCTGGAGCGAGGCAAAGCCCAGCGAATACCAGCGCACAGCGCCCTTGCCGAAATCAGTGCCAAAGATCGGCAGCAGCACGAGCGCGACCAAGGCCATGGCAAAGCCCAGCACGCCCAGACGGCGCACCAGTTGCGGCGACATCATTGTGGTGATGAACAGCACGACGAAACTGAGCACGCCAAAGACCAGCTGCCGTTCGACATAATAGAATGGATCCAGTCCGTTGCGTTCGGCCAGCGGTGGCGAAGCGGCTAGTCCCAGCAGGATACCGACAGCAAATAACAGCAGGATCGACGATACCGACCATTTGTCGATTGTGCGCCACCAACGGGGCAGGATCGGATCTCCGTCCTGCCGTGGTGTCGCGCCATATACCATCTCTGTCATGAGATCTGCCCCGACTATCTGCCTCATATCCGCCCGGGTTTGCCCGGATCTGAAAGCACCCTAACGGATCGTTTTCGCAGGCGCCAGATTTTGTTGATTTGACCGGGGATTGTTGCGCATCGCGCGCAACCAATGGTTGTTGCCCTGCAACACCCCGGCTACGCCCGCCCGCGCACTGCCCCCTCTGGCAAATCCCCCGGCGCTCGGCTACCAATCGGGAGACTTATCAGGAGCGCTCACATGATCCCCGTTCGCGGTTATACAGGCAAAGATGTGGCTGTGCTGGGCCTTGGCCGGTCGGGCCTCGCCACAGCGAAAGCACTCGAGGCGGGCGGTGCCCGGGCGCAGTGCTGGGATGACAGCCCGGAAGCGCGCGCGCGGGCCGAGGGCGAAGGGCTGACCTTGCACGATCTGAGCCGCCGCGATGCCTTTGACACTCTCGCCGCGCTCATCACCTCGCCCGGTATTCCGCATCTCTACCCGACCCCGAATGCGCATCTGGCGCGCGCCTATGCTACAGGGGTGCCGGTTGATAACGATATCGGGCTGTTTTTCCGCTCTTTCGCCACCAGTGAGTGGGACGAGTTCGATCAGATGCCCAAGGTGATTGCCGTCACCGGATCGAATGGCAAATCCACCACCTCGGCGCTGATCCATCACATTCTGACCGAAGCCGGTCGCCCTACCCAGCTGGCCGGCAATATTGGCCGGGGCGTGCTGGATCTGGAGCCCGCTAGCGATGGCGAAGTGGTGGTGCTTGAGCTCAGCTCCTATCAAACCGACCTCGCCCGCGCCCTCACCCCCGATGTGGCGGTCTTCACCAATCTGTCGCCCGACCATCTGGATCGTCACGGCGGCATGGGGGGCTATTTCGCCGCCAAACGTCGGCTCTTTGCCGAAGGTGGCCCGGATCGCGCGGTGATCGGGGTAGACGAGGATGAAGGCCGGTTTCTGGCAGGTCAGATGTGTGAAGGCCCAAGCGATGATCGGGTGATCCGCATTTCTGTGGCTGAAAAGCTGACCGGGCCAGGCTGGCAGGTCTTTGCCCGCAAAGGGTTTTTGTCCGAATATCGCAAAACACGGCAAGTCGCCTCGATTGATCTGCGCGAGATGCAAGGGCTGCCGGGCAGCCACAATCACCAGAATGCTTGCGCCGCTTTTGCCGCCTGTCGTGCGCTGGGGATCGGTCCACGTGTGATCGAAGCAGCGCTGGCGAGCTTTGAGGGCCTGCCGCATCGCTCGCAGCTGGTGGGCGAAAAGGATGGCGTGCGCTTTGTGAATGACAGCAAAGCCACCAATACCGATGCCGCCGCCGCTGCCCTGCAAGCCTTCCCGCGCATCCGCTGGATTGCTGGTGGGCTTGGCAAGGATGGCGGGATTTCCTCGCTCACTCCGTATCTGGGCGCGGTGTCCAAGGCTTACCTGATCGGCCATTCGGCGCGCGATTTTGCCCTGCAACTGGGCGAGCTGCCGCATGAGATTTGCGAAAGCATGGAGCGCGCCGTGGCCCGAGCGGCGGAAGAGGCAGAACCCGGCGAGGTCGTGCTGCTGGCCCCGGCGGCGGCGAGCTTTGACCAATATCCGGATTTCGAAGCGCGCGGTGATGATTTTACCCGGCTGGTGCGGGCGCTGCTCTAAGCCCCGGGGCTCGGCCGGAGGATCAATAACCAATCCCAAATGCCAAACGGGGCCCGAAGGCCCCGTTGTAATATGATCTGCCTCGCCCAATGTCGGGCAGGTTATTCGGCGGCATATGCCGTGCGATCTGCCCCGTCTTCGACTTCGGTCACACGGAAATGCGAGACGGTATCAACCATGCGCTGCGCCGCCGAGGTCAGCCCGTGGCTGGCCGCATTGGTCTCTTCGAACATCGCGGCGTTTTGCTGCTGGGTCTGATCGAGCGCGCTGACCGCATTGTTGATCTCGCTGATCCCGGTGGATTGCTCGGTGGCCGACGAGGCAATATCGACCACATGCTGCGAGATTTCGCTGATCGCACTGGCCATCTCGGTGAGCGCCTCACCGGTCTTGCCAACCAGATCCACGCCCCGCTTCACCTGCGTTTCGCTGCGTGAAATCATCGAGCCGATTTCGCCCGCCGCATCCGAGGCGCGCTGCGCCAGCGCTCGCACTTCCGAAGCCACCACGGCAAAACCACGGCCTGCCTCGCCTGCCCGCGCTGCCTCGACGCCCGCGTTCAGAGCAAGAAGGTTGGTTTGGAAGGCGATATCATTGATAATGCTGACAGTTTTGGTGATCTCAGACGAAACATCTTCGATCTCGCTCATCGCCCGGATCGCATCCTGCACCACATGATTGCTGCTTTCCGCCTTGTCATGGGCACCATCATCCAGCCCTTTCGCTGCGGCGGCCGCAGCGGCGGCGGCCTGTACCGCACCGGTGATCTGCTCAATTGCCGTGGCGGTTTCAGCCAGGGTATTGGCCGCCTGTTCGGTGCGAATGGCCAGATCGTTCGACGATTGGGTGATCGAGCTGGAATCGTTGTTCACGTCCACCGCGCTGGTCAGAATGCCCTGGATCGCAGCGCAAAGCTGGCTGGCAGCGGTATTGGCATCATCTTTGAGCTGCTCAAAAGCGCCTTCGAAAGCCCCGTCGATGCGATGGGTCAGATCGCCCTGTGCCAGCGCGCCGAGGAACTCAATCGTGTGCGACAGGCTTTCGCCCATGGTTTCGACAAGGCTGTTGACCGCTATCGCCACCTCGACCAGATCTGAATCGTCAAACTCCACATTCATCCGCTGATCGAAATTGCCAGCTTTCGCCGCGCCGATCACATCGGTCAGCGAGGTCTGCAGCCGGTTGAATTCGCGGGCATGGGCCTCGGCTTTTTCGCGTTCAGCGCGGTCGCGCTCAGCCTGTTCGCGCGCGGTGCGCGAGCGTTCTTCAATCGCCTCGCGTTCGGCCTTTTCACGGGCTTCGCGGGCAGCTTCCTCCTGCGCCCGCAGCTCGCGCCGCTCAATCGCATTGTTGCGAAAGACCGTCATCGCCTCGGACATTGAGCCGATCTCCGCGCCAGCATTGGCGCCCGGAATCTCGGCTTCCAGATCATCTTCAGACAGGCGCAGCATGGCGTTGGTCATCGCGCGGATCGGCGTTGTAACCGAGCGGAACACAAAGCTGGTGGCAATCAGTGTGAACAGGATCGAAACCCCGGCAACGACAGCAAAGAGCTGCTGCGCCATGCGCACACGGGCCAGAGCTGTATCGGAATTGGTCTGGGCCGCGGTTCGGCTGGCTGCCAGCGCGTCTTTCGCGCTGGCAATCAGCGTGCTGTAATTGTCATTGGCGGAATTGAGCAAAACCGAAGCAAGGGTCGGATCAATCGACACCATATCGAGCGCATCCAGAACCGTCTGTTCATAGGCTGCGAAAGTCTCAGCATTCGCGGCAACCACCGGGTTGGTGACACCGGTTTCGCTGTCGTCGATCAGCTGACGCACTTCGGCGGCACCGGCTTTGGTCTTTTCAAACTGCTGCGTCAGCGCCTCGCCGCCGATCCCGGCGAACGACCAGCTGATGGTACGGAACAGCTGCATATGCGTATCGGTCAATACAGCCTCGGTCCGGTTGAGCAGATCGAGTTCGGGGATCGTTTGCTCAGTCACCTGGGCCAGATCCGCTGCGGTCTGGCGCAGAGTGAAGGTTGCAAGACCTGCCATCGCCAGCATCGCAATCACCGCGATTGCGACCAGCAGATTGCCTTTGAACTGCAAACTCCGGTTCCGAAGTTTTTCAAGCATAATACTACTCCACCCAGCGTTTAACGCCCCGGCCCGGACGATCCGGGCCGGGAGAATTCTAATTACTCGACGTAGATGCCAACGCCGACAAAGTGATCGTCGTCAAGTTTGGTCACATAGGACGATTTTGCCTGCACGGTGTTGGTGGTCGGGTTCGGCCACTGGTAATCGAGCCAACCGCTGCCGTCGCTCTGAACCAAAGCGATCATTCCCTTGATGATCTCGACACCGTTTTGGTCTTTCAGACCGCTCAGGTCTTTGCCGTTCAGCTGCGGCTTCACGCCATGGATCGTGTTGATCCCTTCCATCGTGTAGGCGAAGACATAAAGATCGCGGTCGTGGAAGGTGGCGTTTGCCGGATCCTGAGCAGCGGCGGTCAGCGCGTCGAGCCCATTTTCCTGATAATAGGCAACGGCGGCCTCGACCATGGCTTTGGCTTCATCGGCGGTGCCGTTATCGGCGGCAAAAGCCGAGGTACCAAAGACCGTTGCGAGGGTCAGCGACAGAATAGTAGCGAGTTTCTTTAGCATGATGCACTCCTGGAAAAAATCTCAACGCAGCTTTGCAGTTCCCCAATGGAAATTCCGTTAATCCAGCTTTGCATTTTAACTATTCTCTTCCCGGCGCCTCTCGCATTCCCCCGTCTCCTGCCTCGACCACGCATCCGGCGCGGACCGGAAAATTCTACCAGTTCTCTGGCATAAATCCGTTGTTAAGGGTTGCACGCTAAGCGTGTTTCCAAGTGGGCGTCTGTCATGTCGATATGCGCCTCGACTTGCGAGTACGGTAGGAGTATCACCATAGACGAAACGCAGACCACCCTCAGGCCCCTCGGTGTTGCGCGACGGGACGAGACGTTTGGGGATGCTGCTCTTCACGACATGGTTGCCAACCAGAGGATAGAAGAGAACGCAAATGGTGCATAAAAATCATACCATCCCCGCCGAAGTTCACTCGGCCGCACAGACGGCCTGGAGCAAGTGGAGCGAGGAGATTGCCTCGATCCCGCCGATTGTGGAAACGCCGAAATCCCTGAATGGGGAAGCCCATCACGCCAATCCGGAGGCCAATCAGACCCCGGCGGAAAAGATGATCGCCAAGATCAAACGGCGGATGACGGAATATCCGGAATGGTATGAAACCGATCCTGACAAGGTGGCAGCCTCGGTGACGGAAGAGCTGGAGCGGATCGGTTCTATTCTCAGCCGCAAATAGCCCGGGTCTGAAGATCCGATTGATGTCTGGAACATCCCGCTTTCTGTGTTCAACTGGTTGATTGAAAGCGATGTGGGCGAGCATTTTCATCACGGCGCGCTCAGCGCCTGGTCGAGCGCCGAAAACTTCAACGCCGCCAATGCCGCCAAACTGGACAGCAGCCAGCGCACCAAGCTGCGCCAGCGTTTCCTGGATGACAGCCCGGTTCTGCTGCGAGCGGTTTTGCAGGAAATGCTGAAGACCGATCTCTGGATCAGCTTTGCCGAGAAATTCGAAGGGCCGGAGCTGAAATATCTGGTGATGCGGGTGCAACGCCCAGTGGTGGTGAAGGATAGCTGAGGCCCGCCGGGCCTTTCCCCCGCCACTGATTTTCAGTGCGGCCGGTCTGGCCCGTGTTGTGCCTTGCCTGATTTTGCGGGCGCGCGGCTGATCGCCCTTGCTCCCGTCCCTAGCGCGTGATCTGTCATAGCTATGACACCCACACGCGGCATCCTTTTGAAACTGCTCTCGGTCACGGCTTTCGTGGCCATGCAGGCGCTGATCAAATCCACCGAAGGCCGGGTGCCGACGGGGGAAGTGATGTTTCTGCGCTCACTCTTTGCCCTGCCAGTAATCCTGGGCTGGCTGGCGCTGCGGCGCGAGCTGATCGAGGGCTTTCGTACCGCCAAACCGATGAGCCATGTCTGGCGCGGATTGGCCGGGACCTCGGCCATGGGCTTTGGCTTTGCCGCGTTGCAACTGCTGCCGCTGCCAGAGGTTACCGCCATCGGCTATGCCGCGCCGCTGCTGGTGGTGATCTTTGCGGCGATGTTTCTGGGCGAAGAGGTACGCGCCTTCCGGATTACTGCCGTTGCGCTGGGAATGGCCGGGGTGATCATCGTGCTTGCCCCGCAGCTTTCCGGCATGACCGGCGATGACGCTGGCACCACAAGGGCGCTCGGGGCAATATTGATGTTGATTTCCGCGATCTGCGCGGCGCTGGCCCAAACCTTTGTGCGCAAGATGGTGGCAACCGAACGCGCCGCCACCGTGGCGCTTTACTTCACCCTCACCTCACTGGGGATCAGTACCCTGACATTGCCCTTCAGCTTTGCCCTGCCCTCATCGCATGACGCCATTGCGTTGGTGCTGGCGGGGCTTTTGGGTGGGCTGGGGCAAAGCCTGCTGACCTCAGCCTATCGCTTTGCCGATGCTTCAGTGGTCGCTCCGTTCGAATATGCCTCGATGCTGCTGGCCATCGGCATCGGCTTTTTCATCTTCGGCGAAATCCCGACCCTGATGACTCTCGCGGGCGCCGCGCTGATCGTTGCAGCGGGTATCCTGATCATCTGGCGTGAAGGCAAGCTGGGGCTGGAGCGCAGCAAAGCCCGCAAGGCGATGACCTTACAGGGGTAAGCCAGCCCGCCCGTCTCGCTCCAAAGCGCGTAGGGTGTGCATTCATGCGCACCGCTTGTCCGGGGGCGCAGGCCAATACCACGTCCGGGTAACGTAAAAGGTGCGCCTGAAGGCGCACCCTACGGTCATCCACACGGTCATCCAGCGACACCGCCCATCGGGCGGAGGAGCATCAGCGCAATTTCAGCGTCGCCATGCCGATCAGGGCGAGGACCAGCGAGATGATCCAGAAGCGGATGACGATCTGCGGTTCGGCCCAGCCGCGCTTTTCGAAATGGTGGTGGATCGGGGCCATCAGAAACACCCGTTTGCCGGTGCGCTTGAAATAGAGCACCTGAATGATCACCGAAAGCGCCTCGACCACGAACAGCCCGCCAATGATCGCCAGCACGATCTCGTGCTTGATCATCACCGCTATGGAGCCCAGCGCGCCGCCAAGGGCCAGTGATCCGGTATCGCCCATGAACACCGCAGCGGGCGGGGCGTTGTACCACAGGAAACCAAGCCCGCCGCCGATCAGACCAGCGGCGAAAATCAAAAGCTCGCCGGTGCCCGGCACGTAATGCACATCCAGATATTCGGCAAAGTCGACCCGGCCCACCGCATAGGCGATGATGCCAAGCGCCCCGGCCGCGATCATTGCGGGCATGATCGCCAGCCCGTCGAGCCCGTCGGTCAGGTTCACCGCATTGGCCGCGCCGACGATCACGATCATCGCGAAGGGCAGGAAGAACCAGCCCAGATTCAGCAGCATGTCTTTGAACACCGGGAAGGCCAGCCGATAGGCCAGATCATCCGGATGCACGCTGGAGGCCAGCCAAACCGCCGCGATGGCAATGAGCCCCTCCAAGAACAGCCGGGTACGCCCCGACAGGCCGGAATAGGCATCGTTCGAACTGACCTTGCGATGATCGTCGGCAAAGCCGATGAGACCATAGGACAGAGTCACTCCGAGCACGATCCAGACGAAAGGATTATCAAGCCGGGCGCAAAGCAGGGTCGCAACCGTCACCGCCCCAAGGATCAGCGCACCGCCCATGGTGGGGGTACCCGCTTTGGTTTCCAGATGCCCTGCAGGCCCATCATCGCGGATCGGCTGACCCATTTTCTGGCGATTTTTCAAAAGGTTGATCAGCGGTCGCCCGAAGATAAACCCGAAAATCAGCGCCACGAAAAAGGCCGCGCCAGCGCGGAAGGTGATATAGCGGAACAGGTTAAAAATATCGCCGCCATCAGAGAATTGGGAAAGCCAGTAGAGCATCGCGCGCCTTTCGTTTCAGCCGTCAAGCGGATGGCTTAGTTTTCGCACCGCGTCAACTACCCGGCTCACATAGGAGCCTTTAGAACCTTTCACCAGCAGCACGTCGCCCGCATCAACCAGATGATGGATTTGCCCGACCATCTCATCGGCGGTTTCGGTATATTGGCCCTGTTTTTCGACCGGCAGCCGCGCCCAGAGCGCGTGCATCAGCGAGCCCACGCAATGGACGATATCAACCTTCGCCATGAAGGGCAGATCGGCCAGCGCGGCGTGAATGGCAAGCTCATCTTCGCCCAGTTCCAGCATATCGCCCAGCACCGCAATCCGGCGGCCCTTTTCGATCCGCCCCACCCCATCCAGCGGGCGGCTGGCCGCGAGCACTTCCAGCGCGGCGGCCATCGGGCCGGGGCTGGCATTGAATGCGTCGTCGATCAGGGTGAAAGACAGCTCCTCGACCGGATCAAGCAGGATCACCTCGCTGGTGCCGCGCCCGCTGGGCGGGTGCCAGCCCGCGATATCCACCGCGGCAATATCGAAATCGGCCCCAAGGTGTTCGGCTGCCACCAGCGCCGCCAGCCCGTTCAGAGCGAAATGCCGCCCGGGCACGGCGAGTTTGAACAGCAGCTTTTCGCCCTTATAGCTGCCGCGCACCACGGTGGCGTTGCCCGTTAGGTTGATTTCTTCGGCGCGGATCTGCGCGCCGGGCGTAGCCCCGAATGTCACCAGCTCGGCCCCTGCCGCCTGCGCCGCCGCTTCAAGGATCGGCGCGGTCTCGATATCGTGGTTCACCACCGCCACGCCGCCGGGCTCAAGCCCTTCGAAAATCGCCGCCTTTTCGCGGGCGATCTCTTCCACCCCGGCAAAGGCGGCCAGATGCACGGCGGCGACATTGGTGATCACCGCTACATGCGGACGGGCCAGACGCACCAGCGGAGCAATCTCGCCCGGGTGGTTCATGCCAATCTCGATCACCGCAAAAGCGCTATCGGCGGGCATCCGCGCCAATGTCAGCGGCACGCCCCATTGGTTGTTATAGCTCGCCTCGGCAGCATGGGTCTTGCCCTGCCCGGCCAGGATCACCCGCAGCATTTCCTTGGTCGAGGTCTTGCCAACAGAGCCGGTCACCGCCACCACCCGCGCCGAACAGCGCGCGCGTCCGGCTGCCCCAAGCCGTTCCAGCGCTTCCAGTACATCCTCGACGATCAAAAGCGGCGCATCCTCGGCTACGCCGTCTGGAATGCGGCTGACCAGCGCCGCGCCCGCGCCCTTTGCCAGCGCCTGCGCGACGAAATCATGCCCATCGCGCACGTCTTTCAGCGCCACGAACAGATCGCCGGACTCTAGCGTGCGGGTATCAATCGACACCCCATCCACAGCCCAGTTTCCGCGCGCCTCGCCGCCAGTGGCCTTTGCGGCCTCTTCTGCTGTCCAAAGGCTCATGCGAGCCTGCCTTCCAGCGCTGCTACCGCGACCGAGGCCTGTTCGGCATCATCAAAGGGCAGCACATCGTCGCCGATGGTCTGACCGGTCTCATGGCCTTTACCAGCAATGAGCAGGGCGTCGCCCGGCTCCAGCATATCGACTCCGCGCAGAATGGCTTCGGCCCGGTCGCCCACCTCGTTGGCCTCGGGGCAGCCCTCCATCACCATGGCGCGGATCGTGCCCGGATCTTCCGAGCGCGGATTATCGTCGGTCACGATCACCACATCGGCATATTTCGCCGCCGCCTGCCCCATCAGCAGGCGTTTGCTGGTATCGCGATCCCCGCCCGCACCAAACACCACCACGATCCGCCCCATGACATGCGGGCGCAGCGCCTGCAGCGCGGTGGCAAGGGCATCGGGCGTATGGGCGTAATCCACAAACACCGCCCCGCCATTGGCGCGGGTTGCGGCAAGCTGCATCCGCCCCTTGACCGTCACCAGTTGCGGCAGCGCCGAGAACACCGCTGAAGGTTCACAACCAGTGGCAATCGCCAGCCCCGCCGCCATCATCACATTGCTGGCCTGAAACCCGCCGATCAGATCCAGCCGGGTCTGAAAGGGTTTGCCATGCCAGAGAAAGCGCAGATCCTGCCCGGTGGCGGTATAGCGGTGGCTGTCGATGCACAGGGTGGCACTGCGATCTGCGCCCACGGTGATCACGGTTTGCCCAACTTCGTGGGCAATCTCGACCAGCTCGGCCCCGCGCGGATCGTCGATATTGATCACCGCCACACCATCTTCCGGCAGCACGTCCCCGAAAAGCCGCGCCTTGGCGGCGAAATATTCGTCAAACGTGCTGTGGTAGTCGAGGTGATCCTGGGTGAAATTCGTGAACGCCGCCGCCGACAGGCTGACCCCGTCGAGCCGGTGCTGCGCCAGCCCGTGCGAGCTTGCTTCCATCGCCACATGGCTGACCCCATGCTCAGCCATTTCCGCCAGCAGCCCATGCAAAGTGATCGGCTCGGGCGTGGTATGGGCCGAGGGGGCGGAAAACGCGCCTTCCACCCCGGTTGTGCCGATATTCGCGGCCTCATGGCCCAAAAGCGCCCAGATCTGGCGGGTAAAGGTCGCCACCGAGGTTTTGCCATTGGTGCCGGTTACGGCCACCGCAATCTCTGGCTGGTGCCCGAAAAACAGCGCCGCCGCATAGGCCAGCGCCGCGCGCGGATTTTCCACCACGACTAGAGCCGCTTCACGATGCTCGGCCAGAACCCCTTCAGCAATGCGTGCGCCTTCCGGATCGGTCAGCACCGCCGCCGCCCCCATGCGCAGAGCAAACTGAATAAACTCGCCGCCATGCACCCTTGTGCCCGGCAGCGCGGCAAACAAATGCCCCGGTTGGGTTTTGCGGCTGTCGACCGAAAGGCCCGTGATCCCGACATCGCCCCCCGATTGCGGCGTCAAGCCGAGCGCGGATAGCGTGGTTGCAGGCTGTGTTTCGGTCATAGGTCACCCCGATCAGTTCGAGCTGAGTGATACACCCGTCGGGGACAAAGGTTCAATCTCAGGCTTCATACCAAGGATCGGCGCAACCCGGCGAATGATCTCGCCCGCCACCGGAACCGCCGTCCAGCCAGCCGTGCGGCGTGGGGTCGATCCAGTAGTTTCCACCGGTTCATCCAGCGTTACCACCAGAACATAGCGTGGATCATCGGCAGGGAATACGCCGGAGAAGGTGGCAATCACCTTATTTGCATAATAGCCGCCCTGCGGATTGGGCTTGTCGGCGGTGCCGGTCTTGCCCGCCACGCGGTAGCCCGGCACATCGGCGAAATTCGCCGTGCCTTCCGGATCATGCACAACGGCGCGCAGCATCGTGCGGGCCGCGGCCGAGACCTCTTCCGACACCACCCGAGGCCCCGGGGCCCGAGGTGCGTCGCTATGCAGCAGAGTCGGCTCCACCCGCCGGCCGCCATTCAGAAGCGAGGCATAGGCGGTGGCCAGATGCAGCGGCGAGGCTGACATCCCGTGCCCAAAGCCGATGGTCAGGGTTGACAGCTCTGACCAGTGCGGTGGCAAAAGCGGTTTACTTCCCGGGGCTTCCACCAGCTCAACCGGAGTTGGCTCAAAGAAGCCGAGCGATTTCAGAAACGCCTGCTGCCGCTCAACCCCGATCTGTTGCGCCACATGCGCGGTCGCCACGTTGGAGGATTTCACGATCATATCGCGCAGCGAAAGCGACGGCCCGTAATTATGCCCCTCAAACTCGCCAATGGTGTATTTGCCCCAGCGGAATGGCGGTGTGGCGGGAATCATCGTCGTCGGCCCGGCAATGCCCAGTTGCATGGCTTGCGCGGCGGCGAAAATCTTGAAGGTCGAGCCAAGCTCATAAAGCCCCTGCACCGCGTGATTAAACAGCGGGCTATCCGAGGCATCGCCACTGGTCAGCGGACGCGGACGATTATTGGGATCGAAATCCGGCAGGCTCGCCATCGCGAGAATCTCGCCGCTATGGGCATCCATCAACACCGCCGCCGCGCCCTTGGCGTTCATCATCTGCATGCCGCCTGCCAGCACCTGTTCAACCGCTGCCTGAATGGTCAGATCAAGGCTCAGTTGCAGCGGCTGATCGGCCTGCCCCGGATCGCGCAGGCGTTCATCAAAGGCTTTTTCGATCCCCGCCACGCCGATCACCTCGGCGGCATTCACACCTTCGCGGCCAAAGCTTGCCCCGCCCAGAATATGCGCGGCAATCGCCCCGTTGGGATAGAGCCGCATATCGCGCGGGCCAAACAAAAGCCCCGGCTCGCCGATATCGAATACCGCCTGTTCCTGCTCGGGGCTGATTTTCTTCTTAATCCACAAAAACTTGCGGCTACCGGTGAACCAACCGATCAGGCGCTCTTCGTCCAGATCGGGAAAGATTTTCACCAACTCGCGCGCCGCATGTTCCGGATCGACCATCATCGGCGGCTGCGCATAAAGCGCATGGGTCACCAGATTGGTGGCCAGAATGCGCCCGTTGCGGTCAATAATATCTGCCCGTGTGGCCGCGATCTGCGCCCCGGAATACGAGCTGCTTGGCTCAGTCGGCTCGGACCCGGCGATCACCACCATGCGGATCCCGACCGTGGTGAACGCCAGAAAGAACAGCCCGGCCAGAACCAGCAGCCGCCCTTCGGCGCGCAGCCGTGCCTTGTCGCGCATCTCGTCATGGCGTTTGCGCAGGTTTTCCCGTTCGATCAGATCGGGATTTTCGCCCTTTTCGCGGGCATCAAGAATGCGGGCAAGCGGGCGCAGAGGCACGCGTGTCATTGATGTGCCTCCCCGCCCCCGGTCTCGCCGGACACGGAAATCACATCGTCGAACAGCACCGTGCTTTCCTCGGGCGGATAGGCGATCTGATCAACCCGGCCAAACTGCCTCGATGCCAGCGGCACCAGCCCCAGCCTGTCATAATTCAGATCGGCAAGGTCGCGCAGCCGGTCTGGACGATTGAGATAGGCCCATTCTGCCCGGAGCACGCTCAGTTCTTCGCGCTTATCGGCAATCTCGCGCCGCAGCGCCTCAACCCGGTCGATCTCGTCCTGGGTCCGGTAATTCTCGTTATAGGCCCAATAGCCCAGCGCGATCACCACAAACGTAGATATGACGGAAAGAAAGGTGCGCATCAGTTGGTGTCACCTCTGAAAGTGGGCATGGGAAGGCCAAGCTTCACCCGGTCGGCGGGTTGTGCTGGCGTCGTGGTACGGGTGGCAATGCGCAGACGGGCAGACCGCGCCCGCGGGTTTTCGCGCAGCTCGTCCTCATCCGGGCCAATGGCTTTTTTCGGGGTCAGCTTGAAGCGCGGCTCTTCCGCGTCACGTTCCGGCGCATAGCGCGACCCGCCACCGCCAGCCGAGGCCGCGAGCTGCAAATAGCGTTTCACCACTCGATCTTCCAGCGAATGGAAGGTCACAACGGCCAGTTTGCCGCCCGGCTTCAGCGCCCGTTCGGCTGCTTCCAACCCGGAGGCGAGCTGACCGAATTCATCATTCACCGCGATGCGGATAGCCTGAAAGCTGCGCGTTGCCGGATGGCTCTGCCCGGGTTTGGCGCGCGGGAGCTGCCGTGCCACGGCTTCTGCAAGCTGCAAGGTGGTTTCAAATGGCGTCTCGGCCCGCATCCGGACCAGCGCCCGGGCGATCCGCCGCGCCGCGCGTTCCTCGCCATAATAATAAAGGATATCGGCCAGATCTTCCTCAGAGGCGCCATTGACCAGATCGGCGGCGCTCGGCCCCGATTGGCTCATGCGCATATCCAGCGGCCCTTCGCGCAGGAAGGAAAAGCCGCGCTCTGCCTGATCGAGCTGCATCGAGGAGACGCCCAGATCCAGCACCACGCCATCAACCAGATCACCGGCATAGCTATCCATCTCGGAAAACGTGCCTTCGACCAGCTTCAGCCGGTCGCCATAATCGCCAGCCCAGCTTTGCGCCATGGCAAAGACCGCCGGATCGCGGTCGACCCCGATCACCTGATCGGCGCCAGCCTCAAGCAGCCCGCGCGTATAGCCGCCTGCCCCGAAGGTGCCATCGATCCAGACACCGGAAATCGGCGCAACACCCGCCAGAAGCGGGCGCAGCAAAACGGGAATATGGGGAGCTTTACCGGAGGTATCGGGTGTTGCCGGGGCGGTCATCACGCGCCTCCGTCAGCACCGGGCAGAAGCGTGAGCGGATCGAAATCCTCTGGCATCTCTTCCAGCCATTCCTCAGTGCGCTTCTGTTCTACATCCTCATAGGTCTCGGGGTTCCAGATCTGGAACGTATCGCCCGTGGCGATAAAATAGGCTTCTTTATCCAGCCCGATTTTCTGGCGCAGCTTGGCAGGCAGCACCAGACGGCCGGTCTCGTCAACCGAAGTGGGGAAAGACTGGCCGTTGAAAAGCTTTTCCAGCATCCGGCGTTGCACCGAGCCGCGCTGCATTTTTGCGATCTGCGCGTCGACTTCGGCAATCGCCTCCATCGTATAGCATTCCAGATATTCGCGGCGGTGATCGCCATAGACGATAACAAGGTTCGGGCTCAGCCCTTCGGTCCAGTCCGGGTCGCCGCTTTCCAGCACACGGCGAAACAGGGCCGGGATCGACACCCTGCCCTTCGCATCCACCTTGTGGTGGCCTTCGCCTCTGAATACCCGTGCCACTTACGCGGCTCCTTGCTGTCCCACTTTGCGTCGTGTTGGAACGGAAACGGCGGATCGAGCTGCTGCCACTGCCCGATCCGCCGCCCTCGTCCCATCTCTGGGTTCGTCCGATCGCGGTCGCCACCTGGGGGGATGTCTGCTCGCGAGCACGTCGGATCTCTCTTGTCCCGAAGAAAGCGGGGTGCCTGTATGAAACCTGACTTGGGAGATGTTTCAGGGTCTTGATGCCCTTTACTGTCCCGTTCCTTCGATGACTTAGGGATGCCATGGGAATTCATGGTAATCAACACCTTTTTTCGGGAAATCAGGCGCGGAGCCTTACAGGCAAAGGGTTTTACGCAACCCAGAACGAGATCAATGAGAGAACAAAAACCCGCACCTAGTGGAGGCAAACAGAGTTAACACAAGATATGGAACATCGAGCGCTCGGAAATTTTTTCCCTCAATTTCCCGAGGAATTCACCTCATCTATCGAATTCCCGCAAATTTCCTACAAGAATCCTTCGGAAATGCGCCGTTCTAATGGTTTGATTCGAGAAAAACTCAACCACCGCCCATGATTTCCCATAGGCAGGACAGCACCCCGTCCCACGTTTTCACATTCCCATGATTTCCCCGAGAGAGAAAGAGAGCGAGGCGCGATCAGCCCCGATAGGCCGCTTCGAGCGCCGCGATGTCGATCTTGTTCATCGCCATCATCGCTTTCGTCGCCCGCGCGGCCCCTTCAGGATCAGCCCCGCCAACGGTTGCGGGCAGTGCACGCGGCACGATTTGCCAGGACAGGCCAAAGCGGTCGACGCACCAGCCACACCGCCCCTCTTCGCCGCCATCCGCAATCACCGCCGCCCACAGCGCATCGGTTTCGACCTGATCCTCGGTACTCACGCTGATCGACACAGCCGGGCTGAGCACATGGCTCGGCCCGCCATTCATCGCCTGATAGGGCACCCCGGCCAGATGAAACAGCATCATGAAGGGTTTGCGCCCCGGCCCGCCACCGATCCGTGCCTCAATGGCAGAGCCGGGAATGAGCGAGACATAAAACTCCGCCGCTGCTTCGGCACAGTCATCAAACCAAAGGCAGGTTCTAAGGCTATCCATGATCTTCCCTTTCGCGCGCAGGAGCATTCAGCCTGCCAGACCCCGCCCATTCATTCAAGGCCAGGGCAAAACGCGGGGCAAACCAGCCCGGCCCGGAATAGAAAAGGGGCATCCGAGGATGCCCCCGAATGCCCCGAAATAGCACCCTATATATAGAGAGCTGTTTTTCCTTACGCGATGCCGCCCTCGACCAGCCCTTTGGCCAGCACCTGATAGGCCTCGGCCACCGGGCCTTCGCCCAGCGCCACCGGGGTGCCCGCATCCCCTGCCGTGCGCACTTCACGGGCCAGCGGAATTTCCCCAAGGAAGGGGATCTGCAGCCGCTCCGCATCGGCGCGCACGCCGCCTTCACCGAAGATATGCTCTTCATGGCCGCAATTCGGGCAGACATACATCGACATATTTTCGATCAGCCCCAGCACCGGCACATGCACCTTGTTAAACATGTCGATAGCCTTGCGCGCATCAATCAGCGCCACGTCCTGCGGGGTCGACACCACCAGCGCCCCGGTCATCTCGGTTTTCTGCGCCAGTGTCAGCTTCACATCTCCCGTGCCCGGCGGCAGGTCGATAAACAGAACATCCAGATCGCCCCAGTTCACCGAAAACAGGAATTGTTGCAGCGTGCCGGTGACCAGCGGTCCACGCCAGACCACCGCCTGATCGGGATCAATGAATAGCCCGATCGAGACCAGCTTGACCCCATGCGCAATGACCGGCTCCATCACCTTGCCATCTTCGCTGCTGGGTTTTTCCGTGGTGCCCATCATCAATTGCTGCGACGGCCCGAGCATATCGGCATCGAGCAACCCGACTTTACGCCCCTGCGACGCCAGCGCGGTGGCGAGGTTGGAAGCCACGGTGGATTTACCCACCCCGCCCTTGCCTGAGGCAATGGCAATCACATGTTTCACACCCGGGATCGCCTGCGGCCCCTGTTGCGGCTGCGGATGCTGACCAACGCGCAGTTGCGGCGCTTCCTGCTGGGCAGGCTGTTTCGGCGTCGCATTATGGGCGGTCAGAATAACGGTGACCTTTTCCACCCCGTCCAGCGCGGCCACGGCAGTTTCGGCCGCATTCTTCTGGGCATCCAACTGACCGGCAAGATCAGGGCTGGGCGCTTCGATCAGGAAACTGACCTTGCCGCCCTCCCCCTGCATCAACCCACGCACCATATCGCGCGAAACCAGGTCTCCCCCGCCCGGCACGCTGATTCCTGCAAGCACTTTCATGATATCGTCGCGAGTCGCCGCCATGGGCCTGTGTCCTTTCTGTTCGTCTGCCCGCATTACTTGGCCGGATTTAACCGCTCCGCAAGACCCAGACACAATCTGCCGCAGTTTTGAGCACCTTCCACGAGCTATGCACAGAGTGCAGGCCATTTTCATAAAAGGTCAGGGTTACGTATGCATTTTCTGCATAGCGGCAATACCGAACCGTCCGTTGTGCAATCGCAGCAAAGGGCGCATCTTAGGCTCAACAAGACGAACACAGCGCGACAGAAACAGCGCGACACTGAATGAAACCCGGCGCCCGGCATTGGCGCACGCTAAGAAAGAGAGAACATCATGGCCTACGCTTCCGATATCCAAACCGCGCAGAACGGCCTTCTCGTCCGCATCAACAACGTGATGAAAGCCATCGCCGAGGCCCGTGCCCAGCGCAAAGTTTACGTCACCACTCTGAACGAACTGAATTCGCTCAACTATCGCGAACTCTGCGACCTGGGCATCTCCGCTGCTGAGATCCCGTTCATCGCTCGCGAAGCCGCTTACGGCGCGAAATAATACGAACCGGGTGTTCCTCTCCTCCTCCCTGGAGCACCTGCGACCCGACCAAAGCCTCTCCTCCTCCCTGGCTTTATAGGGTCATCCCTTCGGACGCTTCTTCCTCCTCCCTGAGGCGTTCGTGACTTGCCGGCGGTCTCCTTCCTCCTCCCTGGAGGCCGCCGCGCAAGGTCCGGGAAACAAGAGATTGGGCATTCCACCTCCTCCCGGAGTGCTCATACCCGAAAGGCCTCTCCTCCTCCCTGGCCGGACGGGTTTCCATAGGAGCCTCGGCTCCGAAAGTATGTCGGTTTCTTCCTCCTCCCTGAGACCGATTACTTGCAAAACGGCGATGCCCACCTCCTCCCGGGCGTCGCCGTTTTCTTTTTTCCTCCCTTGCATAGTAAAAGACCGGACGCATGGCCCGGTCTGTGATCTAAGTCTCTGTGGGATCTGTCTCTCTGAGGTTGAAACTCAGCTCTCGCCGCGCAGCTCCGGTTCGATCCCATCCACATAGCGATGGAACAGCGTGGCAAAGGCATCAATCTCGCTGCTTTTCCAGCCTTCGAACACCCGCGCCAGAATGCGCCATTTCGCGGCGGAAAACTCTTGTA
>JARRIY010000006.1:0-21397 GCA_037379985.1 Maritimibacter sp.
CCTTCGCCGCCCTGTTTCTGGCTCACACTCTTGCGGATTATCTGTTTCAGACCAAAAGGATGGTCGAGACCAAGAAGCACCCGCTGACCTTGCTGATCCATTTCGCACTGGTGCTCGTCACCGCCGGGGCCGCGCTGGGCCAATATGCACGGTGGGAGGTTTTGGCGCTGGCTCTGGCGCATATCCTGATCGACATCACCAAAGCCCAGTTTGCCCCGGATACCGCGCGCACCTATCTGGCCGATCAGGGCGCACATCTGCTCACTCTCATCGCCACCGCCACGCTCGCCCCCAACCTCTGGTCCACCGGGCTTTGGGCCAGTGCCCCCGCCATCCTGCCCTCCGCCCTGCTGCTCATCGCAGGCGGCCTCTACGCCACCCGCGCGGGCGGCTTTGCCGTGGGCAAGCTGATGGCCCCCTATGCCGCAGGCGCGCCCGAACACAGCCTGCCCGGCGGCGGTATGATGATCGGTCAGCTCGAACGTGGGCTGATCTACCTGATGTTCCTTGTCGGCCAGCCCGCCGGCATCGGCTTTCTGATCGCCGCCAAATCGGTTCTGCGCTTCGATGCCGCCTCGAAAAACGAAAAGGCCGAATATGTGATCATCGGCACGCTCGCCTCCTTCGGCTGGGCCATCGCCGTGTCATTCGTGGTTTTGGGCCTGCTTCATGCAATGAATGGTCAACCCTTCCTTGAGATCATCGCGCCCAAGCCCTAAATTGGAGGGGCGAACAAGGAGAGCCTCATGTTTTCGATCCCCGGCAAGCAGGCGGTGAGCATCACCCCGACCGCAGCGAAGGAAATCGCCAAGCTGATGACCAAGGGCGGCCATGAGGGGCTGCGCATTGGCGTCAAAAAGGGCGGCTGTGCGGGAATGGAATACACCATGGATTACGTCGATAGCGTCGATCCGATGGATGAGGTGGTCGAGCAGGACGGCGCGCGGGTGATGATCGCCCCGATGGCGCAGATGTTCCTGTTTGGCACCGAGATTGATTACGAGACCTCGCTGCTGGAAAGCGGCTTCAAGTTCCGCAATCCGAATGTGGTCGATGCCTGCGGCTGCGGCGAGTCGATCAAGTTCGACGAAAGCCTGAGCGCCGAGCACTGATATGGCGGTGAGTGACAGCGAGATCGCCTTTGCGCACGAGCTGTTCGAAAGCCTCGGCCCGATTACCCATCGCAAGATGATGGGCGGGCTGTCGATCTATTGCGACGGCCAGATCTTCGCCATCCTCTCCTCCACCGGGCGGGTTTACCTGAAAGCCTCCGGAGCCTTTGCCGAAGAGATGGCGGCAGAAGGGTCTGAGCGTTTTGAAATGGGCGATGGCAAGGGCATGAATTACTGGACCTTGCCCGACGCCGCTCTGGACGATCCCGATGCGGCCTGCGATTGGGCCCGCCGCGCGCTGGCCGCGCTTTAGCCGATCGCCGTCAGCCCGGTGCGGAACCGCGCGGCGTTCTCGGCATAATGTTTGGCGCTTTCGATGAGTTTGGCCCGTGTCGCCTCATCAAGCTCCCGCACCACCTTCCCCGGCGCGCCCATCACCAGACTTCCATCCGGGATCACCTTGCCTTCGGTGATCAGTGCCCCAGCCCCGATCAGGCACCCTTTGCCGATCACAGCCCCGTTCAGCACCGTTGCCCCCATGCCGATCAGGCTGCCCGCGCCAATGGTGCAGCCATGCAGCATCGCGCGGTGGCCCACGGTCACATTCTCGCCGATGCTCAGCGGAAAGCCCCTATCGGTGTGGCAGATGGTGTTTTCCTGCAGGTTGGAATTGCGCCCGACACTGATCGGCTCGTTATCGCCGCGCAGGGTGCAGCCAAACCAGACCGACGCCCCCTCGCCCAGCGAAACCCGGCCAATCACATTGGCATCCGGTGCCACCCAGGCGCTGTCGTCAATCTCCGGCGCGATCCCGTCCAGCGCGTAGATCATCCTTCCTGCTCCTCAAACTCGGATTGCAGCCCGCGAATAAACGGCATCAGCCCCGGTTGCTGCGCCTGACGCAAGCGCTCGGCGCTGACGATGGTTTTCAGCCGCTCATAGGTGGTATCCAGATCGTCATTCACCAGCACATAATCATAGCCATGCCAGTGGCTGATCTCGTCCCAGCTTTTCTGCATCCGCTTGGCGATCACCTCGGGCGCATCCTGCCCACGCCCCTCAAGGCGGCGGCGCAGCTCGACGATCGAGGGCGGCAGCACAAAGATCGACAACACATGGTCGCGCAGCGGCGAATGCTTGATCTGCTCGGCCCCTTGCCAATCGACATCGAACAGCACATCGCGGCCCTCATCGATTGCCGCCTTCACCGGCCCCATCGGCGAGCCGTAGAAATTGCCGAACACGTGGGCGTGTTCCAGCATCTCGCCCTCGGCCACCAGATGTTTGAACCGCGACTCATCGACAAAATGATAATGCGTGCCGTCCACCTCACCGGGGCGCGGCGCGCGGGTGGTGGCAGAGACGGAAAAGCTCAGGGTCGGATCCCAATCCATCAGACGCCGCGCCAGCGTGCTTTTCCCGGCCCCCGAGGGCGAGGACAGAATGATAAGTAGCCCGCGCCGCTCTGTCTGATTGTTCATCCGTTCGCCCGCCTTGTTTGTTATTCCACGTTCTGAACCTGCTCGCGCATCTGGTCGATCACCGCTTTCAGGTCAAGCCCGATCCGGGTCAGCTCCTGAAACTGCGACTTGGAGCACAGCGTATTGGCCTCGCGGTTAAACTCCTGCATCAGGAAATCCAGCTTGCGCCCGCGCGCCTCGCTACCTGCCAGCAGACTACGCGCCTGCTCTACATGCGCAGTCAGCCGGTCGAGCTCTTCACGTATATCGGTTTTCACCGCGATCATCGCCAGTTCCTGCGCCACCCGGGCCTCATCGGCCCCGTCGCTGTTTTCCATCACCCGGGCCAGCGCGGCTTTCAGGCTCTCGGCCTGTGCGTCACCGCGCCCGGCAAGCGCCGCCTGCGCCTCGCCCACCAGCGCCTCAACCGTATCAAGCTGCGCTTCCAGCACCTGCTTCAGCGCCGCGCCTTCATGGGCGCGCATCGCGTTGAACGCCGCCAGCAGCTCCGGCAGCCCCGCCACCAGCGCGGCCCGCAGCGGCGCGGTATCTTCCAGCCGTTGCCCCCCGGCCTCGACCACACCGCGCATCGCGGCAATATCGGTGAGCGTCGCCGCCCGCACTTTCAGCCCTTTGGCATCCGCCGCCGCCTCAATCTCGCCCAAAAGTGTCAGCGCCTGATCCAGCGCCGCCGCATTGATCGTCTGCGCGCCCTCATCCGTTTCGCGCCCCAGCCGCAGCCCGACCGAAACCGATCCGCGCCCTACCGCCTCGCTCACAGCTTTGCGCACCAGAGGCTCAAGACCCTCAATCCAATCTGGCAGTTTCAGGCGAATATCGAGCCCCCGCGCATTGACCGCGCGAAGATCCCAGTTCCAGCTCCAGGCGCCATGCTGACCCTGCAGCGTGGCAAATCCGGTCATTGAATGAACCATGGGTTATTAACCATTTGTAAAGTTTCTGCCCCATTTACGTCCAAAATGTGGCAGATTAAGGCAACGGTAAGGAACGTGAGTCTGTCGTTACCAAACACTTAACGACACGACAACAGCACGACCGGCCAAAACAGACGGGCTTGAAGAGGGTAAAGCGATGAACGTGGATTATATCAAAGATGGTAAGGTCGTTTCGATCCAGCCCATGCGTCGTCAAGTGCATTTCCCCTCGGTTGCTCAGGTTGAAACCTATTGGGAAGGTCTGCGCGATGGTCGTTTGATGCCGGCCCGCGCCGAACTGAACCCGCGCGGCATCGCCAAAGCGCTGGAATTTGCCTTTGTGCTGGAAAAAATCGCGCCCGGTCTGGCCCGTTTCCGCCTTGCGGGCATGCATCTGAACGATCTGATGAATATGGAAGTGCGCGGCATGCCCATCACCGCGATGCTTCTGCCGGAAGCCCGCCGCGAAATGCAGAAAATCATTGAAGATGTGCTGGAAACCCCGGCCATCGTGCGCCTGAGCCTGACCTCGGATAGCGGCATGGGCCGTCCGCCGCTGGATGCGCAGATGATCCTGCTGCCGCTGCGTGACGAGACCGGCAGACCGACCCGCATTCTGGGCGCTCTGCAAGCCAATGGCGAAATTGGCCGTGGCCCGCGCCGCTTCATGATCCGCGACCGTGAAACCAAAGCGCTGCTGGGCGATCCGCTGACCTCGCACCGCCGCGCCGAGCGCAACATCAGCGAATTCGACATTCCTGAGGTCGATCCCAAGCCGAAACTGGCTGAAGTGACGGGAATGGAAGAAGAAAAAGGCACCTTCCTGCCGAAAACCACGGCGATGGCGCGTCAGGTCGAAGAAATGAACAAGATGATCCAGGAGCGCCAACAGCGCCGCAAGGATCTGAAAGCCAAGCTGACCGGGAAAACTGAAGCTCCCGAGCAATCGACCAGCAAAGGCGCGCATCTGCGTTTGGTTCACGACGCCGACCAGCTCTGAGCCAATCATACAGCCTTCATGTGGGGGCACCGGGCATACGGCCCGGCCACAGCAAACCCCGGCCTCGCGCCGGGGTTTTTGCTCTCAGAGGGGTGAATACACAAGCAGTCCAACCACAGCCCTACCCGGCTCTCCTGCCCGAATAGCGCCATATATGCCGCGTGAGCGCCTGTCTGGGCCTGTCTGGAGCGCATTGCAGGGAGAGGCAGATTCCCTGCCCAGAAGGAAGCGCCGGGCAGCAGCGGCAGTTCTACCGCCCAAGCGCCCGCCCGCAACCTTACCGCGAGCGGCAAACGCACCCCGCCGGTCCAATCCCCACAAAACCCGCTAATTCTAGATAAATTACAGATCATTACGCCGTATTTCACAATACAATCCTAGGGCGTAAAACCCCACCGCGCCGCATTTCCGCCACAATTCAACACAGAAAAAGGCCCCGGGCGCGATGCCCGGGGCCTGATCCTTGCCACATTCTCTTTACCAGTTCTCAGTCTGGCAAACCCGGCATAAGCCGCGCTCAGGCGCTGGCGCGCTTGGCGGCGGGGCTGCCATTCCCGGCCAGCTCTTCGGCCACCAGGAAGGCCAGTTCCAGCGACTGGCTGGCGTTCAAGCGCGGATCGCAAACGGTGTGATAACGGTCCGACAGGTTTTCGTCCGACACCGCCTGCACGCCGCCGGTGCATTCGGTCACGTCCTTGCCTGTCATCTCGAAATGCACGCCGCCGGGCACGGTGCCCTCGGCATTGTGGATCGCAAAGAAGTCCTGCACTTCCGACAGCACCCGTTCAAACGGACGGGTTTTGTAACCGCTGGCCGATTTAATCGTGTTGCCATGCATCGGGTCACAGGACCAGACGACATTGGCGCCCTCTTCCTGCACGGTGCGAATCAGACGCGGCAGGTGGTCGCCCACATTGCCAGCACCGAAACGTGCGATCAGGGTCAGCCGCCCGGCTTCGTTTTCCGGGTTCAGTTTCGCCATCAGCACTTTCAGGTCTTCCGCCGTGGTGGTCGGCCCGCATTTCAGCCCGATCGGGTTGATCACGCCGCTGGCAAATTCCACATGCGCCCCGTCAGGCTGACGGGTGCGGTCGCCGATCCAGAGCATATGCCCCGAGCCCGCCACAACCTGCCCGGTGGTCGAATCCACCCGGGTCAGCGCCTCTTCATATTCCAGAAGCAGGCTTTCATGGCTGGTGTAGAAATCCACCGATTGCAGCGTATGGGCACGCGCACTGTCGATCCCGGCCGCGCGCATGAAATCCAGCGCATCGGAAATCCGACCCGCCATCGCGCGGTATTTCTCGGCCTCATCGCTTTCGGTAAAGCCCAGGATCCAGGCATGAACCGAATGCACATCGGCATAACCGCCGGTCGAGAAGGCACGCAGCAGGTTCAGCGAGGCCGCAGCCTGCGTATAGGCGTGCAGCATTTTTTCGGGGTTCGGAATGCGTGCATCCGACGTTGCCGCGATATCGTTGATGATATCACCGCGATACGACGGCAGCTCGACCCCATCAATGGTTTCAAACGGTGCCGAGCGCGGCTTGGCGAATTGCCCGGCCATCCGGCCAACCTTCACCACCGGCACTTTGGCGCCATAGGTCAGCACCATCGCCATTTGCAGCATCACTTTGAATGTATCGCGAATGGTGTCCGCGCTGAATTCCGCAAAGCTTTCCGCGCAGTCGCCGCCTTGCAGCAAAAACGCTTCGCCACGCGAAACTTTCGCCAGCTCCGCCTTCAAACGCCGCGCTTCACCTGCAAAGACGAGCGGCGGATATTTTGCAAGTTGCGCCTCAACCTGACCAAGCGCCGCTTGATCGGGATAGTCGGGCATCTGCACCCGGGGCTTTTGGCGCCACGAGGATTTTGTCCAGTCCGTCCTCACATCTCCGTTCGGTTCAAAAATGGCGCCCACCCCTTGCGGAACGCTCATTCGGGCGGCACATATAGTCAAGCCATGCGCCGGGTGCAAAGCAAACTTGCAATGAGCGCTTGTGAACTCTTGCATACGAAGTGCAAAACTGGTGTGGTCCCGCCACCCTGCTGCCCTCGGAGTCAGAATGAGTCGCGCCCCGACCAAACCCACAATTTCCCAACAACCGGCACAACGCTACGTGTTCGTGTTGATGAGGGGTTTTACGCTTTTGTCTTTCTCCGGCGCGGTCGATGCACTGCGTCTCGCCAACCGCGCTTTGGGCTACGAAGCCTATAGCTGGGTTCTGGCCGCTGAGGATGAAGGGCTTGCCGAAAGCTCCTCGGGCTGCAAGGTCGCCGTGGATATGGGGCTGGACGAGCTTCGCCATTCTGACACTGTGATCGTCTGCGGTGGGGTCGAAGCTCAGGCCAACACCACCAAAAAGCTGGTCAGCTGGCTACGTCGTGAAAGCCGCAAAGGCGTGGTTATCGGAGCCTTCTGCACCGCCACCCATGCGCTGGCCGAAGCCGGGCTTCTGCAAGATCGCCGTGCCACCATCCATTGGGAGTATCGCGACAGCTTCACCGAAGAGTTTGACGAGGTCGAGCTGACCCGTTCGGTCTATGTGATCGACGGCAACCGGATGACCACGGCGGGCGGCACGGCCTCGATTGACCTGATGCTGGCCTTGATCGCCCGCGATCACGGGCCGGAAGTGGCCAATGCCGTGGCCGATCAGCAGATCTACACCTCGATCCGCACCGACCGTGACAGCCAGCGCCTGTCGGTGCCGACACGCATCGGTGTGCGCCATCCGAAGCTTGCTCAGGTTATCCAGTCGATGGAAACCAATATCGAAGAACCGATCAGCCCGGCCAAACTGGCCGCCGATGTCGGCCTCTCAACCCGTCAGCTCGAACGGCTGTTCCGCCGCTATTTGAACCGCTCGCCGAAACGCTACTACATGGAGCTGCGCCTCAGCAAAGCACGCAACCTGTTGATGCAGACCGAAATGAGCGTGATCAACGTGGCGCTGGCCTGCGGCTTTACCTCGCCTTCGCATTTCTCGAAATGCTATCGCGCCCACTATAATACCACGCCCTATCGCGAGCGCGGCAGCCAGACCAGCGCCAAGGAAGAAATCTAAGCCGAAAGCGCGGGTCAGCGCTCAGACGCCGACGCACCATTCCGCCCTTCGGACATGACGCAAATCACAGCCTGCGAATGCCGTTTCACAGCATTGTATTTGCGTCATTTTCCGTTTTTGCCGGGGATCATCGCCCAACCTTGCCAACATTATGATCCCCCCGACAAAAGGCCGCAGTGAAAGGGTTTCCTTTTTCGGCAAAAACGCTAACCTAACCGACGATCTTTTTCGTTCCAACAGGGAGTATCTCATGAAGAAGCTGCTTATGGCCACGGCCGCTACCGCCCTCCTGGGCACGGCCGCGACCGCCGATGATGTGAAAATCGGCGTTATCCTCGGCTTTACCGGGCCGATTGAATCGCTCACCCCGATGATGGCCGATTCCGCCGAACTGGCGCTGTCGGAAATCAACGCCTCGGGCAATTTCAGCCTCGGCAATCTGGTTTCGGTCCGCGCGGATTCGAGCTGCGTCGATGCTGGCGTCGCCACCTCCGCCGCTGAACGCCTGATCACCACCGATGGCGTGGTTGGCATCATGGGCGCCGACTGCTCCGGCGTGACCGGCGCTGTGCTCGCCAATGTCGCCGTGCCGAATGGCGTGCCGATGATTTCGCCCTCGGCCACCAGCCCCGCGCTGTCGACCGCCGAAGACAACGGCCTGTTCTTCCGCACCTCGCCGTCGGATGCCCGTCAGGGCGACGTGCTGGCCTCGATCCTGTCGGATAAAGGCATCAAAGAGGTCGCGCTGACCTACACCAACAACGACTATGGCAAAGGCTTCGCCGATGCTTTCACCGCTGCCTATGAAGGCATGGGTGGCAAAATCACCGCTTCCGTGCCGCATGAAGACGGCAAAGCCGACTATTCGGCTGAAGTCGGCACCCTGGCCTCGGCCGGTGGCGAACTGCTGGTGGTTCTGGGCTATGCCGACCAAGGCGGTAAAGGCATCATTCAGGCTGCGCTCGATACCGGTGCCTTTGACACCTTCGCGATGGGCGATGGCATGTATGCCGACACCCTGGTGGCCGATCTCGGCGCCGATCTGGAAGGCTCGATCGGGACGCTTCCGTGGAGCACCGGCCCGGGCGCCGATGCGTTCCAAGCCCTCACCGAAGCTGCTGGTGTGAACAGCGAAAGCTCCTTCACCCGCGAAAGCTATGACGCTGCTGCGCTGCTGGCTCTGGCCGCCGCGAAAGCCGGTGAAGCGACCCCGGCTGGCATTGCCGCCAACATCCTCAACGTGGCCAACGCCCCGGGTGAAAAAATCCTGCCGGGTGAGCTGGGCAAAGCGCTGCAAATCATCGCCGACGGTGGTGATGTCGATTATGTCGGCGCCACCAATGTTGAGCTGATCGGACCGGGTGAAGCCGCGGGCACCTACCGCGAATACACCATCACCGGTGGCGCATACGAAACCGTTTCCTTCCGCTAAGGCGGCGCGAAACGCTTGCGAATCGCACAGCCCGGGGCAATACCCCCGGGCTGTGGCATATAGGGGTGGAAGAACGTGATCAGGGTTGAAAACCTGCACAAGCATTTCGGCGGCTTTCATGCGGTCGACGGGGCTTCTCTGCATATCGAAAATGGCTCAATCACCGGGCTGATCGGCCCGAACGGGGCTGGCAAAACAACATTGTTCAACGTCGTCGCGGGGGTGCTGAAACCCACCTCCGGTCTGGTCACGATGGATGACGAGGATATCACCGGTCTGCCCCCGCATGAGCTGTTTGCCAAGGGGCTGATGCGCACCTTCCAGATCGCCCATGAATTCGGCTCGATGACCTGTCGGGAAAACCTGATGATGGTGCCGGGCGGGCAAGCGGGCGAAAACCTGTGGAACACCTGGTTTGGCCGCAAACGCATCGCCGATGAAGAACGTGCCCTGCGCGCCAAGGCCGACGAGGTGCTCGAATTCCTCACCATCGAACATCTGGCCGATCACAAGGCCGGGCAAATCTCCGGCGGCCAGAAAAAGCTCCTGGAGCTGGGCCGCACGATGATGGTCGATGCCAAGATCGTGTTCCTCGATGAGGTCGGCGCGGGCGTGAACCGAACGCTGCTGAATACCATCGGCGACGCGATCATCCGGCTCAACAAGGAACGCGGCTACACCTTTGTGGTGATCGAACACGATATGGATTTCATCGACCGTCTTTGCGATCCGGTGATCTGCATGGCCGAAGGCAAAGTGCTGGCCGAAGGCTCGCTGGACGAGATCAAGGCCAACGAGGCGGTGATCGAAGCCTATCTGGGCACTGGCTTGAAAAACAAAGATAAGGTCGAAGCATGAGCGGACGCGCGTTTGACGAAGAGAGCTATAACCGCGATGCCTCGGTGGTGAACCAGAAAGCGCCGTCGACCCTCAGCAACGGGGCCAAAGGCGGCGAAGCGAAACCGGCTCCGGGCGGCCCCTTTCTGATCGGCGACGCCATGACCGGCGGCTATGGCAAGACCGGGCCGAACATCCTGCATGATTGCACCATCGCCGTCGACAAGGGCGAGATCGCGGTGATCGTCGGCCCCAATGGCGCGGGCAAATCCACCGCGATGAAAGCCACCTTCGGGATGCTCGATCTGCGCGAAGGCTCGGTGCGGCTGGATGGCGAAGACATCACCGCGCTCACCCCGCAGGCGCGCGTTGCCAAAGGCATGGGCTTCGTGCCGCAGACCCACAATATTTTCACCTCGATGACCGTCGAGGAAAATCTTGAGATGGGCGCGTTCATCCGCCGCGACGATTTCACCGAGACAATGGAACAGGTCTATGACCTCTTCCCGATCCTGCGCGACAAACGTCATCAGGCGGCGGGCGAATTGTCGGGCGGGCAGCGCCAACAGGTGGCCGTGGGCCGCGCCCTGATGACCAAGCCGAAAGTGCTGCTGCTCGATGAGCCCACCGCAGGCGTGTCGCCGATTGTGATGGACGAGCTGTTTGACCGCATCATCGAGATCGCCCGCACCGGGCTCCCGGTGCTTATGGTCGAGCAAAACGCACGGCAAGCTCTTGAAATCGCGGATAAAGGCTATGTTCTGGTGCAAGGGGCCAATGCCCATACCGGCACCGGGAAAGAGCTTTTGGCCGATCCCGAAGTCCGCCAGAGCTTCCTCGGGGGCTAAAGAATGGCAGCGGGGGCATATCATCGCAGCGCTGCCTTACGCGCGCTCCCCTCGGGGGCGTGTATGGTTGCGTTCGCCCTGCCCGCGCTGGCCTCGGCGCAAAACGTGATTTCCTGCGATTTCACCAGCCGTTGCGACCGCGAAAGCCAGACCTGCAGCGAAGTGTCGGAAGCCGCCACCTATAACGCCGACGATGCGAGCTTTCGCTTTCTCGGCCACACCGCCCAGGTCGAGCAAACCGGCCGCGATCAGGGTGATCTGACCATCACAGCCAGCTATGACGGCGGCGATTTTGTCGGCGTTCTCGCCCTCAACGCCCCGGCTGGCATGTCCAATCTGCGTGGCGCCCCGCCGAAGGGTGAACCTGCGATGCATTACTATTTCGGCACCTGCTTGGAGACCAAAGAATGAACCTGCGCCCTGCCCTTTTTCTGCCGCTGCTCAGCGCGCTTTCGGCCTGTATGATGGCCGCGCCCGAGGCCTCGCAGAGCCCGGCGATCTCGACCATGAGCGCGCCTGAGATCGTGCTGCCCGAGGGCGGATTTCTCTATGCCTGCGCCGTGCGCGGCGTTGGCACCACCACCGATTGGCGCTTTTCCATCGTCGAGCAGGAAAACGAAACCGGCAGCGAGATCCTGATGGAAACGCTGGGCGTCAATGCCGCCTATCCGCTCGACCGCCGCAGCGGGATCGAGGGCGAAACCTTTGTTGCAGGCAATGATCGCATCATCATCAGCCCCGATAACAGCGTCACGCTGTTCTGGGCCGGTGCCAGCTCTGCCCCGAATTACACTGGCCAATGCCAGAAAGGAACGCCGGCATGATCGCGAAGCTTTTCACAACACGGAGCCCAAAATGGACCTGTTGAACGCCCTTGTTGCGCTGACCAATTTCGTGTTGATCCCGGCCATGGCCTATGGCTCGCAGCTGGCGCTGGGGGCGCTGGGGGTGACGCTGATCTATGGCATCCTGCGCTTTTCCAATTTCGCCCATGGCGACCAGATGGCCTTTGGCGCCATGGTCACGATGCTGGTCACCTTCTGGTTTCAGTCCATGGGGGTAAACCTTGGCCCGCTTCCCACCGCGCTGCTGGCGCTGCCATTCGGCATTGCCGGAACCGCCGCGATGATGCTGGCGACCGACCGCGTGGTCTATGGCTTCTACCGCCGCGCCAAAGCCAAACCGATTGTCTCGGTGATGGCCTCAATCGGGGTGATGTTCATCATGAACGGCATCGTGCGGCTGATCGTCGGCCCCGGCGAACAGCGCTTTTCCGATGGCGCGCGTTTCATCATTTCCGCCCGTGATTTCAAGCACATGACCGGTCTCAGCGAAGGGCTGGCACTGAAAACCTCGCAAGGCATCACCATCATCACCGCGGTGATCGTGGTGGCGCTCTTGTTCTGGTTCCTCAACCACACCCGTACCGGCAAATCCATGCGTGCCTTCTCCGATAACGAAGATCTGGCGCTGCTCTCGGGCATCAATCCCGAACGCGTGGTGTTCTATGCTTGGCTGATCGTCGCCGCTCTGGCGACCATTGCCGGGGTGCTCTACGGGCTGGATAAAAGCTTCAAACCCTTCACCTATTTCCAGCTTCTGCTGCCGATCTTTGCTTCGGCCATTGTCGGGGGCTTGGGCAATCCGCTGGGTGCGATTGCAGGCGGGTTTGTCATCGCATTTTCCGAAGTCGGCGTAACCTATGCCTGGAAAAAGGTTCTGGTCTACTTGCTGCCGGAAAATCTTGAGCCGAACGGGCTCGTGCAGCTTCTGTCGACCGATTACAAATTCGCGGTCTCCTTTGCGATCCTGGTGATCGTGCTGCTGTTCAAACCCACCGGTCTGTTCAAGGGGAAATCGGTATGAGCGTGAACTGGAGAAATATCGGCCTTTTCGCCGCTGTTGCCGTCATGGTGCTGATCGTTGGCTTTGTCCAAAGCTGGAACGTGGCACTGGGGCTGGTCAATATGGGCCTCGTCTCGGCGATCATGGCCCTGGGCGTGAATATGCAATGGGGCTATGCGGGCCTGTTCAATGTCGGGATCATGGGCTTTGTCGCGCTTGGCGGCCTCGCTGTGGTGATCACCTCCTCCAGCCCGGTCGGGCCAGCTTGGGATGCGGGCGGGTTTCGTATCCTGTTCTCGCTGGCCTATGCAATCGGGCTGCTGACCGCTGCCATTGTGACCTATCAGAAAATGAAGCCGGGCCGCCTTCGCGCGCTGGTGATGACGGCCCTGCTGGTGGTTGGCTTCTTTGCCTATCGCGCCATGTTCGATCCGGGTGTCGAAGCCGTCGAGGCCATCGATCCCGCCGCAACCGGCTTCCTCGGCGGGCTGGGCCTGCCGGTGCTGGTCGCCTGGCCTGTTGGCGGGCTGCTGGCTGCGCTGGCCGCCTGGGCAATTGGCAAAACCGCGCTGGGGCTGCGCTCGGATTACCTCGCCATCGCCACGCTGGGGATTTCCGAGATCATCATCGCGGTGATGAAAAACGAAGACTGGCTGGCGCGCGGCGTGAAAAACGTCATCGGCCTGCCTCGGCCGGTGCCCTATGAGGTCGATCTGCAAGCCTCGCCGCGTTTTCTGGATTTTGCCGCCAATATCGGCATGAACCCGGTCACCGCCTCGTCGATCACCGTGAAACTGGCCTATGCCGGGCTGTTTCTGACCGTGCTGATCGTCCTGATCTGGATGAGTGAATCGGCGCTGAAATCGCCTTGGGGCCGAATGATGCGCGCGATCCGTGATAACGAGGTCGCAGCAGGCGCGATGGGCAAGGATGTAACCCGTCGGCATCTGCAGATCTTCATTCTCGGCTCGGCGGTTGTCGGTATCGCGGGCGCGATGATGACAACGCTGGACGGCCAGCTGACCCCCGCCAGCTATCAACCGCTGCGCTACACCTTCCTGGTCTGGGTGATGGTGATCGTCGGCGGCTCCGGTAATAACTGGGGCGCGGTGCTGGGCGGCTTTATCATCTGGTTCTTCTGGAACGAGGTGGAGCCGATTGCCTATTGGTCGATCTCGCATCTGACCAGTTTCATGAGCGATGACTCGCCGCTGAAACTGCACCTGCTGCACTCCACCGCGCATCTGAAAATGTTCACCATGGGGCTGATCATGCTTCTGGTGCTGCGCTTCAGTCCGCGCGGGCTGATACCGGAGAAATGAGCGCATCCGCGCAGTCCAATGTTGTGATCCTGCTGCTTGCGGCGGGATCCAGCAGCCGAATGCGCGGGCGCGACAAGCTGTTGGAGCCGGTATCAGGTCAGCCCCTGATCGCCGAGCGTGCGGCCACAGCGCTGGCAAGCAGGGCGGATACGCTGATCATCACCCTGCCCCCGCAATCCGAATATCCGGCCCGTTGGCAGGCGCTGGATGGCGTTGCAGCCCAGCTGATCGAAGTGGCCAATCCCGGCAAGGGCATGGCCGAAAGCCTGAAAGCCGGGATCGCTGCCCTGCCCGAGACCGCCTCAGGTGTGCTGATCCTGCTGGCCGATATGCCCGAAATCACCAGTGACGATTTGCGCGCCCTCCTCGGGGCTTTTAACGGCGAACATATCCTGCGCGGCACGGCGGAAGATGGCACGCCCGGCCACCCGGTGCTATTCCCGCGCCGCGACTTTCCAGCACTAGGCCAGCTCAGCGGCGATCAAGGCGCACGGGATGTGTTGAAAGCAGAATACGACCGGGTGAGGCTGATCAAACTCCCGGCCAGTCATGCGCTCACCGATCTGGACACCCCGGAGGATTGGGCACGCTGGCGCAAGGAACGAGGGACGTAAGCCGGGCGGCGAGTGTAAGCTATGCTCTGTGCACCCCAACGAAAGACGCGCGCGCCGAGCAACCCGCTAAATCTCCTCCACCAGTGCCGCCTCACGCGCCTCCAAGCCCGGGCGGGACGACACGTAGCACGCTTCATAGCTGTCATAGCGCAGGCGTGGCAGGGCATCGACCATCTCGTCAGCCAGATCGGGATAGCCCACGGCAATCGACCACATATCCGGCACCAGACTTTCCAGCCAAACATTATTCACCCGGATCAGCTCCTGCGCATCCAGCAGGATATGCACCCTGCGCCCGGTGGGACGATCCAGCATATCAATATGTTTCAGATGGGTCAGATCCCCGGCCGCCGCCAGCACTTCAGGCGCGCCAAACAGGGTTTCATTCAAATCCCCGGCAATCAGCACCCGCTGCCCCGGCGCCATCACCAGATTGCCGTCATCCTTGTCGCTGCCATATTTGCCCGCACGCAAACGCACCGGGCCATGGTCGGCATCAATCGGCAAAATATCGGTATCTTCCCGGTAAACCACCGTGTTGGCCCCGACCCAGCGCAGCGGTTGAAACCCGTGATCAAAGGTCAGCAGCCGGTCGCCCGGTTTCAGGTCGCGCGCCAAAACCTCGCCCCGTTCGCAAGCCACCAGCGACGATGGCGCAACCCCCGAGGCGGCAAATCCCGGCCCGTCATAGCCATTCGCATTTTGGGGATCCGTCGCGCGGGAAAACAGGCGCGGCAGGCGGGTATCGAAATCGGGGGATCGGAAATGCAGCATATGTAGGATCAGGGCTCCTTTTGTTGCCCTGATCCTATCTGCAACAGGTACCTATTCGGTAAACACCGGCACCTTTCGGGTCAGCCGATCAGCACCTTCGCCTCGTGACGCTTCAACGTGCGCCGGGCCGCTACATAGGCTTCGCGCGCGCCGTGATCCTGCAGCTCGGGGAAGAGCGCAAAGATCTCTTTCTGCGCCGCCTGCCCGGCCCCTTTCAGGGCCTGATCGCCGGGCTGGAAGCTTTCCGTCCAGGCCCCGTCCGACAGCACCACCTCATGACGTTCGCACATGAAATGCACATAGGTCACGGGCTGGCTTTCCAGCCGCACAATCCCTTTGCCATCAACCATGTGCTTGGCGGCAGCAAAGACTTCAGGATCGTTGAAATAGAGCTCCGTGCGGGGATCGGTGATCAGCAAACGGTGGTTCGGGCTGACCAGCATATCGCGCTGCGGCAAACCACGGCCCAAGGCACCCGCGCGCACCAGGACCGGGCGAAGATCAGGCGCCAGCATCATATCCTGCCCGGAAAGCGGCTTGCTCCCGGTCCAGCAGACCTCTTGCAGCCCGTTATCACGGGTGATCACCTGATCGCCCTCGCGCAGCTCTTCCACCGGCACTTCACCGCGCGGGGTCGCAATCATCGTGCCGGGAGTAAAACAGGGCACGAAGTTCTCGATGTCTTTGGCGTTGATGTTGATATAGGCGCCGGTATCGGGGTTGGTCAGCGAAATCTGATAGTCGGCACCCGGCTGGCCATTGGCTTCTGCGTTTTCGACCAGATGGGTGATCACGAAGCCCTGTGCCAGCAGCGGACCCAGATTGAGCGTGTCGTAATCGCTGCCGGTCGAGCCGCCCTCGATCGTGGTGTTCAAAATCCCAGTCGTGCTGATGTCGGTCTGATCGATGATGAAGGTGTCAGACCCCTCGCCACCATTGAGAATATCGTTGTCACCACCGCCATGGATGATGTCATCACCCGCTTCGCCATAGACGATATCCGTGCCAGACCCTGCCGAGATTACATCATCGCCCGCGCCGCCATGCAGCTCGTCCTGGCCAGCGCCGCCAGAAATGACATCGTTCTCATCTGTACCTCAATAAGGTCGTTGTTTTCGGTGCCAGTAATATTAGCCATGTGTGAGTCCCCACGCTCGAAAATCTCTTCACCATGTTCTGACGTGTTTCCACACGGTTAGAAAGGTTATCAAAGACTAAATATCACCATTGGTCTGCGACATATTCAGCCGGTTGAGTGTCATAAACCCGAGATATACGGGCCTCACCTGCCCTTGCTGCTATATTGTGCAACGGTTTGGCACGAAATGCAGGCTGTGTGGGGGTCATAAACCTATTGTTTAGGACAAGGCGTCACCCAGAAGCCCTCGGTTTGAAGGACGAGAGGCGCCCCTTTCCTTACCGGGCACCCCACTGTCCACAACCTGCTGTTTGCGATCACAAAAACGGCCCATGATTCCCCCAGCCCCCGCCCGAATAGCGCTTTTCCTGTCATGCCAACGGTGCGTTTCCACAACAGCGGGTTGGCGCGGCTAAGGCATTTCGTCTCGCAACAAGGCAGGCCGTTCGTGACTCGCATAAATGGCATGGTTTGCAGTCTGAAAGCACCATTCCGCGGACATCCCCGCGCCCAGTGCCCTCGCATTCCTCAGATCCACGCGCGGGAGAGTATCCCGGATGCAGCATCGCCCCTTCCCCAAAGCTGATCGGAGGATGAAAGGCGTCGCAACACCTCCCCAAATGCAAACAACCCCGCCAGATGGCAGGGTTGTTTTCCGAAGCTGGAGTCTCAGATGCTCCCGTCTGGCACGCCCCCGCGCCAGACCACCCTCGCTCAGCCCCCTAGCTTTCCGCTTCGGGATGTTGGCCAGGTTCCCCCGGCCAACGCTGCATTAGCGCACGAGCATACGGGCTTCGTGTTTCTTCAGAATACGCCGCGCAGCGGTGTAGTCTTCCAGACCGTCCTGGCCCTGCAGTTCCGGGAACAGTTCAAACAGTTCCTGACGCTGCGAGTTGCCGATGCCTTTCAGCGAATAGTCACCCGGCTGGAAGCTTTCCGTCCAGGCACCATCCGACAGCACCACTTCGTGATGTTCAAACATGAAGTGGATATAGGTCACACCCAGCGGCTCAACGATCTGCACGCCTTTGTTGTCGACGAGGTGTTTGGCCGCAGCCAGAACTTCACGTTCGTCGAAGAACAGTGCGGTGCGATCATTGGCGACCAGAACCCGGTGGTTCGGGCTGACGACCATATCGCGTTCCGGCAGACCATTGCCCAGAGCCCCGGCCCGGATCAGGATCGGTTTCAGATGCGGTTCGGCCAGCAGCGATTTACGCCCGACCTCTTTCGCACCGATCCATTTGATCGCCTGAATGCCGTTGTCGCGGGTGATCACCCGGTCGCCGACCTTCAGGGTTTCAACCGGCTTTTCACCATAGGGCGTCGCGATCATCGTGCCGGGGGTAAAGCAAGGCACAACGTTTTCGATTTCTTCGAACTGCAGCGTACCGGTTTCGTTGCCGTCTGCATCCCAGTAGGTAACGTAACCGTCTTCATGGTCAGCCGAAGTATAGGTGACGTGCAGCTTGCCGCCGGGTTCCGTGCTGCCTGTCAGCTCGAGCGTATCCCAGTCGTCGCCGCCTGCGCCACCGTCGATCACGTCGCCGACGCCGAGGTCAACAAAGGTATCGCGGTCGTCGCCACCCGACATCGTGTCAGCGCCTTCGCTGCCGTCGAGCGAGTCGTTGCCAGCGCCGCCTTCCATCATATCGTCGCCGACACCGCCGGACAGCTTGTCGTCACCCTCACCGCCGATGAGCGTGTCGTCGCCCTCGCCGCCGGAGATCATGTCGTTGCCTTCGCCGCCGCTGACCTCATCAGTGCCAGCACCGCCATGCAGATCGTCGTTGCCGGCGCCGCCATCGATGGTGTCATTGCCACCTTCGCCGAACACCAGGTCATCGCCGTCGCCAGCGGTGATGATGTCATTGCCATCGGCGCCACCATCAGCGTCTTCGCCAGTGACGTTGACCGTCGAGGTGTAATCGAAATGGGCATTGTCCAGCGTCGTGCCGGACGAGCCGAGGTTCACGTGGAGCACAACGTCGTTGTAGTCGTTGTCCCCCAGGCCGCCACGATCTTCAAAGCTCAGCGACACAGAACCATCGGCATGCTGTTCGCCAATAGTGTGCTCCAGCCCATCGGGATTCATGCTGACATTGCTGCCATAGCCCGAGGAGTAGAAGCTGCCATCTTCGTTCATGATGCCAACGCCGACCACAGAGCCCACAGGCGCATCGTATTCGAACGTAATGCCGGTGGCGCTGTCGGCTTCCTCGGCCAGGATCACGAGGTTGGAAATCTCGCCGGTCACCGGATCGATGGTATAGGCGAACACCTGGTTGCCCATGCCAGCCGCTTCGCTGGTGACGGTGATTTCAACCGGCGAGGTCGTGCCCGTGCCGAGCCCGCTATCGCCATAGATCACATCGTCGCCGGTGCCGCCTTCGATCACATCATCGCCGCTGCCGCCAGCAATCACGTCGTCGCCTTGGCCGCCGTCGATCGTGTCACTATCGGCACCACCATCGATCACGTCTTCGTCGATCCCGCCGTCGATGGTGTCGTTGCCGGCATCGCCAAAGATCGTATCGTCGTCGTCCTGACCAAAGATCGTATCATTGCCGTCGCCGCCATGGATCACGTCCATGCCGTTATCGGTGACCAGATCGCCCGCATCATCGCGGATGTTCAGCTCATCGGGATAGATCGGATCCAGCCCACCATAGATGGTGTCATCGCCGGTACCGCCGTCAATGCTGTCCGACCCTTCGCCGCCCACGATGTAGTCATCGCCGGACCCGCCGAGGATGGTGTCATCATCAACACCGCCATCGATATTGTCGTTATCGGCACCGCCATCGATATAGTCGTTGTCATCGCCACCTTTGATGGTGTCGTTCCCGGCACCGCCCAGGATCGTGTCGCGGTCGTTATAGGGATCGCTATCGCCCGGGAACAGGCCCGGATAGCCCCGATCGGGAAGCGCGCCGTCCAGCGCACCCGGGCCACCGATGATCACATCGTCGCCGTCGCCGCCTTCGATGCTGTCATTGCCGGTACCGCCAAGGATCTCATCATTGCCAGCGCCACCGCTCAGCGTGTCATTGTCGGCGCCACCGTCGATGAAGTCATCTCCGCCTTTGGCCGTGATGATATCGTCGCCGCCATTGCCCCAGAACTGGTTGGTAAAGGTGTCTTCCGGGCTAGTGCCCTGCTGGTCAAAACCAGTCAGCACGTCGTTATATTCCGACCCGATCACCCCATCGACGCCACTGACGATGGCATCGTTGTCGGCATCGCCACCAGACATCTCTTTGGTTTCGAGATTCACATTCACGGCAGCATCCGAGCCGGAATAGTCGATATTGTCCTGACCCGAGCCGCCACGGAAAGTATCGGCGCCGTCGCCAGCGATGAAGGTGTCGTCGCCCGACCCACCATCGAGGTAGTTGGTGCCGGTGCCACCAATCAGCACATCGTCGCCGCCATCGCCGAGGATTCTGTCGTCACCAGCGCCGCCGTCGAGCACATCGTTGCCCGCCAGGCTGGCATCGTCAATCGGGCCAACCAGGCTAACCGAGTCAATCGACGCGCCGACATTGCCTTCATAGCCCCAGCCTTCTTCGCCGATCTGCACGAACATCAGACGGTCGCTGCCATCGCCAGCCCCACCGATAACGGTATAGCTGTATTCGTTCATCTCGCCTTCGGCGGGATCAATCGTGTCGATCAGTTCGCCGCCCCACCAGACTTCAAACACATTGCCGGGCGCCACGGTGCTTTCGCCAGCACTGAAGGTCAGCGTGTATTCTGCGCCCTCAACAGCCCCTTCAACGTCCTGATAAATCGAGACATTGCCGGGAGTTGCGTCGAGATCCAGCCAATTGTCGCCATCGGTGGGTTCCACGCCATCGCGATCGTCGTCATGCACATCAACGGCCAGGTTCGGATCGGTTGAGGTCCAGCCATTGAAACCACCGACGCCCTTATAGCCGTAAGAGGTTTCGTCCATCCCGCTGGTGTCTTCAAACGAGCCGTTGGTGATCAGATCGCCAGTGGCATAGTCGCCATTGTCGTCGCCGCGGATGTAATCATTGCCCGCACCGCCTGAAACGTTGTCATTCCCCGACCCGGCATAGATCTCGTCATTGCCTTCGCCCGCAACGACGGTGTCATCGCCAGCCCCGGCCACGATGATATCGTCATTGCCATATTCGCCCGGCAGGATCGCGTCGTTATTGTCGACCATGTCGCCATCCGGATCGCCGGTATAGGCGGCATCAATTACGTCGTTGCCCACGGTGCCCGAAACGATCCCGTCGCCGGTGGTCGGGTTCGAGGTCTCGTCGTCACAATCGCTGCCGAAGTCAAAAATCTTATCGGTCATAGTCACACATTCCCCACAATGTTCTGTTCCACGGCCACAGCTTGTGCCGACATAAACTCTGTTTCTCGTTTGATTTCACTCATCTGTGCCAGGCCTGCACGAGCGGCTGCGCGAATGCATTCCTGATTGAGGAACGACACGCCAAATTGGCCATGAAAGGCCATAGAAGTTAGGTAAAACCCCGAAACCGCAACCATTGCTCTTTATCCCTTCGCCAAGCACACTCCCAATGAACAAGGCGATGGTGGCCACGGGAGACCGCACTGAAGAGCGTGTCACGGTATGAGAATGAGGCAGCCCGAACCTGGGCAAAAAGACTACCCGTCGGCTGAGCAGTCAGCCGATCTTGATCCCTCGCTCCGCAATTCAGCGGATGTCACCTAATCCCCACGAAAATCCGTGGCTCGTGTGCGGCCGCCCCCGCAGCCTACAGACATCGCCCCCCAGTTGGGCAGGTTCAATCTAGCTCACGGGACAGGGCGAAAAAAGAGAATTTGACTAAATCATGTCAAAATCTGTTCAAAAATGGTTAACGCGTCGCGAAATAAGGCGATGTGCTGAGAGCGTAAGCAGGGCGATATTGTTGCCGCTAACAGTCCTGTATCGCCTTATGCGTGTTTCCCGCCAAAGGGCCTGAAATACGCCTGCGTGTTGGCAGGCTGAGCTATTGTAGAAATCG
>JARRIY010000007.1:0-21133 GCA_037379985.1 Maritimibacter sp.
GTGCGGACCGCGCCGCAAACCGCACCGGTGATCCTGGTTGATCACGATGGTGACGATGACGAACGTGGCGAGCATGGCGCGCGTGGGTTGTTCGGCCTGTTTTTTGGCGGTGACGACGATGATGACTGTGGCGAAGGCCAAGGCCGCTATCGGGGCGGTGACGATGATGATGGCGGCTGGGGTGATGATGACGACGGTGGTTGTCAGGGCGCGATGCAAGGTGCGGCCCCTGCCGGATCGGTACCGCCGCCCGATAACGGGCTGTTCGATACGGGCGGGGCAACAGCGACGGGAGTTGTGAACTGACCCGTATCACTCCGGGCCACTCTACCTGACACCAAGCTGAAGCAATTTTCGGGCTGGTGTCAGGAAACCCTCAGGCGAGATCGCCAAATCAGTACCCAAGATGAAATTCCACGACGGAGAAAAACTATGAAATCGCTTCTGACCGCGCTGTTGCTTACCACCGCGATTACCCTGCCCACCGCGAGCTCGGCGAAACAGGTAACGCTGACCGCCCAGATGAAAGGCTACTATGGCAACCCGGCCTATCTGGCCTTCTATGTCACCGACGCGAACGGCCAGTACAAAGGCAGCCTGTGGATGGCTGGTGGCCGCTCAAAATACTATCGTCACCTGCGCGGCTGGATGCGCGGCAGCCGTGGCAATCTGGGCGACATCAATGGCATCACCGGGGCCAGCGTCGGCAGCGGCCGTTCGCTGAGTGTCACGCTGAACCTGTCTGATGCGCTGTTCGATGCTGGCTATGTGCTGCATATCGACGCCGCTGCCGAAAACATGACCGAAAGCCAGGATGATGTCCGCGTGCCGCTGACCACATCGGGCGCGGGCAAGGCCGTGGCCGGGCGCAGCTATATCGCCAGCTTTAGCTACCAGTAACGCCTGCACGAGCTGATACCGATACGATAAGGACCTCTCCTCATGATCCGCCTCCTCCATCGCTGGCCCGGCATTATTGCGGCTCTCCTGCTGATCACGCTTGCCCTTAGCGGCAGTGTGCTCGCGATCTTCCCGACGCTTGAAAAACTGGGCAATCCCAGTCAGGCCGAGGCAGGTCTGAGCGTGGCAGAGCTGGCGGGGCGGATTCAGTCGGTCTATCCCGGGGTCGAGCAGATCCGTCGTGCCCCGTCGGGGCGGATCACGGCCTATTGGTTCGACAATGGCACCCCCGGTGCGGCGGTGATTGATCCGGCGACCGGGCAGGGGGTTGGATCGGTTGATGCCAGCACTCTGGAATTGTGGATGACCGATTTCCACCGGTCGCTGTTTCTGGGCGATAATGGCCGTTGGACCATGGCGATTGGCGCAGCGGCGATGCTGGTGCTGGCGATTTCGGGTCTGTTGCTGGTGCTGCGTCGCACCGGCGGCTGGCGGCGCTATTTCCGCAAGCTGAAAGGCCCGCTTTCTGGCCGTCTGCATGTGGAATTTGCACGGGTCGCGGTGATCGGACTGGCGCTGTCTTCGGTGACAGCTTTGTGGATGACCGCCTCGACCTTCGGCTTTATCCCCGAAGGTATGGGCGGGCCGCTATTCCCCGATACTGTCAGCGGTATGATGGACGTGCCGCCGACCGATCTGCCTGCACTTCAGGATCTGCCGGTTGCAGAGCTGCGCGGGCTGACCTTCCCCTTTGATGGCGATCCGGGCGATGTGTTCACTCTGAAAACCAATGCGGGCACCGGTTATGTCGATCAGGGCACCGGCGAAATGCTGGCCTGGGAAAGCCTGAACACCTGGGAACAGATCACCGAAACCGTCTATATGCTGCATACCGGGCGCGGCGCGGCCTGGCTGGGGATTATCTTCGGGCTGATGGCTCTGACGGTGCCGCTGATGGCGCTGACCGGGATTATCCTCTGGCTGGCCAATCGCCGCGCACGTCCGCGCATTCGCAATAATGCGGCGGCGGGTCATGCCGAAACCGTGCTGCTGGTTGGCAGCGAAGGTGGCTCGACCTGGGGCTTTGCCGCGACCCTGCATTCTGCCCTGACCGAGGCTGGGCAAAAGGTTCATGTCGCCCCGATGGCGGGTTTTGCCCCGCGCCGCTATGGCCATGCCAAACGCTTCATCGCGCTGGCGGCGACCTATGGCGATGGCGATGCGCCGAGCTCGGCCAAGGGTTTTCTTGATAAGCTTGCCGCGCTGGAAACCGCCCCTGAGGCTCCGCTTTCGGTGCTGGGCTTTGGTGATCGCAGCTTCCCGGACTATTGCGGCTTTGCCCGGCAGGTTACGCGCCTTGCCGCTGAAAAGGGCTGGGCTGAACTGCTTCCGATCCATACGGTTGACCGCCAGTCGCCGCAGGACTTCCTGCGCTGGGGGCGCGAGCTGGGGGCGGTGCTGGGCATTGCGCTTGAGCTGAACCACCAGCCGGTCTTGCCACGCACCGGCAAGCTGACGCTGATCAGCCGTCGCGATTATGGCGCCGAAATGCAGGTGCCCACGGCGATCCTGCGCTTTGCCCTGCCGCGTGCGAGCCTGATGCAAAAGCTCACCGGCCGCGGCTTTCCGCGCTTCTCGGCGGGCGATCTGGTGGGGATCGTGCCGGAAGGCTCTGATGTGCCGCGCTTCTATTCGCTGGCCTCCTCGACGTGCGATGGCTTTCTTGAGATCTGCGTGCGTCGTCACGAAGGCGGGCTGTGCTCCGGTCAACTGACCACGCTGGAACAAGGCGATACCGCCCGGGCCTTTATTCGCCGCAATGATTTCCGCCCGAACCGTGGCAAGGCCCCGGTGATCCTGATCGGGGCTGGCACCGGCATCGGCCCGCTGGCGGGCTTTATCCGGGGCAATAAAAACCGCCAACCGATGCATCTGTTTTTCGGCACCCGCCATCCTGACAGTGATCTGCTCTATGATCACGAGCTGCCGGGCTGGCAATCCGAAGATCGCCTGCATTCGCTCGCCACCGCCTTTTCGCGCACCGCTGATCGGGCGCATGTGCAAGACGTGCTGCGCCGCGATGCCGCCAAGGTTACAGCACTGGTAGCCGCCGGGGCACAGATTATGGTATGCGGAGGGCGGAGCATGGCCCATGGTGTGAGTGAAGCGTTGGATGAAATCCTCGAGCCAATGGGGCTGACCCCTGCAATGCTGAAGGCCGAGGGACGTTATGCAGAAGATGTCTACTGATCTGACACGCCAGGCCCTGAACGGGCCGACCATGGGAACCCGTTGGTCGGCCTTGTTCTACAGCCCCGCTGAGTTTTGCCCGGAAGAGATGCGCCAGGCGATGCAGCAGGCGGTGGGCGAGGTCGATCAGCAGATGTCGACCTGGAAGACCGACAGCAATCTGATGGAGTTCAACCGGGCCCCCGCCGATATCTGGCTGCAACTGCCGGACCATCTGATCCGGGTGCTGGGCACCGGGCTGGAGATCGGGCGGCTCAGCGATGGGGCCTTTGACATCGGCATGGGCGATGCGGTGATGGCCTGGGGCTTTGGCGCTGACGAGGCCAATCCCGACCGCATCCGCGATGCGCTGCAAGCAACGCGCAAGCCGACCCATGATCTGCTGGAGATCGACCCGGCCAACAACCGTGCCCGCAAGCATGGTCCGGTCTCGTTGGATCTGAGCGGGATCGCCAAGGGCTATGGGGTTGATCGGCTGGCTGAAACCGCGCGCAACCACGGGTTTGACAATGCGCTTCTGTCGATTGACGGCGAATTGCGCGCGCTGGGGCTGGGGCCGGACGAGGCGCCCTGGTCTGTGGCGGTCGAGAAACCGGATTACGAGACCCGCGAACCCTATGCGATGCTGGAGCTGGAAGAGGGCGCGGTGGCGACCTCGGGCGATTACCGGCATTGGGTGAATGTCGGCGCGCAGAAGCTTTCCCATACCATGGACCCGCGTCGGGGCGGGCCGCTGACCGATGCGCCAGCCTCGGTGACGGTGATCGCTCAGACCTGCATGGAGGCCGACGCCTTTGCCACCGCGCTGATGGTGATGGGGGCTGGGGAAGGCAAAGCACTGGCCACGCGGCTGGGCCTCAATGCCCTGTTCCTGATCCGCGATGGCGATGATTTCCGCGAGGAAACCGTCGGCCCGATCTTTGAAGAACCGGCCGATGCCTCGGCTGCCCAACTCTGAGTTTTACCCCCGTTTTGCGCAAATTCCGGGCGTATGCCGGTGAGATGTGTGAAAATGCAGCACTCCCGGCTTTGCACCTGATCCTGCCTCTCACGCCGCAGGCCAAGGCTTGAACACCCATCCCCCACCATTAGCCTGAGTGCAGAAGGACAGGGGACGCGCGATGGAGCATAAGAAACTCGACAAACAAGCCCGCCGCATTCTGCGCGGTAATGATCGCGGCGGCTATACGGTGCCCACCGAAGGGCTGTACCCCTATCAATGGAACTGGGATAGCGGCTTTGCCGCCTGGGGCTTTTCCACCTTCGACATCAAGCGTGCCTGGTTCGAGATTCAGACCCTGTTTCACGGCCAGTGGGATAGCGGGATGGTGCCGCATATCATTTTTCACAAACGCGCCGATGGCTATTTTCCCGGGCCGGATGTCTGGGGCGTCGAGCGTATTCCGCACACTTCCGGCATCACCCAGCCGCCGGTCATCACCACCTTCGCCCGCCATATCTACGAGCAGGACAAGGAATATGGCCGGGTGCATATCGAGCTGCTGTATGGGCGGCTGGTGGCCTGGCATCGTTGGTTCATGAAATATCGGGTGGAAGATGGCATGGTGGCGATCACCCATCCCTGGGAAAGCGGGCGCGATAATGCCGCCGATTGGGATCAGGCGCTGGCGAATGTCGATGGCTCGACTGTAGGCCCCTATGAGCGCGCCGATACCCATCATGTGAACCCGGATATGCGGCCCAGTAAGCTCGATTACGACCGCTATCTGGCGATCCTGCAATATGGCCGCGAATGCGGGTGGGACGAAGCCAAGATTGCCGAGAGCGGGCCGTTCCGCGTTGCCGATATCGGCATGACCTTCATCTTTCTGCGCGCCTGTCGCGACCTTTTGGCGATAGCTGCCGAGCTTGACCATATCACCGCTGAAATCCGGGGCTGGATTGCTCAGTTGGAAGCGGGCGTGGCGCGGCATTGGAATGACGAGGCCGGGTATTACGACAGCATCGACCTGCGCACCGGACAGCATAGCGGCCAGCTCAGCTCGGTCGCGTTCCTCAGCTGGTATGCCGGGATGCGCGACGACCGGATGCTCGGGCCGCTGAAACAGGTGATGGATCAGGTCGCCTTTTCGGTGCCGTCCAACGATCCCGCCGCAGCCAGTTTCGACCCGCTGCGCTACTGGCGCGGGCCGATCTGGGGGGTGGTGAACACGCTGATCTGTCTGGGGCTGGCCGAGGCCGGGCATATCGAACTGGCCGAACGCATCCGCCGCGATACACGAAAGCTGATCGCGGAACATGGCTTCTACGAATACTTCAATCCGGTCGATGGCACGCCCGCAGGGGGCGATGCCTTTAGCTGGACGGCGGCGATCTGGCTCACCTGGGCGTCACCCTCAGCGCGCGGGCGGCTTTGATCCCGGGTCAGGGTTGGGTGAAATCCATCGTAAACCGGCCAACCACCCCGTAATGATCCGATCCAAAGAACGGGCGCTGTTCAATCTCACCTTTCCCGCCAGTTGCCATGATGTGGTCGATCGAGACCCCAAACCAATTTCCCAAATTGAAGCTGTGAACCGGTTGCCCGATCCGCTGGGTTCCCGCCGCGCGGGCCAGCGACCGGGTCGAGGCATCATCCGGCTGTGAATTGAAATCGCCCGCCATGATCACCGGCCCCTCAAGCTCGCGCAATTGCGGCAGCAACCCTTTCATGAGCTGCGGGCGCAGGCCCTCGAAAAAAACTTCAATGTGGTTTGACAGCGCCCAGACCCGGCCTTCGGGCATGTCGATCTGCATCCCGGCAATCCCGAGGCCACCAAAGCAGGTCTGGCTGCCCTCGACCATCGGCCAGCGCGACAGGATCGCGATGCCGCTCATATGTTTGACATAGCAATAGTGCTGATAGGGGTAGTCCTCTTTCAGCATGCTGAGGATGACTTCATCCTTCTTGGCAATTTCCTGCAGCGATATCGTATCGGGCTGAAAAGTCAGGATATCATCGACCAGCGCCTGATAGTCCGCGTGATTGACGCGCATGTTTTTCTGATAGTGAACAATGTCGCGGCCAAAGGCAGCGCCCGCGAGCAAGGCGCTGAGCAGCGCCCCCACCAGCATCGCCGAAATCCGATAAACCATTTCTATTCCTTCCGCATTACAGGTTGGTACCTGCGTCGCATCAGGCCGGATGATATGCGATATCAACCCGGCGCTAGACGATGCTGCGGCATGGCTGCAGAGCTGACTGCAGAGTGAGGCCGCAACGGTTTGATCCCGTCACGGCCTCAGCAAGCGAAGGCTTAGCCTTGCAAATCGTCCCACATTTCACGGTCGCGCTGGGCGGTCCAGATGCGGGGGGTGTCGATGCCGCGCGCTTCGTCATAGGCACGGGCGACGTTGAAGGGCAGGCAGTGCTCGTAGATCGCATAATCGGCGAATTTCGGATCGCACTCGGCGCGCACCGCATCCCAGGCCTCTTTCAGGCTACCGCCGCGTGCCACGACGCGCGCCACCGGCTTATAGGTCGAGCGCACGAAATCGGCGGTGTTGGCGAGGGCTTTCGCCACCATCTCTTCGCCCACCAGCGCATCGCCCCGACCCGGCGCAATGGCTTTCGGCTCAAAGGCGGCAATATTGTCCAGCGTGTCTTCCCAGTCGCCAAAATGCCCGTCGCCGCAATAGCAGGCCGAGTGATATTCGACGATATCGCCGGTGAACATCACTTCCTGATCCGGCACCCAGATCACCGCATCGCCCGCCGTGTGGGCGCGGCCCAGCTTCATGATCTCGACCCGGCGCTTGCCGAGCATCACGGTCATGCCTTCGCTGAAGGTCGTGGTCGGGCGAGTCAGGCCGGGGATTTCCTCATGGCCCTGAAACAGGCGGGGGAAGCGGCCAAATTCGCTGTCCCAATCTTCCTGCCCGCGCTCTTCCACCATCGCGGCGGCGACATCAGACATGATGATCTCGCGCGCGCCATATGCGCTGGCGCCCAGCACCCGCACCGCGTGGTAATGGGTCAGCACCACATGGCTGATCGGCTTGTCGGTCACCCCGCGCACACACTCGATCACCTTGCGGGCAAGGCGCGGCGTGGCTTGGGCTTCGACAATCATCACGCTCTCGTCGCCGATGATCACGCCGGTATTGGGATCACCCTCGGCGGTGAAGGCGTAAAGCCCTTCGCCCACCTGGGTGAAGCTGATGGTTTTGTCTTCCATATCGCCTTGCGATGCGAATGCCTTGCTCATTGGATCAGTCCTGTTTCTGTGCCCAGTCGGGCAGATTTTCTGCGGGCAGCACCTTGCCGGTGCAGGCGCCGAAGCCGATGCGATAGCCATCGCCCTTCGCCGCGCCATAAAGTGTGAGTGTGTCGCCATCTTCGAGGAAGCTGCGGCGCGCGCCACCTTCCAGCGTGATCGGTTCCTTGCCGGACCAGCTCAGCTCCAGCATCGATCCACGGCTGTCTTTCGCCGCGCCCGAAATGGTGCCGGAGCCGAGCAGATCGCCCACCCGCATCGGGCAACCAGACGTGGTGTGGTGGCAAAGCTGCTGTGCGGCGGAATAATACATCTCGCTGTAGTTTGTTCGGGAAATGATGGTTTCCGTACCATTTTCCGGGGCCAGCCCGACCGAAAGGTCGATATCGTACAACATCGGGCCCGGTTCGCTGAGATAGGGCAGCAGCTCGCGCTCGCGCTCAGGTGTCGAGGTGCGGAACGGCTCCAGCGCTTCGCGGGTGACAATCCAGGGGCTGAGCGTCGTGGCCGTGGCCTTGGCCTGAAACGGGCCGAGCGGCTGGTATTCCCAAGCCTGAATATCGCGCGCCGACCAATCGTTTAGCAGCACATAGCCAAAGATCATCTCGTCAGCCTCGGCCACCGAAACCATGCCATTGGACGGCGTGCCGACAATCGCGCCCATTTCCAGCTCAAGGTCAAAGCGTGCGCAGGCTCCGAAACGGGGAAGGGCTTCATCGGGGGCTTTCAACTGGCCATTGGGTCGGGTCACATCGGTGCCCGACACGACCACCGACGAGGCGCGACCATTATAGCCGATGGGGATCGACAGCCAGTTCGGCGGCAGCGCGTTTTCCGCCCCGCGAAACATCGTACCCACATTCACCGCATGGTTTTTGCCAGCATAGAAATCGGTATATTCCGTCACGCGAAAGGGCAGGTGCAGCGTGGCTTTTTCCATCGGCACCGAATAGGTGGTCAGCGCATCCTGCGTGGCCTCATCTGCCCCCTCGGCCAGCATCGCGGTCAGAGCCGCGCGATAGGCCGACCAGGCTTGCGACCCCAGCTCCATGAAATCGTTCCAATAGGGCGCGTCGAGCACATCGGCTTCGGGATCGGCGCGCAGAATGCCAGCCTCTTCCAGCCCGGTCGCATCAATGATCCGATCACCAATCGCCACGCCGCACCGCAGCTCGCTATCACCCACCGAAAACACCCCATAGGGCAGGTTGTTCAGCGGAAAATCCATCTCAGCGCTATTGGCGCTTTCGATCCAGCTTTTTTTGAGGCTCATTTTTCACCCGTATCTGTGCAACAGACCCATAGCAGGGCCTTGGCTTCGCGGCACTCTCGCATAAACTTGTTGCACTTGCAACGAGTTTTCCTCAGATCCGCCGGGCCCGCATGGTGAAGATTTGACGCAGGGTGTGATGGGCCGGGATGGTGCGGAAAATATCGCGCATCATTTTCACATCGGCGGCGATCCCGGCCAGTTTGCCGTGCTTTGCCGATTTCAGCGGGCTGTCGACCTCGGGCCAGCGTACCACGGCAATGTCAAACCCGGCCTCAAGCCAAAGATCGTTCATGAACACTTCCAGCCCAAAGCGGGGCAGGGCGAGCAGCGCATCAAGCTGATCGGCCAGCACGGCACGCGGCATCACCCGTTCGCCGGAAATATAATCAATGCCAAGCGCCCGCCACGGCCAGGGCGAATTGCGGCGCAGACTGATCGAGGCATGGGCGCGGCCATCGCTGACCGGCGCGATCAGGGCGCTCAGATGCTCTGGCCCAAGCCCGACAAGATCGGTGTCGATCAGCATCAGGTGGCTGCCCCCGGCGGCTTCGATCCCGGTGACCACGGCGCGGGTCTTGCCACCATTCTGCGGCTGCACGATCAGCGATACATTGTCATGCTGCGCGGCATAGCTTTCGGCAATCGCGGCGGTACCGTCGGAGGATCCATCATCCACCACGATCACTTCCCCGATCAGATCATGCCCGGCCACCGCATCAAGCACGGCGGCAATGCGCGGCGCTTCGTTATAGGCGGGCAGGATGCAGGTGATCGCAGCCGCGCTCATTTCTTTGCCCAGCGCTGCAACAGCCAGATCGCCCCGCCGACGAGGATCACAGCCAGCAGGATCAGCGAGGCGCGGGTGATCCAGTTGTCGATCTGGCCATAGGCCGATCCGACCGTGTAGCCGACCGCGACGAAAAACAGGCTTTTCGGGATGGTCGCCAGCAGATTGACCCAGATGAACCGCCACAGGCGCACCTTGCCCAGACCGGCGGCCACCAGCACGGCGGCCCCGGCGGAATGGGTCAGCTTGCCCATCACCAGCGTGCGGGTGCCATGGGCGCGGAAATGCTTGGCCAGCCCGACCAACCGCGCCCGGTTCAGCCCCATCTTGTCGCGCCAGCGTTTGGGGAGCCGGTGCAGCCCCCAGCGCCCGAGCGAATATAGCCCCACATCGCCGACCACATCGGCAATGATGACGATCAGCGCCACGCTCCAGAGGTTGAGAATGTGTTGGCTCGCCAGCCAGGCGGCGATGACGGTAACAATCGGCCCTTCCAGCACCGCAAGCGGCGCGATGACCGCCAGCCCATGCTTTGAGGCGAGGGCAATAATCGTTTCCAGACCAACCATATCCGTTAGATATGCCCTGTTTCCGAAGCTGCAATATGGGTGCCGCGCCAGGAAATATCGCGCCCGCCCCATGTTGCCAGCCAGATCGCGGGCAAAAGCGCATCTCGGATCGGCATTGCGACAAGACTGCGCCAATCTGTGGGCCAGCCAGCGATGCGGGCCAGAAGGTATTCGCTGCCATACCAGATCACAAAGAGTGCCGGGAGCGTCCAGAGCGGGGCCGCGCCCATGGCCAGCAGCGCGATCAGCAGGATCAGCGGCACAGCAAAGACCTGAAGGATCTCCGGCAGGAACAACAGCGGAAAGCCATCGCGGCGGATTTTCGACCAGCGCAACTGCCGGTTCCAGGTCTGCTCAAAGCTGCGGCTGCCCACCGGATGGCTGAACAGACGTTGCGCCAGGCTGACCTTCAGCCCCTGACCGCGAACCAGTTTGGTGGTGGCAAGGTCTTCGGCCATTTCGCCGCCCAGAACGCTCAGCCCGCCAGCGGCTTCAACAACCGGGCGGGAATAAAACAGGGTTTTGCCCTGCGCGAAGCCGAGCCCCACACTGTCTGCTGCGAGCTGCCATCGCGCCTGATTGGTATTGAGAAAGGCGCATTCGACCGCGCCCCAGATGTTTTCCGCCCGGTTTCCTGCTGCCGGAGCCGATACCGCCCCGGTGCCCGGGGTCCAGCTCGGCATGAGCTGACGCAGATAATCCGGCGGCAACATCAGGTTGCTGTCGGTGATGCAGATCAGATCGGATTGCGCGGCGTGATAGCCCTTGGCCATATTGTTCAGCTTCGGATTGGCGCTGATATAATCTTCGCCAATCAGTAGCTGCGCTTTCGCCTCCGGGTGGGCGTCGATCAGGCTTTGCACCAGCGCCACGGCGGGATCATCCTCCCGGGCGGCGCAAAACAGGATCTCGTAATCCGGATAGTCCTGATCGAAGGACGAGCCGAGCGTTTCTGGATCAAACCTGTCGACCCCGCAAACTGGCCGCACCAGCGAGACAAAGGGCAGATCGGCCTCGGGCATTGTGGGGATCGGGCGCAGATAACGCCAAGCCGCCAGAGCAGAGGTGACCAGATGCAAGCCAATCAGGGCCAGCAGAGCCAATATGAGCGCGCCGGTGATCATGCCTGTTCCACCGAAACGGTTGCGGTGACAGGCGTCGCAAACGGCTCGGCCACCGGGGCCGGACGCGGCGCGGTTTCGGGGGCAAACTCGTACAGCTTAAGCGCACCATCATGCTCTTCGATCAGGGCGGTCAGGCTGTCGACCCAATCGCCGCTATTGGCAAATTGCGTATCGCCCACCTTGCGCAGGGTCGGCTTGTGCGAGTGCCCGCAGATAACCCCGTCCGTGCCGGTGGCTTCAGCGAGCCGCGCCAGCCGGGTTTCAAACCGGTCGCCCAGCATCAGCGAGTTGAACTGGCCGATCAGCCGTTCGCTGAGGCTGCGTTCAAACCGTTCCTCGCCCAAAAACTGATTGATCGCGGTGTCGATCCGGCGCACCAGCGAATCCACGCGCGAGCCGATCCGGGTCATGAAGTGCCAGCGCATCAGACGAGAATCGCACTGGTCGCCATGCAGAACCAGATAGCGTTTACCTTCGGCGGTCAGGTGTACCAGCGCCTCGCGTTTTTCCGTATGCGCAAAGGGCGGCACCGCATCGGGGCGGCGCATATCGGTATCGTGATTGCCAGGCAGATAGACAATGCGCGTGCCCAGCCGGTAATGGCGGTCCAGCTCGGCGATCACCGCATCATGCTCGGCTCCCCAATAGAGCTGCCCGCCATGCCAGAGATCAAGGATGTCACCAACCAGATAGATCGTGTCCGCGTTGATCCGGCGCAGGAATTCGACAATCGGTTTCGGCTGACACGCACGGGCCCCGAGGTGGAAATCCGACAGGAACACAGCCCGGCAGGACTTGGGCGCCGTTGGGTTGGCGGTAAAGGGCAGCATGCAGCGTCTCCGGTGGGTTTGTCACTGGCTATCGCAAACGAATGTTGCGCATATATGACAACAGCTCCGATAAAACCATAGCACCTTAAGCGAAACTTAAGAAACGCGCTCCCAGACGCCGCTGGGCATCGGCAAGTATTGTCTCATTATACGAGCGACAAATACCCGGAAATGCCGATCTGGATGGGATCCCGTCGAGGTCAGAAATTGACCTCAACCCCGGGCAGCTTCAGCGCTTTCATCAACTCGCGCAGCTCCTGACGGGCGGCGACATTGGAAATGTTCATCTGCCCCACAACCCCGATATCGCGCAGATCGAGCAGGGTCAGCCCGCGCGGGAACAGCTCGCGGAAAATCACCCGTTCGTTGAAGCCGGGGGCGGTCCGGAAACCGATCCGATGCGCCAGATCGGTCAGCGCCTTGCCCATCTTTTCCTTGTTGATCATCGCCTGCGCGCCCAGACGGTTGCGCAGCACGATCCAGTCAATCGCCTTCATCCCGGCTTGCGCGCGCAATTGCCGGGCGTTCCAGACCATTTCGGAATAAACCGAGGGGCCAAGGATCTTGCCGCTTTCCCCGTCGATATGGGCAAGCAGATCGAAATCGACGAAACTGTCATTCAGCGGCGTGATCAGCGTATCGGCCAGTGAATGCGCCACCTGGCTAAGGCGGGTATGCGAGCCGGGACAGTCGATCAGAATGAAATCGCTTTCGGCTTCCAACCCCGAAACCGCCTGGCTCAGCCGCCGGTCATTGAGGTTTTCGCCCGGTTGCAGCGAGGCCTGATCAATCTCGGGCAGCTCGCGATAGCTGGGGGTCGGAAGCTCGATCCCATGACGCTCCATCGTGGCTTTGCGATTGGCCAGATAACGGGCAAAGCTTTTCTGCCTGAGGTCGAGATCCAGCACCCCGACGCGATGGCCCATCCGTGCCAGCGCTGTTGCCACATGCATCGACACGGTCGATTTGCCCGCGCCGCCCTTTTCGTTTCCGACAACGATAATATGTGCCACGATCTGCCCCTACCCGTGTTGCGCCGTATTCGCGCTTTAGGCGAGCATAGCGCGATGATTCCCCGGAGAAAAGATGCGAGCTATCGGGCGTGTGATTATGCTGGGATCACCCCGCCAGTTCGACCACCGCGACGAGGCTGCCATCATAGGCCCGGAAAAACACCACGCTGCCTGCGGTTTGCTGATTTACCAGAGCCTTGGCCACCGTTGCGGGCGACATCGGGCAGTAGCTCGTCACCGTCGCCGAGGCGAGCTGCTTGCGATGGGCCAGTGTGGTGAAATAGCCATCATGGCTGTCCCAATTGGTAAACTTGCCGAATTTATGCACATTAGCACGGTCCTGCTGCAAGACCTGCCCGGCGGTGGTCAGGCGATTGCCGGAGGAATTGAAATGATCGAAATCCGACCAGTCGGCATTATATCTGACCAACACCTGCCCGGGGATCGCATCCATCCCGTCAGAGCCATAGGGAATGCAGGATTGGGCCGAAGCCGGGGCGGCAATAAGGGCTGCCAGAGCACCGAAAATCGAAAAAATACGCATGGATCTCCTCCTTTGATGCGGCAGGATAGCCCGGGGGCGGAGGCGGCGAATATGATATTGATCAAGGGGCTGGGAGCTGGAAGACATACCGACATCGCGGATGTGCCCCTCCCCCGCCCGAATAGCGCCCTTTGAGCGCCGGGCGAGCGCCTGTCCGTCCCGGCGGACTGGCGCTATGGTCGCGCTACAATGCGCGGTGAGGTGGGCAGTTTGTTGCGGGCATAAATGGCGTTGCTCACAGGCGAGGATGCGCCACTCCACGGATAGGCGCTCGCCCGGTTGGCGCTGTGGTCTCTCAATCTCAGGCGTTCTGGCTTGCCACCACCCGGTGCAGGGCCACTTGCGTGCCGGCCCAGATGAGGGTGAGCGTAAGCACCAGCATGATCACGGCCGAGGGGCCACCTTCCTGCATGGCGATGCCGCCGACTGTGCCGCCCAGGAAAATCCCGATGAACTGCGCGCTGGAATAGATCCCGGAGGCGGTGCCCTTGATTGCGGGCGGGGCCACTTTTGTCAGCGCCGAGGGCAGCAGGGATTCGAGAATGGTGAAGGCGGTGAAGAACACCACCAGCGCCAGTGCCACGCCGATGGCAGAGCCCGCAAAGGTCAGCAGGATCAGCTCGCTCAGCGCAATCAGCCCGGTCGCCAGCAGGCGGATCTGGCTGACCCGGCCCTGTTTTTCGGCGACGATCACGAAGGGCACCATCAGGATCGCGGCGAGTGCCAGCACCGGCAGGAAAAACATCCAGTCCGATCCGCCCGTTAGCCCAAACGTGTTCGACACGATGGCAGGCACGGTCAGAAACAGCGCGGTCATGGTGGCATGCAGGGTGAAAATGGCGAAATCCAGTTCGAGCAGGCGCGGATCGCTGATCAACTGGCGCAGGGCGCTGCGGGTAATGCCGACCCCTGCATCATGGGTTTCGCGCGTCGGGATCACCCGCGCGGCAATGATCAAGCCAATGACGGCCAGCCCGGCAGTCAGCCAGAAAATCCCCGACAGCCCGGCGACAACCGCCACCAGCGGGCCCAGAACCACGGCGACCATGAAGGAAAACCCGATGGACACGCCGACGATTGCCATGGCGCGGGCGCGGGTTTCAGACCGGGTGACATCGGCAACCGAGGCCAACAGCACCGAGCCAACCGCGCCAGCCCCCTGAATGGCCCGGCCAATGACCACGCCCCAGATCGAGGTGGAGGCGGCGGCGATGATGCTGCCAAGAGCAAAGATCGCGAGGCCAATCACCACCATGCGGCGACGGCCAAACTTGTCAGACATCAGGCCAAAAGGGATTTGCAGGATGCCCTGCGTTAGCCCGTAAGCCCCAAGCGCGAAACCGATTGTGCTGGGTGTGGCGCCTGCGAGGTCTCCGGCGAAATGCGAAAACACCGGGTAGATCATGAACAGACCCAGGAGGCGGGTCATGTAGATCACGGCGATCGAGGAGGTGGAGCGGATTTCCTGGCGCGTCAGGCTGGTATCGTTGGTTTGTCTGCTCAAGGCGCCCTCGCTTGGTCTCCCTCCGCCGTGCCGACGGATGCGGCCCTTGTGACCGGTTCTGCCGAAAAGGGGAAGGGGGCAGCGGGAACATATTCGTGACGCAGAAGGAGATGCGGCGCGCGCAGGTACCGGGCTGGTTCGCTGCAATGCGCGCTATTCAACCGGCTGACCGAAGATCACAATCGCCGCGCCCAGAATGGCAAATCCGGCAAATGTCACGGCCTGCAGCCATGCCCGATTGTTGCTCGCGCGCCATGCCGCCAGCCCGGCCTGCACCGCGTAATAGGCCGCAAAAGCGCGCGAGGCATAGGCGATGATCTGAAACACATCGGCGCTCCAGGTCAGAACCAGCCCCGCCAGCACGGTGATCGCATAAGCGCGTTTTGGCGGCAGCTTGCCCCGGGTCAGCTCGCTGATCAGCCCGCCCGATCCGCTGGTATCGGCCACCGCCGCCGAAAACTGCGCGGCGAGGGCGGCGGCGACAAGGAAATAGGGCAGGATCGGCGAGACCACCGCCATCATATCGACAATCGCGGTTTCGCTCAGTTGCACCTCGCCGGGGCTGAAACTATAGGCGGCGAACAGGATGTAGACCACATAGATCAGCGTGGCGATGATCTGAGCGAGCCGCATCGAACGGATCCGCACCTCCGGCCCATAGCTGCGGCCCAGATAGCGCGAGGTCTCAAAGCCCTGCACCGTCACGATCAGGCCAAAGCCCAGCGTGATCGCTTGCCAACCCGTGCGCACTGGCGGGTTGAAATCAAGCCCGCCCGCCAGCGCCAGCTTGCCGGTATAGGCCCCGAGCGCCAGCAACAGCCCGGCGATGATGGCAAGCTTCAGCGCCACCGAGGTATATTCCATGCTTTCCAGCGATTTGAACCCGCGGGTCCAGCCAAAGCCCAGGATCACCGCATAGATCGCCGTGGTGGCCAGCCGGGCATTCAGCGGCGTGCTCCATGGCGTGAGGCTCAGCGCGAAAGCCCCGAACAGGTTCAGGTAATAGGCGACCGAGACGATATAGGCGAAGCCCAGCAGCGCCGAGGCGAGCCCTTCGGCCGCGCGCGCTTCGCCCGCATCAAGCCGTTCACCAATCACCAAGATATTGTAGCGGATCGCAGTGCCAAAGCCCCAGGCCATGATGCAGAGCGCCAGCATCGCGGCAGGGGCATAGAGCCCATAGGCATCGTTCAGGACCGGGCCAAGGATCAGAAACCCTGAGCCGATGATCGAGGCCAGCGGCGTGATCATCGCCCGCCATGTCGGCCGCTTGCGCAGGGTCGGCAGCCAGAGCACGGCGCCGGTGACAAGAATGGTGAGGGTGATCAAGCTGTCGAGGATCATGTATGCGACGTAGTGGCTTACGGGAAAGGGCGCAAGATAGGCGTTGGGGTAAGACGGTGCGTGGAGGCACACCGTAGGGTGCGCATTCATGCGCACCGGAACTCGGGGGCGAGATGGTGTGGGGTGGCATGGCCGGGCGGGCTGATCGGGATCAAGGTTTGCGGCGAGGGAGGCGTTAGGCTCTCGGGGACTACACGATTTGGCCAGGGGCGGCGGTGCGTCTTTGAAACCGCGGAGTGAGGCGGCGAACAGAGGAGGGGGCAATGGTGGCAGGCACGGGCGGGAAACGCTGGCTTTTGTTCGGGGGTGGCACGCAGCCCTTCACCGATGCGACCGGTGCAGTGCTGCCGAACTCCGTTGCCGAAGAACGCTGGATCGAACTGGGCGGCCTGCGCCAATATGTGCTGATCCGTGGGCGCGACCGCGCGGCGCCGCTGCTGGTCAATGTCCATGGCGGGCCCGGCATGAGCGAGCGTGCGCTCTACCGTTATCACAATGCCGCGTTGGAGGAGCATTTCACCGTGGCTTATTGGGACCAGCGCGGGGCGGGGAAGAGCTTTGACCAGGGCATCGACCCGGCGACGCTGACCATCGACCGGATGTCGCAGGACCTCAGCGAGTTGATCGACACACTCCGGGCCGCGTTCGGGCAAGAGCAGGTGCTGCTGCTCGCCCATTCCTGGGGCACGGTACTGGCGCTCGACCATCTCGCGCGGCGGCCGGAAACCGTGGCAGGCTATATCGGCATCGGTCAGGTGACGAACAAGCCCGCGAGCGAGGCCGAGGGTTATGGCTGGCTGCTCGGCGAAGCTGAGGCGCGTGGCGAGGCCAAAGCTGTGGCAGCACTGCGTGCGCTGGGGCCGCCCCCCTGGAGCGCGGATCAGATGATCGAAGAGCGTAAATGGCTGCGCAAGCTCGGCGGTTTCTCTGCCAAGCCGTCATCGCCCTTGCGCTATCTCCGCGAGGTATTGTCGACCCCCGAGACCGGCTGGACAGACATCGTGCCGATGATGCGCGCGATGCGCTGGTCGATCCGCCATATCTGGGGCGAAAGCCAGGATTACAACGCGTTCGACCGCCACAAGGCGCTGGACGTACCGGTTTTCCTGATGCTCGGCCGACACGATCATGTGGTTTCGCCGACCCTTGCAGAGGCCTGGCTTGCCGCGCTCGATGCTCCGCTGAAAGAGGCGATCTGGTGCGAGACGGCGGGTCATATGGTGCCAGCGGAAGCCCCGGAGACTTTCAATCGCGATGTGGTGCGGATCGCGCAGGAGGTGGGGTTGGTCACCGGTTGACGGCCCCACAACGAAAAACGCCGCCCCGAGAGGAGCGGCGTTCCAATTTTCACGGGTCTCAGGCTCAGAAGCCGAGGCCGGAATATTTGTTTTTGAACTTCGACACGCGGCCACCAGTGTCCATCAGGCGGGAAGAACCGCCGGTCCAGGCCGGGTGCACGGTGGGGTCGATGTCGAGCGACAGCGTGTCGCCTTCTTTGCCCCAGGTCGACTTCATCTGCACAATGGTGCCGTCGGTCATTTTGACGTCGATGAGGTGATAGTCGGGATGGATGTCCTTTTTCATCGCGTCTGTCCTTATTTGCTGAGCGGCTTGTAGTGGGTGTCTTCCGCGATCCGGGCCGATTTGCCACGGCGCGCACGCAGGTAGTAGAGTTTGGCGCGGCGCACACGGCCACGACGCACGACTTCGATCGAGTCGATGTTGGTCGAGTGGAGCGGGAACACACGTTCCACGCCTTCGCCAAAGGAAATCTTGCGAACGGTGAACGAACCCGCGATGCCTTTGCCGTTTTTACGGCTGATGCAAACGCCTTCGTAGTTCTGCACCCGGCTACGGGTGCCTTCCGTTACTTTGTAGCCGACACGAATGGTGTCGCCCGCCTTGAAATCCGGAATTTCTTTGCCCAGCGCGGCGATTTGCTCGGCTTCCAGTTCTGCGATCAGGTTCATCCGATCACTCCTATGCTGCTCGCGGTTTATCCGCGAAGATGTGCCGCCTCAGAGCTCCGTGTCTTCGATCGGGTCCGCAGATGCGCCCGCCGGAGGGTTCAGGTCGTCTTTGCTTTTTCACGTTTCCTCACGCTGGATCCGCCGAAGAAGCGGGCGAACAGAAAAAACGGTCCACGCACCGATTCCGGTGCTGGACGGGCCGGGGTATAGGGCCAGCGGGCCAAGGGATCAAGGCTATTCTGCGCGACTGGGCAGCGGGTGATGGCAGGGTCGAAAAATATATTTGACAACATGTCAAAAAATGGACATAGTGTAAAAATCAACAAGGATATGCGCTATGAAAGCTTCCGAACGACAACGGCAAAACATTGTCACAGCCACGATGGTGCTGGTTGAAACACGCGGGATCGCGTCGATTTCGCTGTCGGATATCGCGGCTGAGGCGGGGATAAGCCGGCAGACGGTCTATAATCACTTCAGCGATACCAGCGCGGTGTTCGAAGCGGCGCTTGATATGCATGGCACGGCGATGGTGAGCCATGTCGGCGCCTTGATGGAAAAAGCCAGTGATGCGCGCGAAAAGATCGTATCGCTGGCGCGCTTCATGATCGAAGCTGCCGATCCGGCGCATGAAACCCTGCCGCTGGAGGCCGGGCTTTCGCTGGAAGCGCGGGAGCGTCTGAATCGTCATACCGAAGCCCTGCGGGATCTGATCGCCGGGGTGCTGAAAGGCGAGGGCGTGGCGGCGCGGGCCGATATGATCTGGACGATGATCGAAGCCTCTTCCCACACCGCGGCCCGCCATCCTGAGGCGAAGCCTGAATTACTGAACATTCTCATCACGGCGCTCGACGCCGCTAGCTAATCTGGAGACATCTATGAAACGTGTTTTGAAATGGGCGGGCATCGCCCTCTCTATACTTGTGCTTGCTGTATTGCTGGTGCCCTTCGCAATCCCGGTGAAACCGCTGGAAGGGCTGGCATCGCCACGCGATCTGGCCGGGTCAGGTGACAGCTTCGTCACACTGCCTTTCGAAGGCACCGATGGGGTGGATATTCGCTATGTCGAGGCGGGAGATCCGGCGGCAGATCGCACCTTCATCCTGATCCACGGTTCGGTCTTCAATGCCGCAACCTGGGATGAGGTGATGGATGATTTCGCCACGCGCGGCCGGGTGATTGCCTATGATCGTTTGCCCTATGGGCTGAGCGAAAAGCTGCAGCCCGGCGATTGGTCCGGCGCCTCGCCGCTGACACCGACAGCGGCGGTGGACCGGGTGATCACTCTGATGGATGCGCTGGGGATCGAACGCGCGGTGCTGGTCGGCAATTCCTACGGCTCGGTTGTGGCGACACGGGCGGCCGCGGCCTATCCTGAGCGCATCGTGGCTTTGGTGCTGGGTGATGCGGCGGTGTATGTGGATGAAAACATGCCGGGCTGGCTGATGCGCGCCCCGCAAGTGACCCGTCTCGGCCCGCTTCTGGCGCGTGGGATCGGCAGCTCGGAAGCCTTCGTGAAAGCCACTTGGGCGCATCCCGAGGCGATGAGTGCGGAGCGGCTGGCGAAAACGCTGTCCCATACCGGTGTGGAAGGCTGGGACAGTTCGCTCTTTGCCTATCTGCAAACTTGGGTCACGCCGGATATGGCACCGATCATTGCCGAGGTTTCGCAGCCCACTTTGGTGATCACCGGCGACAGCGATACGGTCGTGCCGGTCGAGGATAGCGAGCGGCTGCATGAGGCCGTTGCCGGGAGCGATTACGCGGTCTTGCCCGATTGCGGACATGTGCCGCAGGAGGAATGCCCCGAGATCTATACCGAGGCAGTATTGGGCTGGATCGACAGCCAGTTGTAAGCCCCGCTCAAACAAAACGGCGCCCTTCATCCGAGGGGCGCCGCATGTATTTGATTTGGCCGATCTTACTCGGTCTGATCGTCGAGCGATGCGTCGGGGGCGTTTTTCTTAACGGATTCAATGCCGTTGTCGCGCGCCGAGGTGCTGCTGTAGCTTTCCGAGGTGCCAATGACCTGACCATTGCTGGCCTTGAGGTTGAACATCGGTTTGCCCGAGCTTGTGTCTTTGCGCTCATAGCGCTCGTCCAGCGGGGCGTTTTTACGCACGGAGTCGATGCCGTTTTCGGCGCTGGCTTTTTGCTTGTAGCCTTCGCTGGCCAAAATGATTTCGCCATTGCCTGCTTTCAGGCGGAAACGGAATTCCCCGGCTTTGTCTTTATAAAGTTCGAACTTACCAGCCATCGTGGCCCCCTCTTCATTGAATATGAGGGTAACTATCCTGCAAACTTGGCCTTCGGGCAATAGGAACCGATCCGCGACGAGGCGTTAAGCGGCGTGCGGTGGGGTAGGGATCGGAAATCGTTGCAAAATGCCGGTATGCGCGGCGTCGGCAATGTGTCGGCAAAACGTATGGCGAACGCAGGGGAGATGCGGCGTTAACGGCTCGGTTCGGTGCGAGGTTGGGCGCATGAGCTGGAAAGCGCTTCCCGCAGCGAAAAGCGCAGAAAGCGACACGTAGGGTGCGCATGAATGCGCACCCTATGTGCGGGCCGGAGGCTCCGGGTATTTACAGATCGGACCGGCCCTCAGGCCGTGCGGTCGTAAACCTCTGCGTCGGGGGCGTGCTGGATCACGGCGGCGATGCCGTGGTCGCGGCCCGAGGCGCTGTGATAGCTTTGCGAGGATCCCAAAACCTGTCCGTCATCCGAGCGCAGGTGGAACATGGATTTGCCCATGACACCGGCTTCGCGGTCATAGCGCTGGTGATCGGTCGCGTGCGAGCGGACCGAGGC
>JARRIY010000008.1:0-31994 GCA_037379985.1 Maritimibacter sp.
CGGGTAATAGCCCAGCAGGGTCGGGATCGAGGTTTCGGGCCAGATCACCAGATCCGGCTCCGATGCACCCTCAGCCGGGGCTTCCCGGGTCAGGGCCAGCGCCCGGTTAAAAAACACCGGTATCCACTCCGGATCCCATTTCTGTGCCTGCGTCGCATTGGGTTGAACAAGGCGCAGATGCACCGGCTCGGCGCGATCAGGGATTGGCGCGCGGGCCAGCAGCGTGCCAAAGGCGAAAGCCGCAGCAATAGCAGCCAGCAACCCCACGCCCGGCATAACCCTGCGTCGCGCCAGCACCGACCACAGTGCAGCCGCCAAGGCAAAGCTCAGCACCGTCAGCCCGAACGCCCCGATCAGGCTGGCAAGCTGGGCCAGCGGGGTGTCGATCCAGACCGTACCGGCTTGCCCCCAGGGAAATCCGGTGAACAGATGGGCGCGCAGCAGCTCCATCGCCCCCAGCGCCACGCCGAAAGCAATCCAGCCAAAGCGCCCATCGGGGCTGAGCCAGCGGGCCAGCGCAAAGCCAGCCCCCCAAAACAGTGCCATACCGCCCGCCATGAAGATCAGGCCAAAGGGCGCCATCCAGCCATAGACCTCAGGTTCCACAAGGAAAGGCTGCACGATCCAGACCAGCGCGAGGATGAAATAGCCAAGCCCGACAGCCCAGCCGGTGAGCGCCGCTTTGCGCAGGCTCGGGGCCGCGCCCAGCAGCGCATAGCCGCCCGCCAGCCCCAAAACCGTTCCGGGCCAGATCCCGAAAGGTGCCTGGCCCAGTGCTGCAAGCAATCCCAGCGCAATGCCACTTGCCAGAACCCGCCACCAATGCCGTTCCAGCCAGCCCGGCAGCGTGGTCCAGCCCGGGCCGCGCTTAGGCATCCGATCCGGCTTCCGGCAGTCGCACACGCAGCCGCTTGATCCGGCGCGGATCGGCATCGACGATTTCAAACTCGGCCCCGCCGGGATGGGCGATCACTTCCCCACGCGCGGGCACATGGCCCGCCAGCAGAAATACCAGCCCGCCCAGCGTATCGACCTCTTCGTCATCCTCATCAAAGCCGCGCAGGGTCACCCCCGCCTCAGCCTCAAACTCTTCGAGCGGCGCGCGCGATTCCGCCAGATAGCTGCCCGGCTTTTCCATCAGCCAGGGCGTGCCCTCTTCCAGATCATGCTCGTCTTCGATCTCGCCGATCACCTGTTCGATCAGGTCTTCGATCGTCACCAGACCATCGACCCCGCCATATTCATCGATCACCAGCGCCATATGGGTCCGTTCGGTCTGCATCTTCTGCAAGAGAACCCCGATTGGCATCGAGGGCGGCGCGTAAAGCAGCGGGCGCAGCAATTTGCGCAGCGCATAGCGCGTGCCCTTGCCATTGAACCCGTGTGTGAGGGCGAAATCTTTCAGGTGCACCAGCCCCACCGGGCTATCCAGCGTGCCCTTGAACACCGGCAGGCGCGACAATCCGGACTCACGGAAAACCTCAACCAGATCATCGCGGGTAATGCCCAGCGGCACCGAAACGATCTCGGCTTTCGGGATCATCACGTCTTCGACGCGCATCCGCCGCAGATTGACCATGCCCGGAACCGGCGTTGCGCCATTGCGCGCGCCCTGCCGGGCTTCGTCCCGATCTTCTACATGCCCGGCATCGGCAGGGCTGAGCGCCCCGAAAATACGGCCCAAAAAGCCGCCATGCCGTTCTTCATGCTCATCCTCATGCGCGCCCTGCGCCGCGCTAGAAGAGCCGTCTGCGCTCTCGTCCATCGAACCTTCCATCAACACGGGTTTAAATCCCCGCCCCATCATATGGGTCTTCGATTCCAATTTTGCCAAGTATAATTACCTCCAGCCCCTCCATCAGAGCTGCATCTTTCTCGTCAATGTGATCATAACCCAACAAATGAAGGGTTCCATGAACAAGAAGATGGCAAACATGGTTTGCGAAATCCTTACCCTGTTCCTTGCTCTCACGCATACAAGTGTCAAAGGCAATGGCAATATCGCCCAGTTCCAGATCCTCGGGCGGATAAGGCATGCCACCGGGTTCATCCGCCGCGCGCTCTTCACTGGGCCATGACAGCACATTGGTGGGCGTGGGCTTTTCGCGAAATTCGGCGTTCAGCTCGGCAATCCTTGCATCATCGCAAGCCATCAGCGCGATCTCGGCGCCGGTAATGCCCAGATGATCCAGCGCGGCCCCACAGGCGCGCGCGGCCAAGGCCTCAAGCCCGGCCTCTTCCCAGCGCTCATCTTCGATGATCAGATCGACCGACATGTCTTCTTTGGTCCAGAAATACCTTGGGGGTGCGGGGGCAAAGCCCCCGGCCCCGATACGTGCCACGCTCAGCGCAGCTCCGCCTTATCGTAAGCTTCGATGATCTTGGCAACCAGCGGATGGCGAACCACGTCTTTCGCGGTGAAATAGTTGAACGAGATATCCTTGATCCCTTTCAGCAGATCCTCGGCATCGCGCAGACCCGAATTCACCCCGCGCGGCAGGTCAACCTGACTGCGGTCGCCGGTGATCACCATGCGCGAGCCTTCGCCCAGACGGGTCAGGAACATTTTCATCTGCATGGTGGTGGCGTTTTGCGCCTCATCGAGCACCACAAAGGCATTCGACAGCGTCCGCCCCCGCATGAAGGCCAGCGGCGCGATTTCGATGCGCTTTTCGGCAATCAGCTTTTCCACCTGTTTGGCGGGCAGGAAATCGTTCAACGCATCGTATAGCGGCTGCATATAGGGATCGACCTTGTCTTTCATATCCCCGGGCAGATAGCCGAGCTTTTCGCCCGCCTCGACCGCCGGACGGCTAAGGATGATCCGGTCAACATGGCCGCCGATGAACATGTTCACGCCCACCGCCACCGCCAGATAGGTCTTGCCGGTGCCCGCCGGGCCGATGCCATAGGACAGTTCGTGTTTGAACAGGTTTTTCACATAGGCTTTCTGGGCGTCGGTGCGCGGCTCGACCAGTTTCTTGCGGGTCTTGATCTCGACCTTGCCACCGGAAAACAGCTCCATCTGATCGCCGGGCATTGTCGGCTCATCCGCCGCCCCCATACGAATCTCACCGTCAATATCGCCCGCTTCCAGCGCCTTGCCGCTTTCCAGCCGGGCATAAAGCGCCTGCAAGACCATCATCGCCTGAAGGCGTGCAGCCGTATCGCCATGAATCGCCAATTGATTACCGCGACGCAGGATCTGCACAGAGAGCTGGTGCTCGATCTGGGCAAGGTTGCGGTCAAACTGACCACAAAGGTCAATGAGCAATCGGTTGTCAGAAAACTCCAGCAATATTTCGTGGCTGTTTTCCGGTGTCGGCGGGGTGCTCAGAGCATCAATGCCCAATCCAGTCTCCGTTTTGAGATGCCTATAGATTGATGGTGCCAAGCCAATGAGGCGGGCGCAAGCCTGCATAGGCAAAATTCATACGAATGATACAAAATGGCCGCCGGGTTTCCCCAGCGGCCATAAATTTTTGCACTCTGCCTGCGATTAGCGCGGCAGCCAGTCCTGCATGTCATCCGAGCCACGGATATCGCCAACCACCGAACCGGGGGCGATTTGCGTGGTGCAGACCGGCAGGCCGGTTTTCGGGTCATAGCGCAAATCGCCATAGCCTTCCCAACCTTCATCGGTCACCCAGGCTTGGGTGCAGTTGGGCAGCACGGCAACCGCGCCAGCGCCTTCATGCGGGCCCGCTTTGTCGCCCAGCCAGGTATCTTCGTTGGTGGCGATCAGCGGCGGTTCACCGCCAGTGTAAACGGTCGAGGTACAGGCGCTCAGCGCTACCGGCACGACAACGGCGAGAAGAAGAGCTTTCCGGATCATTGCGGGTACCTGTAGCAAACGATTTCGACACGACGGTTTTTCTGCATATTGGCAGCGGAGGTATTGGGAACCAGCGGCTGGCGTTCGCCATAGCCTCTGACCCGATCAACCACGGCACCAGACGCATTCGCCACTTTGGCAACAGCAGCAGCCCGGCGGCGCGACAGGTCCATGTTGTATTCATCCGAAGCGCGGCTGTCGGTGTGGCCGTAAATCGCGTAGGAAAAAGCCCCGGCAGAGGCAAAGAAATCCTGCAGCCATTTGCGCCCGGTTGCGGTCAGCCGGTCACTGTCGGTGGCAAACAGCACATCCGTGTTCGGCACCGCGCAGGTATTGCGCTCAAGGCAAACGGCCCGGCCGGTTTGCGGATCAACCTCGGGCACCATATAGCCCTCGACCCCGCCATCGGCCCAGTAATGCCGGCACCCATCGGGATCGACCCAAAGACCCCAGTTAATTTTCCCCGTAACCGTGACCGTTTCCTGAGCGGCGGCTGCCGTCGAAAACGTTATCACAGCCGCGACGCTCATGAGCACCGCAAGCACGGTCCTTCTGAGCCAATTCGTTGACTGTTGTTGCACGTATTATCCCCCAACATGGCCGCAGAACGCGACAAAGTGCTTAATAACTCAAAGTTTACCGCGTTTAGTAGCATTCTGTAAATGCTTTGCTCGCGCCCGCTGTCCGCAGATCAGAAACAAAGCCACCCGATAGGGAGCTTTGTCACTGACTATTGGTAAAGATGAGCATTTTTTTATTTGCGAGGCAGGAACTTACAACAATTCACCGGCGAGGGAATTCGGTCCGGCCTCGGTGATTCTCACCCGTTTCAGATCGCCCGGAGCCACCCCATCGGCCTTAATATGGACAGCGTGCAGATAATCGGATTTGCCCACCATCTGGCCTTCCATCCGGCCCGGTTTTTCAAACAATACCCCGACCTCGCGCCCGACCATGCTTTGCATCACCTCTGCGGCCTGTTCATTGATCAGGGCTTGCAGGCGGTAAAGCCGGTCGCTGGCCTCATCGGCATCGACCTGCGGGCGCTCTGCCGCCGGGGTGCCGGGGCGCGGCGAATATTTAAAGCTGAAAGCCTGCCCGTATTTCACCGCGCGGATCAGCTCCATCGTGGCTTCGAAATCTTCGGCGGTTTCTTCCGGGACGCCGACGATGAAATCGCCCGAGATCAGCATATCAGGCCGGGCGGCGCGAATGCGTTCGATCAGGCGCAGATAGCTTTCGGCGGTGTGGCTGCGGTTCATCCGTTTCAGGATGCGGTCACTGCCCGATTGCACCGGCAGATGCAGATAGGGCATCAGCTTGTCGACCTCGCCATGGGCGGCGATCAGATCGTCGCTCATATCGTTGGGATGCGAGGTGGTGAAGCGGATGCGCTCCAGCCCGTCCACCTTGGCCAATTCGCGGATCAGCCGGGCAAGGCTCCAATCGCCATCCTCGCCCGCGCCGTGATAGGCGTTCACATTCTGGCCCAAGAGGGTGATCTCGCGCACCCCCTTTTCGACCAGATCACGGGCCTCGCCGATGATCCGGCTGGCCGGACGGCTAACCTCGGCCCCGCGCGTATAGGGCACCACGCAGAAGGCGCAGAATTTATCGCAGCCTTCCTGCACGGTCAGAAACGCGGTGGGGCCACGGCTGGCCGAGGGGCGGGTTTTCAGCTTGTCGAATTTGTCTTCCGCCGGGAAATCCGTATCGACCGGCTTTTCCCCCTGCCCCATGCGGGCCACCATATCGGGCAGGCGGTGATAGGTTTGCGGCCCGACCACCAGATCGACCATCGGCTGGCGGGCAATGATCTCTTCGCCCTCGGCCTGCGCCACACAGCCCGCCACACCGATTTTCAGATCGGGATTGGCAAGTTTCAGATCCTTGTAGCGCCCGAGCTCGGAATAAACCTTTTCCGCCGCCTTCTCGCGGATATGGCAGGTATTGAGCAGGATCATATCGGCATCTTCCGGCCGATCCGTTTCCACATAGCCCTCGCCGCCCAGCGCTTCGGCCATACGTTCACTGTCATAGACATTCATCTGACAGCCATAGGTGCGGATGAAGAGTTTCTTGGGATCGGCCATGTCGCGCAGCTCCTGAAAGATCAGTGGGCGTCCTAGCGCAAGCTGTCGCAGGCCGCAACGGTTGCATATGCTGGCGGGATGCGAGAAATTCACCACGGCGCCTGATGCGCCAAGGGACAGACATGCAATATTCATCGCTCGACGATTTTCTCGCACGCGGCAAAGCGGCGCTGGCCAAAGGGCCAGTGGCGATGATCATGGTGGAAGATCTGGTCGAGGTGGAAAGCACGATCCGCTATCACCAACATGCCGGGTTCAAATCCATCCTGCTCTTTGCCCCCGATGAGCTGGAGCTGCCCGGGCCGCTGGAGGACGAGCTGCACCGAATTCGCTATTCGATGACCCAGCCGCAGGCGCTGCAAAAGGCCGTCAACGCGGTGATCAAGGCCGCGCCGGGGATCTGGCTCTATTACTGCTACAATGGCGAATACCTGTTTCATCCGTTCTGCGAGACCCGCAAGATCAGCGAGATGCTGACCTTTCATACCGAAGAACGGCGTGACGCCATGCTGACCTATGTGGTCGACCTCTATGCCGACGATCTGAATCAGTTCGGCAATGCGGTATCGCTCGACCGAGCCTGGCTGGACAAATCCGGCTATTACGCGCTGGGGCGGCCAGACCCCGAGAACCACAACCATCCGAAAGAGCGGCAACTCGACTTTTTTGGCGGGCTGCGCTGGCGGTTTGAGGAACATATCCCGAAAGATCGCCGCAAGATCGACCGGATTTCGCTGTTCAAAGCCAAGCCTGGGCTGAAACTGCGCGCCGATAACACCTTCAATGACGAAGAATACAATACCTATGCCTGCCCCTGGCATAACAATATCACCGCCACGATTGTCAGCTTCCGCACCGCCAAAGCGCTGAAACTGAACGCCGGCAGCACCCATGAGATCTCTACCTTCAAATGGCACAATTCCGTGCCCTTCGAATGGACATCGCAGCAGCTTCTGGATCTGGGGCTGATGGAACCGGGGCAGTGGTTCTAAGCCGCCGACAAGACTGAAAGGCCCTCATTTTCATGATGATTGATCATATCGTCGCGCATTTCGACACTGCGCGCGAGATTTCCGACCTGAAAGCCTCGCTTGATGCGGCCGGTATTCCGTTTGAGCCGAGCTGGGGGAAGAAGGCAAAAGGCTTCGAGATTTCCAATATCTGGATCGGCGAGCAGTATTTCGAGCTGGTTCAGATCAAGGATGACAACAATCTGTGGCAGCCCGAATGGGCCACGCGGCATCGGGCTGGGGATCGCGGCGCCTATTGTCTGTTTCTGGATGTAGACGAAGAGATCGAGACCCTGCGCGCGCGGTTGATCGGGGCCGGAATCGCAGCGGGTGAGGTACAGCGCACCAGCTTCAAATGGTTCTTCAACCTCTTTGAAAAACGTCTGCCCTGGCGGTTTCTGCTCACCCCGCCCCTGCCCGGCAGCCCTATCGAGATCGGGTTCATCCAATACGATCCCGGCGCACGCGAGAAACATGGCCCGTTCATGGTGCCCAACAGCCGCGATATGGGGCTGCTGGGTCTGAGTGAGGCGGTGATTTTCAGCGATGACCCGGGCGCGGCTGAAACCGCGCTCGGGAAGCTGACAGACGTGCTTGGCACCGCCCTGCCCCTGCGCATTGCGCCGCAAGATGGGCAAAGCTGCCGCCTGAAGCTCTTGGCAGATTGGGCCACGGATGCCGCACAGGCGGATTTTCAGGTGCTCGACAGCGAGATCACCCGCGGCTGATTGGCCGCAAGATCAGCCGAAGACCAGCGACAGGCCGGTAAGGGTGGTCAGCGCGCCGAGGCCACGCATGACAAGATTGCCCGACGCGCCGTAACGGGCGGTCAGGCGCCCAACCATCGCGCCGATGCCAACGCCAGCGGCATGCAGCATCGCGGTCGCCAATACAAAGCCGGGGCCAAAATGCAGCGCATTCGCGGTGCCCATCTCGGCGCCATGGGCATGGCCATGGAACAGCGCGAACAGCCCAACTATGGCCGCTCCGGCGACCACATCCATCTTGAGCGTGGTGGTGACCAGCAGCCCAAGCGCCACGGTCGAGGCAAGGATCATCGGCTCAACGAAGGGCAGCGGCACGCCGGTGACCGCGAGCAAGAAGCCCACGACCATGGAGGACACAAAGGCGGTGGGAACGGCCCAGAGCGCCCGACCGCCCAACACGCTGGCCCAAAGCCCGACCGAAACCATGGCCAGGATGTGGTCGAGACCGAAAAGCGGGTGCGTCATCCCTGCGGCAAAAGAGCCATATTGGCCCGGCGGAACATGCGCGGCGGCGGGGCTGGCGATAAGAAGAAGGGCAAGCGTAGAAAGAAACATCTGTTTCATAGATCTGGTTCCTTGATGTGGGTTAACCTGATACCCCGATTGGGTCGTATCGCCGCCAACCTGCATCTCGCCCGAGCTGGGCGCAAGTCCGAAACCGACCATTTTGCCCCCGGGTTTACATCTCGGTTTTGTTACTTATGTTGAGGAAAACCCTGCAAGCACCTGCGCCGCGCGTGGCCTTGCCCAATTCACTCCCGACAGAAAGATACGATATGTCCCAGATTAAAGAGGGCGATAAAGTCCGCATTCATTACAAAGGCACGCTGACCGACGGCACCGTGTTTGACAGCTCCGAAGGCCGCGATCCGCTGGAATTCACCGTGGGCTCCGGCGAAATCATTCCCGGGCTCGACAAAGCTCTGCCGGGGATGGCTGTTGGCGATGAGAAACGCGTCGAAGTATCGGTGATGGAAGGCTATGGCCCGCGCCATGAAGACCGCATGATCGAAGTGCCGCTGAGCGAACTGCCGGAAGACATTCCGCGCGAAGTGGGCCTCATGCTGGCGATGCGCAGCCCGGAAGGGCAAGACATGCCGGTGAAAGTCACCGCTGTCAGCGACACCACCATGACGCTCGATGCCAACCACCAGCTGGCGGGCGAAGAGCTGATCTTCGAAATCGAGATCGTGTCGATCGGCTAAGCGGGTATCTGGCGCGGTCTCGGGATCGCGCCACACCCTGCCCCTGAAAAACAAGAAGCCGCGCTTTTGGCGCGGCTTTTCTTTGGCTGGATGATCGGCTCAGCGGTGTTTGCGCAGGCTGATCACAACATCGACCTTGGCAATTTCGGCCCCGGCGGGCGGCTCGGGCAGATTCGTCACCTGCACCTCAACCTCGCCCGGCCCATGGCCCGCATCCTGCAGCTCGCCGGTTTCTTCCCAGTAGAAATGCGCGTGGTTGCTGATGTCGGTGTCGAAATAGCTCTTGGTGCCATTCACCGTGATTTCGCGCAGCAGCCCGGCATCGGAAAACGCGCTGAGCGTGTTGTAAACCGTTGCCAGAGAAACCTTTTCTCCGTTATTCCGCACCGCGTCATAAAGGCTTTCGGCGGTCACATGGCGGTGATGCCCGTCGCCCACAAGCAGGGCAGCAAGGGTCACACGCTGGCGGGTCGGGCGCACGCCCCCCTGCTCCAGCCATTTGGTCCCGGTCTGCTTCTGATCCAACGTCGTCATGGCTTTTCCGTCCGCGCGCTTGTTTAGTCACTAATAATATAGGACCAAACCACCAATTTCCAATTATTTTTGATCTAACTCACAAACGCCGATTTGCCGGGGCTGCAACAGGGTTGCGACATGCCCCGCCCTTGCTTCAACGCGGGGGCGGATGATAGAGGGGATCAACTGAGACAGAGAAAGGCGGGCACAGCCCCAATGGCGGATTATCCCACAAGCTTTAGCAAAGAAGACCTCCTGAAATGTGCGGCTGGCGAGCTGTTCGGACCGGGCAATGCCCAGCTTCCGGCCCCGCCGATGCTGATGATGGACCGGATCACCGAAATCTCCGGCGATGGCGGGGCCCATGGCAAAGGCCATGTGCTGGCGGAGTTCGATATCACGCCTGATCTGTGGTTTTTCGATTGCCACTTCCCCGGCAACCCGATCATGCCCGGTTGCCTTGGCCTTGATGGGCTCTGGCAGCTGACCGGCTTCAACCTCGGCTGGCGCGGCTGGCAGGGGCGCGGCTATGCGCTGGGTGTGGGCGAAGTGAAGCTGACCGGCATGGTCCGCCCCGACCGCAAGATGCTGACCTACAAGATTGATTTCACCAAAGCGATCCAAACCCGCCGCCTGACCATGGGCGTGGCCGACGGCATCGTCGAAGCCGATGGCGAAGTGATCTACCAAGTCAAAGACATGAAGGTCGCGCTCAGCGAAAGCTGACCCGACGAAAGGAGAACGCCATGCGTCGCGTCGTCGTTACCGGTCTGGGCATTGTCTCGGCCATCGGCAATTCTGCCGAAGAAGTCACCGCCAGCCTGAAAGCGGGCAAATCCGGCATCACCGCCAATGAGGCGATGAAAGAGCACGGGTTCCGCAGCCAGGTCGCGGGCGCGCCCGATATTGATGTGGCTCAGCACATCGACAAGCGCACCCTGCGTTTCATGGGGCCGGGCGCTGCCTATGCTCATATCGCCATGCAACAGGCGATTGCCGATGCCGGGCTGGATGAAAGCCTTGTGTCGAACCCGCGCACCGGCCTGATTGCAGGCTCCGGCGGGCCGTCGACCAGTGCGATGTTTGCCGCGCATCAATCGGTGCTGTCCACCGGGGCTACCAAACGGATCGGGCCGTTCGCAGTGCCGAAATGCATGAGCTCGACGATCTCGGCCAACCTCTCGACCGCGTTCAAGATCAAGGGGATCAGCTATTCGATCACCTCGGCCTGCTCGACCAGCCTGCACAATATCGGCGTGGCCTCTGAGCAGATCATGATGGGCAAGCAGGATGTGATGTTTGCCGGTGGCGCGGAAGAGCTGGACTGGACCCTGTCCTGCCTGTTCGACGCGATGGGCGCGATGAGCTCGAAATTCAACGACACGCCGGAGAAAGCCAGCCGGGCTTTCGATGCGGATCGCGACGGCTTCGTGATCGGCGGCGGCGGCGGCATCGTGGTGCTGGAAAGCCTTGAGCACGCGCAGGCGCGCGGCGCGAAAATCTATGCCGAAGTCACCGGCTTTGCCGCGACCTCGGATGGCTATGATATGGTTGCCCCCTCGGGCGAGGGCGGCGAGCGGGCCATGCGTCTGGCGCTGGAAACCCTGCCCGATGATCGAAAAGTGTCATATATCAACGCCCACGGCACCTCGACCCCGGTGGGGGATGTTGGAGAAGTGGAAGCGGTGCGTCGTGTCTTTGGCGAGGGCAGCACCCCGCCGATCAGCTCGACCAAGTCGATGACCGGCCACAGCCAGGGCGCGACCGGGGCACAGGAAGCGATCTATTGCCTGCTGGCTCTGGAGCACGATTTCCTGATCCCGTCGATCAATGTTGAAACCCTCGATCCGGCGATCAACCCGGACGAGATTGTCACCGAGCTGGTGGAAAATGCCGGGCTTGATACGGTGATGACCAACAGCTTCGGCTTTGGCGGCACCAACGGCTCGATGCTGCTTAGCAAGTTCAAGGGATAAGACTACATGGCAGATCTGATGAAGGGAAAGCGCGCTCTGATCATGGGCGTCGCCAACGATCGTTCCATCGCCTGGGGCATCGCCAAAGCGCTGGCAGAAGAAGGCGCAGAGCTGGCCTTTTCCTATCAGGGCGAGGCTTTCGGCAAACGGGTTGAGCCGCTCGCGGCCAGCCTTGGCTCGGATTTGCTCGTCGATATGGACGTGACCAATGACGAGGCGCTGGATGCGGGCTTTGACGCGCTCTGGAGCCGTTGGGACAAGATCGATGTGCTGGTTCATGCCATTGCCTTTTCCGACAAGAGCGAATTGACCGGGCGTTTCATCAACACCTCGCGCGAGAATTTCAAAAACTCGCTCGATATCTCCTGCTATTCCTTCATCGAGGTGGCCCGTCGTTGTGCCCCGAAAATGACGGATGGCGGCACCATGCTGACGCTCACCTATGGCGGCTCGAACCGGGTGACGCCCTATTACAACGTGATGGGTGTGGCCAAGGCGGCGCTGGAAGCCTCGGTGCGTTACCTCGCCAATGATCTGGGCCCCGACGGCATTCGCGTGAACGCGATCAGCCCCGGTCCGATGAAAACCCTCGCAGGCGCGGCGATTGGCGGCGCCCGCAAGACCTATCGCCATACCGAAGAAAACGCCCCCCTGCGCCACAATGCGACGCTGGAAGCGGTGGGCGGCACGGCGATTTATCTGGCCTCCGATTACGGCGCCTGCACCACCGGCGAGATCGTGCGGGTGGATTCCGGTTTCCATGTGCTGGGTATGCCGCAGCCGGACAACCTCTGAGACTGGCTTCAGCGAGAAGATTACAGGCGCGGCGGATCACTCCGGCGCGCCTTTTCGTTCCGGGGCGCGCGGAGGCTTACCTCTGCCCCTTCACCCCCATCCAGATCACGAAAATACCGACCACGAACAGCGAAGCGGGCACCAGAAAGCCCTGCGCCACGGCCTCGGTCGTAGCACCGGAATTCAGCAGCTCCACCGCGCCCCAAAGCGCCAGCGCACCGACGGCAATCAGCACGCCCCCGATCAAGATCGCTACAATCTGTTTCATGCCGTCCTCCCTGTTATGCCGACAAAACCATGTAGGCGGCTTTTCGTCTAGCCTTCCGGGCTGCGACCTTCGGCCTCCCGGCAAAAACAAATTACATTTCAACCTATTAGAGAGTGAATTGTGGCAGGCCAGATTCCGTTACCGCGGAAACAATCTATTTCGGCCATAGAGTTTGCACAGTTAATTAAAATTTGGCATGATTTTTCCAAGGACATCGCGCGATCCCTTCAGTGTCACCTTCGCGAGGTCTGCTGTGACTTGGGCCAGAAGGTTCAAAAAACGACCTGAGACATCGTTCCAACGCGTTGTGACGTAAGCTCAGGCCGAATTGTTCGATTGCTCATGTATTGCATGTTTGATTGAACGGGCATGGTTCTGACAGCGCTTTCAATAGCTTCGCCAGGCCATGCCCGCATCGCCTTCCCCCCTTTACTTCCTCCGGTCCGTTTGCCAGTTTTGCGCAAACAGGTGAGAGAAAAACCCATGATAGAGATGATCCGACAGGCCGCCACGCGGCTGGCAGGCCATGCGCGGGTAACGCCGCTGCTCAGCTCGCCTTTTCTTGACGAGCTGGCCGGGCGGCGGGTGCTGGTGAAACCCGAATGCCTGCAACATACCGGCAGTTTCAAATTCCGTGGCGCGCGGTCGGCCCTTTCGGCTTTGTCAGAAGAAGACCGGGCGCGCGGGGTGATCGCGTTTTCCTCAGGCAATCACGCGCAGGGCGTGGCGCTGGCGGCGCGGGAATACGGCGTGCCGGCGGTGATCGTGATGCCCTCCGACGCCCCTGCCCTGAAAATCGCCAATACAAAGGCGCTGGGGGCTGAGCTGGTGCTTTATGATCGCGCCACCGAAGATCGCGACGAGATAGGCGAGCAACTGGCGGCAGAGCGCGGGCTGACGCTGATCAGACCTTTTGACGAACCGCTGGTAATCGCAGGTCAGGGCACGATCGGGCTGGAAATTGCCGCGCAGGCGGCGGATCTGGGCGTGACCCGCGCCGAAGTCTTGATGCCCTGTGGCGGCGGCGGGCTGACCTCGGGCATCGCGCTGGCGCTGGAAGCCGACGCGCCGGATATGCGCACGCGGCCTTGCGAACCGGAAGGGTTCGACGATGTGCGCCGCTCGCTGGAAAGCGGCCAGATCGAGCGCAATGACCGGCTGTCAGGCTCGATCTGCGATGCGATCATCACACCGCAGCCGGGCAACCTGACCTTTCCGCATATGAAACGCCTTTGCGGGCCGGGGATTGTGGTCAGCGAAGAGGAATGCCTGATGGCGATGGCCGCAGCCTTTACCCGGCTGAAGATCGTCATCGAACCGGGTGGTGCCGTAGCGCTGGCCGCCGCGCTCTATCATGGCGACGAACTGCAGGGGGATGTGGCGATTGCAGTGGCTTCCGGCGGCAATGTCGATAGCAGCGTCTTCGCCACCGCGCTGGAGCGCTACGCAGATTAAGCGACCCGCTTTCGGTAGCGGCCAGGCTGTGTGGGCATATGCCCCTTCTTGGCCGCTACGATAATGGTCGTCTCTCGACTGATCAGAGCGCGATCAGGCTCAGGCCCCAGAAGATCACGCCGGAAAGCAGCGCAGCGGCGGGCACGGTGATGATCCAGGCGGCAACGATGGTCATGAAATGCGACCGGCGCACCAGTTTGCGGCGGCGCAGCTCTTCGGCAGGCAGACGCACCGCATCGGGGCGGCGTTTATTGTTCAGCCGCCGCAGCCGGGTGGTGTGCCATTCGCGGTAGAAGCCCACACCAAACACCCCGCCCACGGCAATATGGGTCGAGGAAACCGGCAGGCCCAGCCAGCTTGCCACGATCACGGTGATCGCCGCAGCCAGCGCCACACAATAGGCGCGCATCGGGTTCAGTTTGGTGATCTGGCTGCCCACCATGCGGATCAGTTTCGGGCCAAACAGCATCAACCCGAAGGAAATCCCGAAGGCCCCGATCACCATCACCCAGAGCGGGATCGACACTTTGCCAGCGAATTCGCCGACGCTTTCCACATGCACGATGGCGGCAAGCGGGCCCACCGCATTGGCCACGTCATTGGCACCATGGGCAAAGCTCAGAAGCGCGGCAGAGATCACCAGCGGAAAGGCAAACAGCGCTTTCAGGCTACGATTGCGGTTTTCCATGCCTTCGGATTGCCGCCGGATCAGCGGGGCCGCTGCGGCATAGGACATCGCCGCCACCGCAAGCCCGATCAACAGCGCCATGCCCAGATCGATCTTGATGATATGCTTCACGCCCTTGATCGCCAGATAGGTGGCAAACACCCCTGCCATGATCGCGATCAGCACCGGCACCCAGCGGCGCGCGGCGGCGATCTTGTCATCCACATAGATGATATTGTGCTTGATGAAGGCCAGAAATAGCGCCGCAACCGCGCCGCCCAGAACCGGCGAGATCACCCAGCTTGCCGCGATCTGGCCCATCGAGACCCAGTTGACCGCGCTCATCCCTGCCGCTGCGATGCCTGCCCCCATGACGCCGCCGACAACCGAATGGGTGGTCGAAACCGGCGCACCGATCCAAGTGGCAAGGTTGACCCAGAGCGCCGAGGAAATCAGCGCCGCCATCATCGCCCAGACAAAGACAGTTGAATCCGCCACCGAGGCCGGATCGATGATACCTTTGGAGATGGTCGAGACCACATCGCCGCCAGCCAGCAGCGCGCCCATGCTTTCAAACAAGGCTGCAATAACAATGGCCCCGCCCATGGTCAGCGCATTCGCGCCCACTGCAGGGCCCATATTGTTGGCCACGTCATTGGCGCCGATATTCAGCGCCATATAGGCGCCAAAAGCGGCCGCTGCGACAACGATATAGCCGGAGGTCTGTGCGCCGAAGAAGATCGCGGCACCGATGGCCGCCACAACGATAAAGGCCAGCGCAACGCCGGATGCGATCATCGGGCGGGCCACATATTGGGCGGCAAGTTCCAGCTGGCCGATCCGGCCGAGGTCTTTGTCCAGCGTTTTCCACTGGTTCATATCCCTGCCCGCGCTCATCGCACTATCCCCGTCATGATCTGTCATGAATTTGTTTCACTCCGCGCGGAGCTAGCCCAGCGCGGCGCAATATGCAACGGATTCGGCAGGCGGAGCCTGCGGCATACCGTCAGAACGAGAAATCAGAACAAATCAGCGATTGAAGCAGGGGATCAGAAGTCGAGCAGAAGCTCGCTCAGGCTATCTTCATCCACCATCTTGGCGGCCTTTTCGATGCCCACCCATTTGCGCTTACGCTCGCCGCTTTCCGGGTAGTCTTTCAGAACCTTGTCCACCTTGATCGGATAGACCGTGGCGGTGCAGGGTTCGACCAGCCCGTCATCATGGTTTTTCATGTAATCGAACACGCCAACCGGGCGGCGGCTGACTGTGCCGGAGCGCACCCCGGCCTCTTCCCAAGCTTCGATGCGCGCGGCTTCTGCGCCGGTCTTGCCGTCCATCGGCCAACCTTTCGGCAGCATCCAGCGCCCGGTGCCCCGGGTGGTGATCAACAGCACCTCTTTACGGCCCTTCTTTTTGCGATAGCACAAAGCCGCGACCTGTACGCGGTTGGGTCGTTTCCAAAGAGGGCGCAGCACCTCATCAAATGTCTTGGTCAGTCGATTTATCATTTTCTTACCTGTTCGTGCCTTCCAGTTAAAGGTTTTGGTAAGTAAATGCAAGGAATCGCACAGGAATAGCCGATTTCAGACAGATCTGGCTGAATAATCGCGCCCCGAACATCCGCAGAACAGCCGTGGGCAGAGCGCGAACATCAGATATTGCCAGACAGGGGAGCGCGGCAAAATCCGGGCCTGTGCCGATACCATCCCCCAAGCCGCCCCCGGCTTGGAAGCGGTCAGGCGTCAGGCGTAGCTGCGTTTGGAAAAGAGCGGCGTGACCTTGCCATTGCTGCTGACGGTCTCAACCGGCGCCGGTCTGGCTTTTTCATTCTGGTTCGCCACATGGGCAGAGCTGATCTCGGCCAGCGCCACAAGGCATGCGTCCTCTAGGCTCGCAACCGTCGCATCCATCCCGTTCAGCCTTGCAACTGCTTTGAGGTCGGCAAGCACGTCTATCATCCAGTCATTCGACATGTGTGGTTTCCATCGTCCTGTTCGTTCAACCTTAGCCTGTATCCAATCACCCAATCACTGTGACCCACACACAGGTAAGCAGACCGCCTTTCGGCATGAATTCCTCCTGTAACTAATACAAAAGCATATATTTCCCGGTGTTGAAACCGCCAAACTCTGCAAATCCGCTATGATCTCACAACAACCTTGGGACGAGTTGGTAAAGATTGCGTGAATTCAAGAACAAAAGAGGGACGCCCGAAAGCGCCCCTCCCTGAATTTTTGCCGGTTTTGCTACGGGTCAGCCAGAGCTGCGCGCATCCAGCACGTCTTCCAGCGTGCGCAGCCCGGTTTTCGGTGACTGAACCAGCACCGCCATATTGCCCGGCTTGTGCTCGTTATTCAGCATTTTCATATGGGCGAGCGGGATTTCTTCCCAGGGGAAGACCTCCGACATCGACGGATCAATCCGCCGCTCCACCATCAGCTTATTGGCGGCGGCGGCCTGTTTCAGATGGGCGAAATGGCTGCCCTGAACCCGTTTCTGGTGCATCCACAGATAGCGCGCATCAAGGGTGAGGTTATAGCCCGTCGTGCCCGCGCAGATCACCACCATGCCGCCGCGTTTGACCACAAAGGTCGAGACAGGAAAGGTCGCCTCGCCCGGGTGTTCAAACACCATATCCACATTCACGCCCTTGCCGGTGACCTCCCAGATCGCCTTGCCAAAGCGGCGGACCTCGGAAAACCATTCCTTGTATTCCGGCGTGTTGACCATGGGCATCTGGCCCCAGCATTTGAAATCGCGCCGGTTGATCACGCCTTTGGCCCCCAGCGACAGCACGAAATCGCGTTTGCTTTCGTCAGAGATCACCCCGATCGCGTTGCCGCCTGCGGTGTTGATCAGCTGGATCGCAAAGCTGCCGAGGCCCCCGGAGGCCCCCCAGACCAGCACATTCTGCCCCGGCTTCAGCTCATGCGGGTGATGGCCGAACAGCATCCGGTAGGCGGTGGCAAGGGTCAGGGTATAGCAGGCGCTTTCTTCCCAGGTCAGGTGTTTCGGGCGCGGCAGAAGCTGCTGCGCCTGCACCCGGGTGAACTGGGCAAAGCTGCCATCGGGGGTCTCATAGCCCCAGATCCGCTGGCTGGGCGAAAACATCGGATCGCCGCCATTGCATTCCTCGTCGTCGCCATCGTCCTGATTACAATGGATGACCACCTCGTCGCCGACCTTCCAGTTGCGCACCTTGCGGCCCACTTTCCAGACAATCCCGGCGGCATCGGACCCGGCCACATGATAGGGCGCGCCATGCACATCGAAGGTGGAAATCGGCTCGCCCAGGCAAGCCCAGACGCCGTTGTAATTCACGCCCGCCGCCATCACCAACACCAGCACTTCATGGCTGTCGATCTCTGGCGTGTCGACGACCTCGACCTGCATCGCCTTATCCGGGTCGCCATGGCGCTCGCGCCGGATCGCCCAGGCATACATTTGCGCGGGGACATGTCCGAGCGGGGGCATCTCACCCACCTCATAGAGGTCTTTTTCAGGCGCCTCATAGGGCGCAACAGCGGTGGCAGTATCGGGAGCCATGCGGGCCTCCTTGCGGTTTGAACCGATTAATCCGAATCCTTCGCCGCAGTGCAGAACCACGGCTGCTACCGCAGCATTACGAATGCCTGCGCAACATTGCAACAGGTTAGGTTAATAAATTGTAATTTTATGTCTCATCCGCCAGAAGCAGCAGCGCCTCTTCTGGTTCCGGCGTCGGGATACCCGTGCAAAGATGGGCAATGGAATTGGCGTAATAAACCAGGATCGGCCGGTCGGTCGGGTTGATCCGATAGCGCCCGCCTTCATTTTTCAGATTGCCCCGCAGCTCCAGCAGCCGCAGCCCGACCTCAACCGCATAATCCAGATCACTGCGCGGCATATGAATATGCGCGCCCCGCGCTTCCAACTCCCCGACCAGCGCTGAAAACCGGGCGGCGATCTCGGCCCGTGATACCCCGTCATGCTCCAGCATGATCGCGGCCACCACCGGCACCGGCAGCACCGGCACCACCGCCCGGATCCGCGCCATCAGCGTGCGGGCAAGCGGGCCCGCTGGCGCGCTGTCGATCAGCGGATTGTTTTCAAGGAATGCAGCCAGCGACAGAGGCTGGCCGAAACTGACCGAGGCATAGCCAAAGCGATGAAACCGCCCGGTGATCCGAAGCCACATATGCCGCCTGAGATGGCGCATCACGTCGCGGATACGCAGACGAAACTTGCGCACACCGGAAATATCGGCGGCCACCAGCACCCGATCTTCCAGCACCCGGTCGTAATTCAGCGCCACCGGAATAAACACCACATCGCGGCTTTTGCCGGGCTCGAAGCCTTCGACCATAAAGCTCAGCAGCCCCTTTTTCGGCACGCCAACCGCACCATTCAGGCTCAGCCCGCCCTCGGGAAAAATCGCCTGGGTCACGCCGCTGGCGGTGGCAATCTGCACATAACGCGCCAGCACCCGGCGATAGAGCGCGTCTTGCCGGTTGCGCCGGATGAAATAGGCGCCCATCGCCCGGATCAGCCCCCGAAGCGGCCAGCGCCGCGCCCATTCCCCCACCGCATAGGACAGGTGCGACCGTTCCGCCGCCAGCCATGTGACCAGCACATAATCCATGTTTGAACGGTGGTTCATCACGAAGACCACCGTGGCATTCGGATCGATGTTTTCCAGACCGGCCTCGTCAAATGCGCCAAGGCGCACCCGGTAAAACGCCCGGCTGATCAGTTTCGCCGCCCGGATCGCAAAGCCGAAATAGGCCGAAGCCGAAAACCGCGGCACGATCTCGCGGGCATAGCGGCGGGCAAGCTGAAAGGCCACCTGTTCCGGCACGCCCTTTTCATTGGCATATTCGGCAATCGCCTCGGCCACTTTCGGATCATAGATCAGGCGCTGGATCATGTCGTGACGACGGGCCAGTTTAAACGGCTCGATGGGGCGGGTCAGCCGCGTATTCAGCTCGGCCACCGCGCGTTCCAACCGCTTACGGAAAAACCAGCGGACGGAGGGAAACAGGAAATGCGACGAAAAGGTCACCGTTGCAAAAGCAAGGATCAGAATAAGAACCCAAAGAGGAAGCTCGACCGTCTGCGTCATGTGGGAAGAAATCTCACCAAATCGCGCCTCCGTCCAGCCAAAGCGGGACATATGCGCCCATTTCACACAAAATCAATTTGCCGTTAGGAAAAACGGGGCTAGGCTGAAGCTGTCGTATTGTAAAGAGGAGGGGATTATGCCCCATTTGGTTACCCGGCGTCGGTTCGCCCCCGCCGCCATCGCGTCCGCGATTGCTGCAGCCACCATATTTGCTGCCCCCGCCAAAGCCGAAAATCTAAACCGCTGGGTCACGATTGAAAACCGCACGGGCTATACCATCGTCGCCTTCTACGGCTCGCATCGCGATATGACGACCTGGGGCCGTGATCACCTTGGCAATGATGTTCTGCGCAGCGGATATTCCATCGACATCAACTTTTCGCGCGATGGCTCGGGCTATTGCATCTACGATTTCCGGGCGGAATTTGATGATGGCGACGTGCTGGAAAAATTCGGCGTGAACGTCTGCAAAATCGGCACCTATACCTATCGCTGAGCCCCGCTCTCGGCTGTCTTGCATAAGTTACCGGACCAGCCCGCACCATGCCGGGCCCCACCGGAAAGGAACGAGTATATGAATATCCCCCTGAAATTCGCCCTGATCGCGGGCATCGCCTCCGCCACGCTGCTTTCCAGCGGCACCGCCGCGCTCGCCGTCATTTCCGCGCCGAGTTCAAAGATGGCGATGTGCTGGAGAAATACGGCGTCGATGTCTGCGGCGGCTATACCATCGAGTATTACGAATAACCCGGCAGCCGCTTGCCGAGCTGGGCTTTGCCCTCCCCTGCGCGGGTGATCTCGCGTAAGCGGTAAGGTGTGGCCAGAACCAAGCGAATTGCCCGCGCTTGGCACCGCTGCAGCGCCATAATCGTGACGCAACGATATTCCGATCACCTTATGGGTTGCGTAATTATCTTGCGTATTGCATCAATGCTGCACTGCAACATAAGTATGAGCGCCCGATGACAAACGAGCTTCCGCCCCGCGATCGCACCTGGCTTTTCCGCACCTATGCGGGCCATTCCACCGCTGCGGCCTCGAATGCGCTCTACCGCACCAATCTCGCCAAGGGGCAAACCGGGCTTTCCGTCGCCTTCGACCTGCCCACCCAGACCGGCTATGACAGCGATCACAAGCTGGCGCGTGGCGAAGTGGGCAAGGTTGGCGTGCCCATCGGCCATCTGGGCGATATGCGCGCGCTGTTCGATGCGATCCCGCTGGATCAGATGAACACCTCGATGACGATCAACGCCACCGCGCCTTGGCTGTTGGCGCTCTATATCGCCACCGCAGAAGAACAGGGCGCCGATATTTCTGCCCTTCAAGGCACAGTGCAAAACGATCTGATCAAGGAATACCTGTCGCGCGGCACCTATATCTGCCCGCCGCAGCCCAGCTTGCGGATGATCACCGATGTCGCCGCCTATACCCGCGAGCACCTGCCGAAATGGAACCCGATGAATATCTGTTCCTATCATTTGCAGGAGGCCGGGGCGACGCCGGAGGAAGAGCTGGCCTTTGCCCTTGCCACCGCCACCACCGTGCTCGACGATCTGCGCGGCAAAGTGCCCGCCGCGCAGTTCCCCGAGATGGTCGGGCGGATCTCGTTCTTCGTGAATGCCGGCATCCGCTTCATCACCGAGATGTGCAAGATGCGCGCCTTTGTCGAGCTGTGGGACGAGATCACCCGTGAACGCTACGGGGTGGAGGAGGAGAAATTCCGGCGCTTCCGCTATGGTGTGCAGGTCAACAGCCTTGGCCTGACCGAGCAGCAGCCGGAAAACAACGTCTATCGCATCCTCTTGGAAATGCTGGCGGTGACCCTGTCGAAAACCGCGCGCGCCCGGGCGGTGCAACTCCCGGCCTGGAACGAAGCGCTGGGTCTGCCGCGCGACTGGGATCAGCAATGGTCGCTCAGGATGCAACAGATCCTCGCCTATGAAACCGACCTGTTGGAATATGGCGATATATTCGAAGGCAACCCGGCAATTGAGGCCAAGGTGGCGGCGCTGAAGGATGGCGCGCGGGCCGAATTGGCCCAGATCGACGCAATGGGCGGCGCGATGGAGGCGATTGCCTACATGAAAACCCGGCTGGTCGAAAGCAATGCCGCGCGGCTGGCCGGCTGGCCCGGATCGAAGCGGGCGAGACCACTGTGGTGGGGGTGAATAAATGGACAGAACACGCCGCCTCGCCGCTCACCTCCGGCCCCGATACGATCATGCAAGCCGATCCGGAAGCCGAGGCCGATCAGATTGCAAGGCTTGAAGCCTGGCGCGCGGGCCGTGATGAAGGTGCCGTAGAGGCCGCGCTCAGCGAACTGCGCCGGGTGGCCGAAACCGGCGAAAACATCATGCCCGCCTCCATTGCCGCTGCGAAAGCAGGTGTGACCACCGGCGAATGGGGCGGCGCGATGCGGCAGGTCTTTGGCGAATATCGCGGCCCCACCGGCGTCTCCCCTGCCCCGTCGAACCGCACCGAAGGGCTGGACGATCTGCGCGCCGAAGTCGACCGGGTCTCCGATGCGCTGGGGCGGCGGCTGAAACTGGTGATCGGCAAGCCGGGGCTCGACGGGCATTCCAACGGCGCCGAGCAGATCGCCGCCCGCGCCCGCGATTGCGGCATCGATATCACCTATGACGGCATCCGCCTGACGCCGGAAGAGATCGTTGCCTCAGCCAAGGCCGAAAACGCGCATGTGGTCGGGCTGTCGATCCTGTCCGGCTCGCATATCCCGCTGGTCGAAGAATTGATGCAGCGGATGAGCGCGGAGGGGCTGGGCGATGTTCCGGTGGTTGTCGGCGGCATCATCCCTGATGAAGACGCGGCGCGGATGAAAGCCATGGGCGTCGCCCGCATCTATACGCCGAAGGATTTCGAGCTGAATACGATCATGGGCGACATCGTTACGCTGGCCGACCCGGCCCGCTGAGCTTTACGAAAGCCCCGGGTCTGGCATAGGCTTGCTGTTATAAGGAGCCGTCATGCCGGATCGCACCATACCCGAAACCGCCCTGCTTGCCCGCGTCACTGGCCGCGTGCAGGGGGTCTCGTTTCGCGCCTGGACCGAAAGCCGTGCCCGGGCTTTGGGGCTGGAAGGCTGGGTGCGCAACGAAGCCGATGGCAGCGTCACAGCTTTAATCGGCGGCCCCGAAAGCCGCGTGGCCGAGATGCTGCGCGCCCTGCATGAGGGCCCGCGATATGCCCGGGTCGATCAGGTGGAAACGGCCGCCTTTAATCCCGCCGATGTCCCCCCCGGCTATCGCATTACCGGCTAAATCCCGCTCACCGATAGGTAGTAATATATCCATAACACGAAAAAGAGGGCATTTTGACGCCTGTAATCTGGTATTCTGCTGTGATAGTAAAAGCCACCACTCGTTTTTATTGGGGAAAACATGAAAAACGATCTGAAATCCATGTCTCGTAAAGAGCTGGAAGAACTGCGTAAAGACGTCGACAAGGCGCTGATTGACCTTGCCGAATCGGAAAAGAAAGCCGCTCTGGAAGCCGCCAAGAAAGCAGCGGAAGCCTTTGGCTATTCGCTGGATGAACTGACCGGGAAAGGCTCGAAAGCCGGATCCCGCGGCGGTAAAAGCAATGACGGGCGCGCGAAAGTAGACCCGAAATATCGCAATCCGGCGGATGCATCGGAAACCTGGTCCGGCCGTGGCCGCGCACCGAAATGGATGGCCGAATATCTGGCCGCCGGTGGCAGCAAGGAAGATTGCGCCATCTAATCACCATCGGAGGGGGCATGTTCGAAACGTGCCCCCTGCCTAGGTATTCACAGATGTGAACCTGCTTTTCTCCTCTCGCGCTTCGGGCCATAGTCGCGGCGTGATAAGGAGAACATCATGACCACCCATATTGGCGCCGCGCCCGATCAGATTGCCGAAACCGTTTTGATGCCGGGCGATCCTTACCGGGCAAAATGGGCGGCGGAAAACTTTCTGCAAGATGCCGAATTGGTGAACGAAACCCGGGGGATGCTGGGCTTTACCGGCACATGGAACGGGCATCGGGTCAGCATTCAGGGATCGGGCATGGGGATGCCCAGCCTGTCGATCTATACCAATGAGCTGATCCGCGAGTTCGGCGCGAAAACCCTGATCCGTGTCGGCTCCTGCGGCGCGATGCAGGAAGAGGTCGCGCTGCGCGATGTGGTGCTGGCGATGACCGCCTCAACCCTTTCCACCCCATCAAGCGGCATGTTTCGCGAGCTGAATTACGCCCCGGTTGCGGATTTCGATCTGTTGAAACATGCACAGAACGCCGCAATAGGCAAAAATATATCCACACATATAGGAGGCATCTATTCATCTGATGTTTTCTATGACTAGCGCGCCGATCTGAATGAACAGCTTACGCGGCATGGGGTTCTGGCGGTCGAGATGGAAACCGCCGAACTATATATTCTTGCCGCGCGCTATAATGTGCGGGCGCTGTCGGTGCTGACCGTCTCGGATCATTTAATCACCGGTGCCGCCTTGCCTTCCTCCGAACGCGAGACCAGTTTCGGGGATATGATCGAGATTGCCCTAGAGGCTGCGTTTTCCTGAGGAGTGACTATGGAACGGAACGAGATGCTGGACCGGCTGGCGGCGCTTTGCGTGGGCTTTGGGCTGGGGCTGAAAGACGGGCAAGAGCTGATTATCACCGCCGATACCGGGGCGCTGGATCTGGTGCGCCGGATTACCCGTGCGGCCTATGCGGCGGGGGCCTCGAATGTGGCGCCGTTCTTTGCCGATGATGCCATCACCCTTGCCCGCTTTACCGACGGCAAAGGCGCGGCCTTCGAAACCGCCCCGGGCTGGCTTTATACCGCAATGGCTCAGGCCTATGAAAATGGCGCGGCGCGGCTGGCGATTGCCGGTGGCACGCCGGGGCTGCTGGCCGAACAGGATCCCGCCCATGTGGCCCAGATGAATGCCGCCACATCGACAGCCGCCCGCCCGATGCTGAACGCCGTCACCAGCGGCGAGGTGAACTGGAATATCGTGCCTTTCGTCACCGAAGGCTGGGCGCGGCAGGTCTTTCCCGACCTCGCCCCCGATGATGCGGTTGAAAAGCTTTGGGGCTATGTGTTTGCCGCCTTGCGGCTGGATCGCGACGATCCGGTCGCCGCCTGGCGCGATAACTTTGCCGAGCTGGCACGGCGCCGTGACTGGCTGAACGCCGCGCGGTTCGATGCGCTGCATTTCGAAGGCGGCGGCACCGACCTCACGCTGGGTCTGGCCAAGGGCCATCAATGGGTTGGCGGCGGAATGGCGCTGGAAGACGGCACCGAATATGCCCCCAACCTGCCGACCGAAGAAGTCTTCACCATGCCCGACCGCAATCGCGCCGAGGGCCGCGTGGTGATGACCAAACCGGCAGTGATCAACGGCACGATTGTCGAAGGGTTGGAAGTCGAATTTTCCGGCGGCAAGGCGGTGAAGATCGAAGCCACAAGCGGTGGCGATGTGGCGCGCAAACACTTCACTTCGGATGAGGGCGCAAGCCATCTGGGCGAAGTGGCGCTGGTGCCTGCCAGCTCGCCCATCGCGCAATCAAACGTTTTGTACTTCAATACCTTGTTTGATGAAAACGCCGCCTGCCATATCGCCTTTGGCAACAGCTACAGCTCCAACCTTGCCGCCGATGCCGACCGCGAAGCGGCCGGGGCGAATGACAGCAATATCCATCATGACTGCATGATCGGCTCGCCGGAGATTTCGGTCACCGGCATCGGGCAGGATGGCAGCCGCACCGCGATCATGGTCGCGGGCGAGTTCGTGATCTGAGGAGGCGCGCATGAAGAAACGCAAATTGGGGGCGAACGGGCCCGAGGTCTCGGCCATCGGGCTGGGCTGCATGAGCTTTGCCGGGTTCTATGGCAAAACCAATGAGACCGAGAGCTTTGCCACGCTCGATGCCGCCTGGGAGGCCGGGATTGATTTTCTCGACACCGCCGAGCTTTACGGCGCCGGGGTGAGCGAAAGCGTGATCGGGGCCTGGCAACAGGCACGCGGCAAGCGCTTCAAAATCGCCACCAAGAGCGGCATCGTGCTCGGTGCCCCGCGCGGCACCGCCAATAACTCCAAATCCCATCTGCGCAATGCGCTGGAAGGCTCGCTGAAGCGGCTCGGGGTGGATCATGTCGAGCTCTATTATGTGCATCGGCGCGACTGGTCGCTGCCGATTGAAGAGGTCACCGACACGCTGGAAAGCTTCCGCAAAGACGGGTTGATCGGTGGCTTCGGCTATTCCGAAATCTCGCCCGCCTCGCTGCGGCTCGCCGCCAAGGTTGCCCCGGTGGCGGCGGTGCAATCGGAATATTCGCTCTGGACCCGCCTGCCGGAACTGGGAATGATCCAGGCTTGCGCAGAGCTGGGCACCGCCTTCGTGCCTTTCTCGCCGCTGGGCCGGGGCATTCTGGGCGATACAGATCTGGTGCCTGCGTCGTTTGGCGACACGGATTTTCGCAAGAGCAACCCGCGCTTTGTCGGGCGCAATTTCAGCCATAATATGGGCTATGTGCAGGCCTTTCGCGATTTCGCGGCAGAGCGCGGCTGGAGTGCCGCCGCCGTGGCGATTGCCTGGACGCTGGATCAGGGCGAGCATCTGATCCCGATCCCCGGCACCCGCAGCCCAGCGCATCTGGCCGATTGGGCCGGAGCGGACGAGATTGCCTTCAGCGATGAAGACCGGGCAGAGCTCGCCCGCATCCTGCCCCTCGGCTGGGCCATGGGCGACCGCTATTCCTATCCGCAATTGGTGGGGGTTGAGCGCTATTGCTGATCAGGCAGTGAGGGGCGCGGGTATGTAGGGCGGGCTTCAGCCCGCCAACAATCTGCCACCTGCCCCGCTCAGTTTTCTGCTTTCTTCATTCACCCGGGCTGCTTGAGTTTGAAATGCGGGTAAGACCTTTCAAAAAGGTCTTACCAAGTGTTTTCAGAAAACACTTGGCGCGGCGTACCCAAAGCACCGCCCGCTGTGGAAACGAACGGGCAACACAGTGTAACCATTTGTAAACAAACAGAACTCCTTATCCGCGGATAAGGTCGCCTCTAAAGGCGGGCATTCCCCCGGCACTCGGGTGCAGCGCTGCAATCCGGATGCACGCTCTTGTCACTCGCCAAGCTCGTCACCGGAACGGATGCGGAAAACCCGCCTCAGCTCTCCGCGTTCACCCGGGCTTCGAGCACGTCAAACGGCACGCCCGGCTCGTCTTTCGCGTCGCGGATCACCAACGAGGTTTTCACACTGGCGACGTTTTCCGCCGCCGTCAGTTGCTCGGTGAGGAAATTCTGGAAAGTCGAAAGATCGGGCGCCACGCATTTCAGCAGGAAATCCACCTCGCCATTCAGCATGTGGCACTCGCGCACCAGCGACCAGCCCCGGCAACGCTCTTCAAAGGCCGACAGATCCACCTCGGCCTGACTGACCAGCCCGACCATGGCGAACACCTGCACCTCGAACCCGAGCTTGCGCGCCTCGACATCGGCATGATAGCCGCGGATATACCCGGCCTCTTCCAGGGTGCGCACACGGCGCAGGCAAGGCGGCGCGGAAATACCCACGCGTTTGGCCAATTCAACATTGGTCATCCGGCCATCGGCCTGCAATTCAGCCAAAATCATGCGATCAATCGGGTCGAGTTTCGCGTGTGGCATCGGTTTTCCTTCGTGAAGTTGCGCAAAGCCTACTCCTGGGCGCAGGGATGCGCAATATTCTTTCACAGCCGCGCAAGATCATTTCTCCACCCTGAAAACACCCCACCAAACAGACAAGCTGTCGCAAGGGGTTTCAGCCAAGGGGTGGGCAGACTATATCCAATCCCAACCACGAATTCTCGAAGGGATTTCCCATGTCTGAAACACGTCACACCAAGGTTCTGATCATCGGCTCCGGCCCGGCGGGCTACACCGCCGGGGTTTACGCCTCGCGCGCCATGCTGTCGCCCATCCTCGTACAAGGGATGGAGCCGGGCGGCCAACTGACCACCACCACCGAGGTGGAAAACTACCCCTCCTTCACCGAAGTGCAGGGCCCCGAGCTGATGCAGAAGATGGAAGAGCATGCCCGCGCCATGGGCACCGAGATCATCGGCGATCTGATCACCGAGCTCGACCTGCAAAACCGCCCCTTCACCGCCAAGGGCGACAGCGGCACCATCTACACCGCCGATGCGGTGATCCTGGCCACCGGCGCGCGCGCCAAATGGCTGGGGATGGAGAGCGAAGAGAAGTTCAAAGGCTTCGGCGTCTCGGCCTGCGCCACTTGCGACGGGTTCTTCTACCGTGAAAAGCCCATCGTCGTGATCGGCGGCGGCAACACCGCCGTGGAAGAAGCGCTGTTCCTGACCAATTTCGGCTCCAAGGTCACGCTGATCCACCGGCGCGATGAACTGCGCGCCGAAAAGGTGCTGATCGACCGGCTGCTGAAAAACCCGAAAGTCGAAGTGCTCTGGGACAATGTGCTGGACGAGGTTGTAGGCACCGATATGCCGATGGGCGTGACCGGCGTGCGCGCCAAGAACGTGAAAACCGGCGAAATCACCGAAGTGCCCGCCGACGGGGTGTTCATAGCCATCGGCCACGCCCCTGCCAGCGAATTGGTGAAAGACCAGCTTGAGCTGCATAATGGCGGCTATGTGAAGGTTGAGCCGGGTTCGACCCGCACCAGCATCGAAGGCGTGTTTGCCGCGGGCGATCTGACCGACCATGTCTATCGTCAGGCCGTCACCTCGGCTGGCATGGGCTGCATGGCCGCGCTCGACGCCGAGCATTGGCTCGCCGCGCAGGAATGAGCCACGATTTCGAACAGCAAAAGGCGGAGACCCTCGCGGTCTTCGCCGAACTCGCCGACGGGGCGGAGCTGCCCGACGAGATCAACGTCGATTATGCCTTCCTGCCCGGTGCCTCGGCGGACTGGGACGCGGTACAGGCTGCGCTTGATCAGGCGGGCTACGATTGCCAGCAGACCGAACCCGAGCCTGAAGACGGCCCCGGCGCGGTGGCGCAATGCCTGAAGACGGCCCCGGCGCGGTGGCGCAACTGATCGCCACCCTGCCCGATCAGCCGGTTTCAGCGCTGGCGATCTGGACCGGCGAGGAAATCGCCACAAGGATCGCGCTCGATCACGGCTTCACGCCCGACGGCTGGGGCTTCTGGGCGTGAAAGCGCTCTTGGTTTCCGGCATCTATTGGCGGATGAAATTCGTCAAAGATGCCGGAGACATTCTCGGCCCGGCGCGGGCGCCGGAGGGGCGCTCTCACTACAACGGACAACGGGCGCTCTATCTGTCGGCAACGCCGGAAGGCGCGGCGATTGCCACAAAGATCTATCTGCGCGCGGGCGATCCGGAGCGCGCCATCTATCCTCTGGAAGTCACCAATGCCCGCGTGGTCGATCTGCGCGATCCTGCCGCAACGGCTTATTTTGATATTGATGTCACCCACCGCGCCGCGCAGTGGCAAAAAATCCGGACCGAAGGTAAGCCCTCGCCCACCTGGGCGATCAGCGACCGGGTGCGGGAGTTGGGGTTGGACGGGATGCTTTACAGCTCGCGCACTGATCCGAGCAAAACTCATCTTACCTTGTTTCACTGGAACGAACCCGGCAGCGCCCGCCTAGCTCCGGCAGGCCAGCCAGTCCCGTTTGAGCCTCCTCACGCATAAATAGTGTTTCCCCGCGCCCCGCGCCGTTGGAACAGATTCCCACGCAGCCCAAGCGCTGCGCGATATGGGCCTGAAATCGCGCAAAACACTTTGTTTCCGAAACTATCGCTTTTCCAAACGGGCAAAATCTGAGATGTGTTCACGCGTGAACATACTTTGAGTCGTTTTTGATGGCCCCGACCGACGCCACAATTGCCCTGCCGGAAGAAGATCAGCTCTTCCGCCTCCTGCGCCAGTTAGAAACGGCGCCGGAGGCTTCGCAGCGTGCAACGGCCGGGGCAATCGGCGTATCGCTTGGGCGTTTGAACACGCTTTTGCGCAGCGCCACCGGCGCCGGGTTCGTCAAGGTCTGCGACCGTGCAGGCCCGGACAAGCGCCAGCGCTTTGCCTATGAGCTTACCCCCCGGGGGGCTGCGGAAAAGACCCGGCTCACAGATCGTTTCCTCGCCCGAAAATTCGCCGAATATGACGCACTTCATGCGGAACTGACCGGCACCACCAGCAGACTTGTTCCGCTTAAACACAGGACATCTATCGTGCAGAAAAATCTTACCCCCATCCCCGAGCTCTACGTCTCGTATGAGAGCGCGCAGAAGCTGAAAGTCGAAGCCGCCGATCTGGTGAGCTGGGATCTGACCCCGCGCCAGATCTGCGATCTTGAGCTGTTGATGAATGGCGGCTTCAACCCGCTGAAAGGCTTTCTGACCCAGGAAGACTATGATGGCGTGGTGGAAAACATGCGCCTGGCCGATGGCTCGCTCTGGCCGATGCCGATCAACCTCGATGTGTCGGAAGAGTTTGCCGCCAGCCTCGAAGACGGTCAGGACATCGCCCTGCGCGATCAGGAAGGCGTGATCCTCGCCACCATGACCGTGACTGATAACTGGGTGCCGAACAAAGCCCGCGAAGCCGAAAAAGTGTTTGGTGCCGACGATCTGGCCCATCCGGCGGTGAACTACCTGCATAACCATGCGGGCAAAGTCTATCTGGGCGGCCCGGTTGTGGGCATCCAGCAGCCGGTGCATTACGATTTCCGCGCCCGTCGCGACACGCCGAACGAGCTGCGCGCCTATTTCCGCAAGCTGGGCTGGAACCGCGTTGTGGCCTTCCAAACCCGCAACCCGCTGCACCGCGCCCACCAGGAGCTGACCTTCCGCGCCGCGAAAGAAGCGCAGGCCAACCTGCTGATCCATCCGGTCGTCGGCCTGACCAAACCGGGCGATGTGGACCACTTCACCCGCGTGCGCTGCTATGAGGCGGTGCTGGACAAATACCCGCAATCGACCACCACGATGAGCCTGCTCAACCTCGCCATGCGTATGGCTGGCCCGCGTGAAGCCGTCTGGCACGGTCTGATCCGCGCCAATCACGGCTGCACCCACTTCATCGTTGGCCGCGACCATGCCGGCCCCGGCAAAAACTCGGCGGGCGAAGATTTCTATGGCCCCTATGATGCGCAGGAACTGTTCCGCGAACATCAGGATGAGATCGGCGTCGAAATGGTCGATTTCAAACATATGGTCTATGTGCAGGAACGCGCCCAATACGAACCGGCGGACGAGATCGAAGAGGGCGTGACCGTTCTGAACATCTCAGGCACCGAGCTGCGCCGTCGTCTGTCGGAAGGGCTGGATATTCCGGAATGGTTCAGCTTCCCGGAAGTGGTGAAAGAGCTGCGCCGCACCAAGCCGCCGCGCTCGCAACAGGGCTTTACCGTGTTCTTCACCGGCTTCTCGGGCTCGGGCAAATCCACCATCGCCAACGCGCTGATGGTCAAGCTGATGGAAATGGGCGGGCGTCCGGTGACGCTGCTCGATGGCGATATCGTGCGGAAAAACCTCAGCTCGGAACTCGGCTTCTCGAAAGAGCACCGCGACCTGAACATCCGCCGCATCGGCTATGTGGCCTCTGAGATCACCAAAAACGGCGGCATCGCGATCTGTGCGCCCATCGCGCCCTATACCTCGACCCGCCGCGCGGTGCGTGAAGATGTGGAAAGCCATGGCGCCTTTGTGGAAGTCCACGTGGCCACCTCGATTGAGGAATGCGAACGGCGTGACCGCAAAGGGCTCTACAAACTGGCCCGCGAAGGCAAGATCAAGGAATTCACCGGGATTTCAGACCCCTATGAAGTTCCGGAACGGGCCGAGCTGGTGGTGGAAACCGAGAATGTGGACGTCGATAACTGCGCCCATCAGGTGATCCTGAAGCTGGAAGGCATGGGCCTGATCGCCGGGTCGTAATCCCTGCGACGACGCGAATTCAGAGCCGGGGCGGCGCGCTGCCCCGGCTTTTTTCATGCGCATTTGATCCAAGGTCAGGCAGGGGACTTGACGTTAAAGATATTTAACACCATGTTGTGTGTAAGCTACACAGCATGACCCCGGGATACCCCGGACAAGGAGAGCCGCATGACACAGGAACAACGCACCGCCCTTTTTCAGCTGATCGCTGATGTCATCCTGATTGTCTGGTTCCTGAACCGCTTCTTTGCCCGCGATGCGCTTGGGGATTTCGCAGGCGAGGCCGGGCTGGCTGCTTTGGGCACGATGGCGCTGAAATTCATTCTGATCACGATTGTCGTGGGCATTGTCGTGCAGATACTGGGCAATGTCCTGTCCGGGGTCGTCAATATGGGCGAG
>JARRIY010000009.1:0-20264 GCA_037379985.1 Maritimibacter sp.
GTTCTGACGGCGTCGGTATCGCTGGTCATGCAGCTGGCGGTGCGCCGGGTGGTCGACGGGTTTGAAACCACCGGTGACGCGATGCTGGATCAGTATTTCTTTGCCGCGCTGGCGGTGGCGCTGCTGCTCGCGGTGGGGACCGGGCTGCGCTATTACCTCGTCACGCGGCTCGGCGCACGGGTGGTGGCTGATATTCGCGAGGCGGAGTTTTCGCTGGTGATTGGTCTCAGCCCGGCCTTTTATGAAAAGATCATGACCGGCGAAGTGCTGAGCCGGATCACCACCGATACCACGCTGATCCTGTCGGTGATCGGCTCGTCGGTTTCGGTGGCGCTGCGCAATGTGCTGATGCTGCTGGGCGGCACGGCGATGCTGCTTTTTACCTCAGTCAAGCTGACCGGCATGGTGCTGCTGGTCGTGCCCATCGTGATTATCCCGATTGTTGTGCTGGGGCGGCGGCTTCGGGTGCTGGGGCGGCAAAATCAGGATTGGATCGCGAAAAGCTCGGGCAATGCCTCGGAGGCTTTGCTGTCAGTGCAGACGGTGCAGGCCTTTACCCATGAAACAGCCTCGCGCAGGGAATTTCGCGATGTGACGGAAGAGGCTTATAAATCGGCCAAAACCCGCATTGCCACCCGCGCTTTCATGACGGTGATCGTGATCACGCTGGTGTTTTCCGGCATTGTCGGGGTGCTCTGGATGGGCGCGCGGGATGTGCGGGCGGATGTGATGACCATCGGCGCGCTGGTGCAGTTTGTGATCTATGCGATCATGACGGCGGGCGCAGTGGGGGCGTTGACCGAGATCTGGTCAGAACTGCAACGCGCCGCCGGGGCGACGGAACGGCTGGTTGAGCTGCTGACGGCTGAGGACACGGTGAAAGACCCGGCTAAGCCGACCGCCATGCCTGCGAAAGTCTCGGGCGAGATCGAGTTTGATCAGGTTACATTCCGCTATCCGGCGCGGCCCAAACATGTGGCGCTGGATCAGATCGCGCTGCATGTGAAACCCGGCGAAACCGTGGCGCTGGTCGGCCCGTCAGGGGCGGGGAAATCGACCATCATCCAGTTGATCCAGCGGTTCTATGATCCGGGCGAAGGCGCGGTGAAAATTGATGGCGTTGATCTGCGCGAAGCGGGCCGGAGCGATTTTCGCAAACAGATCGCGCTGGTGCCTCAGGATGCGGTGATTTTTGCCACATCGGCGCGGGAGAACATCCGCTTTGGTCGGCTTGATGCGACAGATGCCGAGGTGGAGGCTGCCGCCAAAGCCGCTGCCGCGCATGAGTTTCTGAGCAAGCTGCCGGATGGCTATGACAGCTATCTGGGCGAGCGCGGCGTGATGCTGTCGGGCGGGCAGAAACAGCGCATCGCCATTGCTCGCGCGATCCTGCGCGACGCGCCGATCCTGCTGCTCGACGAAGCCACCAGCGCGCTGGACGCGGAAAGCGAACGGCTGGTGCAACAGGCGGTGGAGGAGATGGCCCGTGGGCGCACCACGATCATCATCGCGCACCGGCTGGCCACGGTGAAGAAAGCCGACCGGATCGTGGTGTTTGACGAGGGGCGGATCGTGGCGCAGGGTAGTCATGATGCGCTGGTGGCCGAAGGCGGGCTGTACGCGCGTCTGGCGCGGCTGCAATTTACCGACGGGCTGGCAGCAGAGTGACTTGCCACGTCACGTCACGCTTGCGGCATTGCGGCGCATCGCTCAGTGTCTGCGCCACAAAAGCAGGATGGGGGAGGCCGCCAGATGGCGCGATATAAATACGATGTACCGGCGGATCGGGACGCGATTGAAGCTGAAAAAAGCTGGGACGCGCGCAACATTCCGCAGACTGCCTATAAGATGATGAAAAGCGTGGCCGAGGCACATGGGGCGAAACCTGCGGTTTCCTTCCAGATATTCTCTGGCCCCACCGACAAGGCCGAAACCCTGAGCTGGACGGAATTTTTCGCCAAATCGGTGCAGGCCGCCAACCTGTTTCGCAGTCTGGGCGTCGGTGAAAATGATGTGGTCGCCTATATCCTGCCCAATGCCAATGAAACGCTTCTGACCCTGATGGGCGGGATGATGGCCGGGATCGTCAATCCGGTGAACCCGCTGCTGGATCCCGAGCATATCGCCGGCATTCTGCGCGAAACCAACGCCAAGGTGGTGGTGACGCTGAAAGGCTTCCCGAAGAGCGATGTGGCTGAGAAAGCCCATGAAGCGATCGCGATGGCGCCGAATGTGCAGCATGTGCTTGAGGTTGATCTCAACCGCTATCTGACCTTCCCGAAAAACCTGATCGTGCCGATCATTCGCCCGAAGGTGAAGCCGCAGCATTCCGCAAAAGTGATGGATTTCAACAAGGCCGTTGCCCGGCAAAGCACCGAGCTGCAATTTGCCGATAGCGAAGGCGACCGGGTGGTGGCCTATTTCCACACCGGCGGCACCACGGGCGTTCCGAAAGTGGCGCAGCATCGTTTCGTGGGGGTGGCCTATAATGGCTGGCTTGGGGGCAATCTGCTGTTCGACTCCGATGATGTGATCCTGTGCCCGCTGCCGCTATTTCATGTGTTTGCGGTGCATGTGACCTTTATGGCGGTGCTGACCGCCGGGGCGCATATGGTCATGCCGACGCCTGCGGGCTATCGCGGTGACGGCGTGTTTCACAATTTCTGGAAACTCGTCGAGCGCTGGAAGGTGAATTTCATCATCACCGTGCCCACCGCGATTGCCGCGATCATGCAGCGGCCGGTGGATGCCGATGTATCGTCGCTGAAAGTGGCGTTTTCCGGTTCGGCGCCGCTGCCGGTGGAGCTGTTTCACCGCTTTGAGAAGGCCACTGGCGTGACGCTGGTTGAGGGCTATGGGCTGACCGAATCCACCTGTCTGGTCTCCGCCAACCCGATGGGCGAGGGGCAGAAGAAGATCGGTTCGGTGGGGATACCCTTCCCCTATAACGAGGTGAAAATCCTGCAATGCGATGCGGATGGCACGATCACCAAGGAATTTGGCCCAGATGAAGTGGGCGAGATCTGCGTGTCAAACCCCGGGGTGTTTACCGGCCATACCTATACCGAAGACGGCAAGAATTTTGGCCTTTATGCAGGCGGGAAATATCTGCGCACCGGCGATCTGGGGCGGGTTGATGAAGACGGCTATCTGTGGATCACCGGGCGGGCGAAAGACCTGATCATCCGGGGCGGGCATAATATCGACCCGGCCGAGATTGAAGAAGCGCTGGCGGGCCATCCGGCGGTGGCCTTCTGCGGCGCGATTGGTCAGCCCGATGGCTTTGCTGGGGAAATCCCCTGTGCCTATGTCGAGCTGATCGACGGGGCAGAGGTGACAGAAGATGAGCTGATGGAATTTGCCCGTACGCATATCCATGAGCGCGCCGCGATCCCGAAAAAGATCTCAATCGTCGATGAGCTGCCGAAAACCGCCGTGGGCAAGGTGTTCAAACCCGATCTGCGCAAAGAGGCGATTACCCGGGTTTATAACGCCGCGCTGGAAGCGGCGGGGCTGCCGGTTGAGGTGGTCGGCGTAGCGGAATCGAAAAAGCTGGGCATGGTGGCGCAACTGAAAGCCAACGGCGAGGTCGACCGCGAAAAAGTCGAACATGTGCTGGGCGAATTTACCCGGCCCTATGAATGGGTTGAAACAGACTGATCTGTTCAGGCCTGCAAGTTTTGCCTCCCGCCCCGAAAGGCGGGAGGTTTTCTTTTGGCAGATCAGTGCATCTTTTCAGCCAGGTTGATCGAGACGCATTGATTGTCGACCCCGTCGATATGCATCACCCGCCCGGCGGCTTCAGCATCGAGCCCACGGCGTTTGGCCCAACGCGGCCAGTTCGCGGGGATCAGCCCCAGCACCTTGGTCGCGCCAAGATCGCGCGCGGTCTTGGTCATTTCCTCGATCAGCTGCAGATGCACCACGCGGCGCAGTTTCTGCGGCGTGTCATGGGCAACAAAGACCCGCGAGCTTTCCCAGACGTTTTCAGCCACCGGCGCTTCTTCAAAGAGCAGGTCCGAAGGGATCGAGTCGAGCAGCCCGCGCTGAGCGTCGCGGATCATATAGGTATAGATGCCCACCCGGGCGGTGGTCGGGGTCAGCCGGATGCCTGCATAGACTTGCCCCAGATGGTGCACAGCCACCCAGCGGCTGGCTGGCGTGTCGTATTGATCGAATTCCATCCCCATGGCTTCGGGCAATTCCCATTTGTTTTGCACGATGAAACTTTGCCGTCTAGCGCGAAGCAGATTTGCGAATAGCTCGCCATGGTTGTGTATGTTGGCGAAGGAAAGCGTCGTTGTTTGCATTGGATTCTCCAAGTCAGGATTGAGCAGCTACTATCCGCTCACGTCCCAACTTGGCCTGCGCGAGGCAGACGGACTAAACAGCTCTCATGGCAGGCATTAGAGTAGCTGGTAGTCCTTCGCGCGTTGAATGGCTTCGGCTGAGGTGCGAGCGAATAGCTTTCTGCGCGCTGACGTAAGTCTGGCTTTTAGCGCAGACTCGGAGATGCCCAATCGGGCTGCCCCGGCAGCATAGCGCTCCCCTGACGCGATGACCTGCAACGCTTCCACTTCTGCGGGCGTCAGATTATCGGGGGGTTCGGTCTCGGTATGCAGGTGCAAAACAATACCGGAAATCGCCGCGATTTCTTCGTCGGTGAATTCCCGGTCGGAACGGGTTACAGAGGCGATCGTACGCGCGGTCATTGGACCGCAGGACACGCAGACTCCGAATTTCAGGCCATATCCGGCGGCCTCAGCCATGATGCCGAATGGATCGGGCAGATCAATCTCGCTCCAGCGCGTCGCGCCGGTACGGGAAATGCCCCAGGCGACGATTGGGTCGCGAAGAGCATAGGCATTCTTGGAGTAATGGTCGGTCCAGACCGGGTTATAGGTCTGGAACATCATCAATGGCGCTGTGAAACGAATATGAAGGGCCAGATAATAGCCCCCGGGGCAAATTTTCCCCAGATCTTCCAAAAGGTCTTCGATGATTTGATTCTGCCCCATGGCCATAGGTAAGAGCGTCTCCAGTATTTTTACAACCCTAAATTGCTCTATCTGTCAGTGTGTTGCGCATAACGCGACGGCAAGAGCAAAATAGGTGATATCCGAGCGGCTCTTGGATTCCTGGGGATAGGATGGGGCAGGGTGCATAGCAATGGAATGCGCTGAATCAACACATGGTGAATCGCTATATACTAAGGGATATGGTGCCGCAGGGGAGGATTGAACTCCCGACCTCACCCTTACCAAGGGTGCGCTCTACCACTGAGCTACTGCGGCGTGCCGTGGGCGGCTGATTAGACGTATTTCACACCCGGCGCAAGCACCTTTTCGAAGAAAAATCGGCTGCGGGATGTCGGCGGCAGATCGCCCGGATTTTTACGGGCGCTGGACGCTTTTCCCCCCCTGCGCTAGAGAGGTCTGCATGAGCGAAAAGCCTGACAAAAACGCCGAAAAGAAAAAGCCCTCATCGCGTGACGAGCGGCTGAAAGCGGCGTTGAAAGCCAATATGGGGCGGCGCAAGGCGCAGGCCCGGGCGCGGTCGGACGAGCAGGTAGAAGCAGAGAAAGAATAGCGGGGCAGTATGGATTCGATTGTGGTGACGGGCAACGGCCCGCTGAAAGGCGAAATCCCTATTGCCGGGGCGAAAAATGCCTGTCTGACGCTGATGCCTGCGACGCTGTTGTCCGAAGAGCCGCTGATCCTGACCAACGCGCCGCGCCTGTCGGATATCAAGACCATGTCGACATTGCTGCAATCGCTTGGCGCGGATGCGGCGACCCTGCAAGAGGGGCAAGTTTTGGCGCTGTCGGGGCACGCGCTGAGCTCGACCCGGGCGGATTACGACATCGTGCGGAAAATGCGCGCCTCGAATCTGGTGCTGGGGCCGCTCTTGGCGCGCGAAGGCCATGCCGAAGTATCGCTGCCCGGCGGCTGTGCCATCGGGGCGCGGCCGATGGACCTGCATATTCATGGGCTTGAGGCGATGGGGGCCGAGATCGACCTGCGTGACGGCTATCTGCATGCCAAGACGGCAGGCGGGCTGAAAGGGGCCGAGATCACGCTGAGCTTTGCCTCGGTTGGGGCGACCGAAAATATCGTGATGGCGGCGACGCTGGCGAAAGGCACCACGGTGCTGAGCAATGCGGCCCGCGAACCCGAGATCGTGGATCTGGTGCGCTGCCTGCGCGCGATGGGGGCGCAGATTGAAGGCGAGGGCACGGATCGCATCGAAATCCAGGGCGTTGACCGGCTGGGCGGCGCCACGCATCCGGTGGTGACCGACCGGATCGAGCTGGGCACCTATATGCTGGCCCCGGCGATTGCTGGCGGCGAGGTGGAATGCCTTGGCGGCACCCGCGAGCTGGTGGCGAGCTTTGCCGACAAGCTGGAAGAAACCGGCGTGACGGTTGAGGAAACCGAGCGCGGGCTGAAAGTGAGCCACAAGCCGGGCGAGCGAGTGAAGGCGGTGGATGTGACCACCGAGGTCTTCCCGGGCTTCCCGACCGACCTTCAGGCGCAGATGATGGCACTGATGACCACGGCAGACGGGGTGAGCAACCTGCACGAAACGATCTTTGAAAACCGTTTCATGCACGCGCCGGAACTGCTGCGCATGGGGGCCGAGATCGAGGTGCAGGGCGGTGTTGCCACGGTGACCGGGGTTGAGCGCCTGCGCGGCGCGCCGGTGATGGCCACTGATCTGCGTGCCTCGGTCAGTATGATCTTGGCGGGGCTTGCGGCTGAGGGTGAAACCGTGATCAGCCGGGTCTATCATCTTGACCGTGGCTATGAACATGTGGTCCGTAAACTCTCAGGAGTTGGGGCACAGATCGAACGGATCAAGGGCTGATGAGTACGGATGCACGATTTGAAGATGGTGGCGAACGCCCGTTGAAACTGATGGCGCTGGATGCGGATGATCTTCAGGTCATTTCGGCATTGGCGCAGGATGCGGTGTTTCCCGGCAGCGAAATGAAATGGGAGCCGCGGCGGCGGCGCTTCTCCCTGCTGCTCAATCGCTTCCGTTGGGAAGATGTCGAACCGGCGGCGGCGCGGGGGCGTCCGGCAGAGCGGGTGCAATCTGTGCTCGCCATCTCCGATGTTGAAAAAGTTCAAAGCCAAGGGGTGAATAAGGGGGAAAGCGATCTGATTTTGTCGCTTTTGTCTATTTCCTTTGAACCCGGCGAAGACGGCACCGGGCGCGTGATCCTGACCCTTGCGGGCGATGGTGCCATCGCGCTGAATGTCGAAACGCTGGACGTGGTGCTGCAAGACGTTACCCGACCCTATGTCGCGCCGTCCAAGCATCGGCCGGAGCATCCTGCGTAAGCTTTGCGACGATCACCGCATCTTGAGGCGGCGGGCCTGTGACGCTATGTCGGGGCACGCATGATGGAGAGGCCGATGCCCCAGTTTCTGAACACTGCCGACGCCGATTTCGAGGCGCGCTTTACCGCCCTGCTGGGGATGAAGCGCGAAGACAGCCCCGATGTGGACGATATCGTGGCTGGGATCATTGCGGATGTGCGCCATCGCGGCGATGCGGCGGTGCTGGAACTGACGGCGAAATTTGACCGGCTGGAGCTGACGGCTGAGAGCATGCGGTTCAGCGAAGCCGAGATCGAGGCGGAATGTGCCAAGGTCTCTGACGAAGAGCGCGCGGCGCTGGAACTCGCTGCCGAGCGCATCCGGGCCTATCACGTGCGTCAGATGCCGGAAGATCAACGCTGGACCGATCCTGATGGTGCAACGCTGGGCTGGCGCTGGTCGCCGGTTGCGGCGGCGGGGCTTTACGTGCCCGGCGGGGTCGCCACTTACCCCTCAAGCGTGTTGATGAATGCGATCCCGGCCAAGGTGGCGGGGGTGCAGCGGTTGGCGATCACGGTGCCCACGCCCGATGGCGCGATCAATCCGCTGGTGCTGCTGGCGGCACGGATTGCGGGCGTTGACGAGATCTATCGCATCGGTGGCGCGCAGGCGGTTGCGGCGCTGGCCTATGGTACCGAAAGCATCGCGCCGGTCGATAAAATCACCGGCCCGGGCAATGCCTTTGTGGCGGCGGCGAAACGTCGGGTGTTCGGCAAGGTCGGCATCGACATGATCGCGGGGCCGTCGGAAATCCTTGTGATTGCTGATAAAAACAACGATCCGGATTTCCTTGCACTGGATCTGATGAGCCAGGCCGAACATGACGAAAGCGCGCAATCCATCCTGATCTGTGATGATGAAGGTTTTGGCCGCGCGGTGGCTGCGGCGGTGGATAAACGGCTTGAAACGCTGGAACGCCGGGCGATTGCCGGGGCAAGCTGGCGCGATTTCGGCGCGGTGATCACCGTGCGCGATCTGGAGGAAGCCGCAAAGCTGTCTGACCGGATTGCCCCGGAGCACCTTGAGCTTTGCGTGACCGATCCCGATGCGCTGGCCGATAAGGTTCACCATGCTGGGGCTTTGTTCTTAGGCGGCTACACGCCGGAAGCCGTGGGCGATTATGTCGGCGGGCCGAACCACGTGCTGCCCACCGCCCGTTCGGCGCGGTTCTCGTCGGGCCTGTCAGTGCTCGATTTCATGAAGCGCACGACGATTGCGAAAATGACCCCCGAAGCGCTGAAAGCCATTGGTCCGGCGGCGACGGTGCTGGCAAGCTCGGAAAGCCTGGAGGCGCATGGGCTGTCGGTGCAGGTGCGGCTCGACAAGCTTAATACGTGACGTTTTCGGGCGCTATCTGTGCGGGGGTGATTGTGTCGCCCCCGATCTGTGCCCTATCAATCAGGGCAAGAGCAGATGGATAGCCCGATGAACCGCATTTCCAAGATTGAGATTGACGATACCGGCCTTGCCGCGCCCACGCCCGAGATCGAGCAGGAACGCAAGGTCGCGGTCTTTGATCTGTTGGAGGAGAATAGCTTTACCCCGGTGGCGCGCGGTGATCATCAGCCGCCCGAAGGCCCCTATGCGCTGACCCTGTCGATCCGCGACAAGAGGCTGGTGGTGGATGCGGTCACCGAAGCGAGCGGCGAAAAGGCGGGGGAATTTCACCTCTCACTCGGCCCGTTCCGGCAAGTGGTGAAGGATTATTTCCAGATTTGCGAAAGCTATTTCGACGCGGTAAAAAACCTGCCGGCGGCGCAGATCGAAACCATAGACATGGCTCGGCGCGGCATTCACGACGAAGGCGCGCGGGTGCTGATCGAACGGCTGGAAGGCAAGGCCGAGGTTGATCGTGATACCGCCCGACGGCTGTTCACCCTTATCTGCGTTTTGCACTGGGGGTAGGTTTTGGGCGCGTCGCTTCCTCAATCGGTGCTGTTCTGCTGCGATCACAACGCGGTGCGATCCCCGATGGCCGAAGGGATGATGAAGAAATTCTATGGCGAGCGGACCTATGTGCAATCGGCCGGGGTGAAAAGCGAGATGGAGGTCGATGGGTTTTCGGTCTCGGTCTGCGAGGAAATAGGTGTGCCGCTGCATATGCATAAGGTGCGCAGTTTCGACGAGATGCGCGAATGGGGCGATGAGATTTCATCCTATGACCTGATCGTCGCGCTCAGCCCGGCAAGCCAGCGGATGGCGCTGGAGCTGACCCGGTTTCATCATCTCGATGTGGAATATTGGCCGGTGCTCGACCCGACGGGGCTGGGCACCATGCGCGAGGAAAAACTGGCCGCCTATCGGCAGGCCCGCGACCAGATCCGCGACCGGATGATTGCGCGCTTTGGCCCGCCGTTGCCGGATGACAATTACGACGAGAGCTGAGGTTCAAATGAGCAAAGATGTGATTGCCCGCTATTTCGATGCGTTCAACAGGGGTGATATCGACGGGATGCTGGCCGAGCTGGCCGATGACGTGGCCCATCATGTGAATGAGGGGCAAGTGCGCGAGGGCAAAGCTCTGTTTCGTGAATTTTGCGCTCATATGGAGCGCTGCTATCGCGAAAACCTCACCGATATGGTGATCTTTGCCGAGGGCGACCGGGCGGCGGCGGAATTTGTGGTGAATGGCACCTATCTGGCAACGGATGAGGGGCTGCCGGAGGCGCATGGGCAAAGCTACAAGCTGCCCGCCGGATCATTTTTCACCCTGAAAGACGGCAAAATCACCCGCGTCACCACCTATTACAACCTCGCTGACTGGCTGCGGCAGGTGTCATGATCACCACCCGGGTTCTGACCGGTGATGATCTGGTGGCAGCGCTGCCCGATGTGGCGCGGCTGCGGATCGAGGTGTTTCGCGCCTGGCCCTATCTTTATAATGGCTCGCTGGACTACGAAGAGCGGTATTTGCAGAGCTATCGCGAGTCGGAGCGCGCCGTGGTGGTCGGGGCGTTTGATGGCGCGGCTTTGGTTGGCGCAGCCACCGGCACACCGATGGAAGACCACGCGGATGATTTCGCCAAAGCCTTTGCGGGTACAGGCTATGACCTGACGGATATTTTCTACTGCGCCGAATCCGTGCTTTTGCCGGAATATCGCGGGCAGGGGATCGGCCACGCGTTTTTTGATGCGCGCGAAGCCCATGCCCGCGCCCTTGGTCGCCGCTATGCCGCCTTTTGCGGGGTGATCCGGTCGGAGGATCACCCGGCACGCCCGGTGGACTATCGCCCGCTCGATGCCTTCTGGCGCAAACGCGGCTATGAAAAGCTCGACGGCGTGATGGCGAATTTTTCCTGGACCGATCTGGGGGACGGGGCGCAGAGCCCGCATAAGCTGCAATTCTGGATCCGGGAGCTATGATGAAACTCGCCGCCGCCTGTTACCCGATTGATTGGATGGATGAATTTTCCGGTTATGAGGTGAAAATCCGGGCTTGGGTGGCTGAGGCTGCCGGGCAGGGGGCGGAGCTTCTGACCTTCCCGGAATATGGCGCGATGGAGCTGGCGGGGCTGGCCGGGCGCGATGTGGCGGCAAGCGTGGAAGGCTCGATGCGGGCGGTCAGCGATGCGTTGCCCCGGGCCTGGGATCTGCATGCAGATCTGGCGGCGGAATATGGCGTGCATATCCTTGCCGCCTCTGGCCCCTATTATGTTGGCGATCACGCGGTGAACCGGGCGATGTTTTTCACCCCCACCGGCCAGCGGCAGGCGCATGACAAGCAGATCATGACTCGCTGGGAGCGTGATCAGATGGATGTGCGCCCCGGCGATCCTCTGGTGGTGATGGAAACCGCGCTGGGCCGGATCGGCGTGCTGATCTGCTATGATTCGGAATTCCCGCTGCTGGGCCGTGCGCTGGTTGAGGCCGGAGCCGAGATTTTGCTGGTGCCCTCGGCCACCGAAGCGCCGGAGGGCTTTTCGCGGGTGCGGATCGGGGCCATGGCCCGGGCGCTGGAAGGGCAATGCGTGGTGCTGCATGCGCCCACCCAAGGCATCGCGCCCTGGAACCCGATTGTGGATGAAAATACAGGAAAAGCCGCAATTTACGGCCCGCCTGACCGGGGCTTTCCGGCCAGTGGTATCATTGCGGAAGGGGGCATGAACGCGCCCGGTTGGACCATGGCCGAGGTTGCGCTGAAGGCGATCCGGACTGCGCGCGAAGATGGCAATGTGCTGACCATGAAACACTGGGCTGAGCAGCCCGAGCGCGTCAAAATGGTCGAAACCGTCGCGCTTGGTTGATTGTGCTTGAAAATCTGGGTGTTTCGCCCCATTTAAAGGGCGCTCGCAGCTTGGCGGGCGATAAATCACGGAGTGACCATGGCCAAGGAAGAAATGCTCGAATTCCCCGGTGTCGTGAAGGAACTTCTGCCAAATGCGACATTTCGGGTCGAGCTGGAAAACGGCCATGAAATCATAGCGCATACGGCGGGCAAACTTCGCAAAAACCGTATTCGCGTGCTTGCGGGTGACCGCGTGCAAGTGGAAATGACCCCCTATGACCTCACCAAAGGGCGGATCAATTACCGATTCCGCTAAGCCGAGGCTGGTGCTTGGATCCGGTTCGCCGCGGCGGGCCGAATTGCTGGCCACGCTGGGCGTGACGGCGGATGACGTGCGCCCGCCCGAGATCGACGAAACCCCGCTAAAGGGCGAATTGCCGCTGCATTATTGCCGCCGCATTGCCGCTGAAAAAGCCGCTGCCATGCAGGTGGCGGCGGATGAGGTTGTGCTCTGCGCCGATACCACCGTGGCGCTGGGGCGGCGGATCATGGGCAAACCGGCAGATGCGGGCGAGGCGGCGGAGTTTCTGCACGCCCTATCCGGGCGGCGCCATCGTGTGATCACATCTGTGGTCGTGCGGAATGCGACGCAAAGCTTTGCGCGTGATGTGGTCACAAATGTAAAAATGAAACGCCTCGCGGATGTCGAGGTGAATGCCTATCTGGCCTCTGGCGATTGGCAGGGCAAAGCTGGCGCTTATGCCATTCAAGGTCCGGCTGGTGCATTTATCCCATGGATTCAAGGCAGTTACTCTGCCGTGATGGGGCTGCCCGTGGCCGAGACGGCGGTGCTTTTGGTGGCCGCAGGCTATCCGGTATATGGAGGCTGGGGATGAAGGGCAGTGTGATTGTGCTGGATGAGCTGCAGGGGCGTAAAGCGGCCGCGCGGCTTATTGACGGCCAGCTGGACGATCTACTGATCGACCCGGATGACGACACGCCGCGCCCCGGAGCGATTTTCCGCGCCATCTGCGATCGTCCGGTCAAAGGGCAGGGCGGGATGTTTCTGCGTCTGCCTGAGGGCGGCTCGGCCTTTCTGCGTCAGGCCAAAGGGCTGAGCCCCGGCCAGCCGCTGCTGGTGCAGGTCACGGGCTGGGCGGAAGCTGGCAAAGCAGTGCCCGTCACCGACCGGGTGCTGTTCAAAAGCCGCTATGCGATCATCACCCCCGGTGCACCGGGGATCAATATCTCCCGCCGCATTCGCGATGACGAGGATCGGGTCTGGTTGAAAGAGATCGCCCATGAGGTGATGGGCGAGGCGGGCGATCTGGGGCTGATCCTGCGCTCGGAAGCTGCCGAAGCCGATGAAGCTGCGGTGGCGGATGACATCATGGCGATGCGCGATCTAGCGCAGGCGGTGCTGGCCGATGGCGACGGGAAGACCCCCGAGCTGCTGGTGGAAGGCGCCGATGCCCATATGCTCGCCTGGCGCGACTGGCCGAAGCCTGAGCAGCTGGAAGAGGGCGATGGGGCTTTCGCGACCCATGGCGTTTCTGATCTTATTTCAATAATTCAGCGCCCTGATGTTACAATTTCAGGGGGCGCGCTTGCATTTATCGAACATACCCGCGCTTTCGTGTCGGTGGATGTAAATACCGGAAATGACAGCTCGCCTGCCGCCGGTCTGAAAGCCAATATCGCGCTTGCCCGCGCCCTGCCGCGCCAGTTGCGCTGCCGGGGGCTGGCCGGGCAGATCGTGATCGACTTCGCCCCGATGCCCAAGAAAGACCGTCGCCAGTTGGAACAGGTGCTGCGCGCCGCGTTCAAGGCCGATAGCATTGAGACCACCTTGGCGGGCTGGACACCGCTGGGCAATTTCGAATTGCAGCGCAAACGCGAGCGCCGCCCGATCACGGAGCTGCTGACATGATCTGCCCGATCTGCGGGGAAGACGCCGTCCAGGCCTTCCGCCCCTTCTGTTCGAAACGCTGCGCCGATATCGACCTGGGGCGCTGGATGACTGGCCGTTACGCGATCCCGGCCGAGGCTCCGGAAGAGCTGGAAGAGGCCGCCGAAGAGCTTTTGCGCAGCCCGCAACAGCCACATTGAAATTCCTCAAAATTACCTCTGGACACCGGCTCGCCCCCCGACTAGAAACCCGCTACCCGAACGCAAGACGTTCACCCGTGCCCGGGTAGCTCAGGGGTAGAGCAGTGGATTGAAAATCCTCGTGTCGGTGGTTCGATTCCGCCCCCGGGCACCACTTTTCCAAAGAGAAACAAATATATGCGCATGTTTTCCCATGCGCTGTTGGTGTCGTGTTTTTGGGCTGGGGTAAGGCTCTGGGGCAGGACGGGGGCGCCCCGCCCATAGGTTCAAGCTTATTCCGCCACGTCTGCATCGCGCGCGCCGAAGGCGGTGCGGTCCCGCCTGTGCCGAGCCTATGGGTTGCAAAAGACAGTATTTTTGGCGCAGAAGCGGATCATAGCTGCGCGGTCTTCACGGCCTTTCAAAGGGCTTTGTCAGGCGCGCCATCGTGATCTTTTGGGAGCTGATTGATATGCCCACCGCCCTCGTAACCGGCGCCGCCGGATTTATCGGATTTTTCGTCTGTCAGAAACTGCTGGATGAAGGCTGGCGGGTGATCGGGCTGGACGCGATGAGCGATTACTACGACGTGGCGCTGAAAGAGCGGCGTGAAGAGGCGCTGATGGTCTCCGAGAATTATCGCTCGGTGCATGACAAGGTGGAAACACCGGGCCTGCTCATGGGGCTGTTTGAAGAAGAGCACCCGGATGTGGTGATCCACCTCGCCGCGCAGGCCGGGGTGCGCTATTCAATCGAAAACCCGCGCTCTTATCTCGAAAGCAATATTATCGGCACCTTTGAGCTGTTGGAGGCTGCAAGGGCCTATCCGCCGAAGCATATGCTGCTGGCCTCGACCAGTTCCGCCTATGGCGCCAATACCGAGATGCCCTATCGTGAGGTGGTCAAGGCCGATCATCAGATGTCGTTCTACGCGGCGACGAAGAAATCGACCGAGAGCATGGCGCATAGCTACGCCCATCTCTTTGATCTGCCGGTGACGATGTTCCGGTTTTTCACCGTCTATGGGCCATGGGGTCGCCCCGATATGGCGCTGTTCAAATTCACCAAGGCGATTCTCGAAGGCAAGCCCATCGACGTTTACAATTTCGGCGATATGAAGCGCGATTTCACTTATGTGGAAGACCTCGTGCACGCGATCCGGCTGCTGATCGACGCGGTGCCGGTGCGCCCGGATGATGGCGTGGTGCCCGAGGGTGATAGCCTGTCGCCGGTGGCCCCGTATCGCGTGGTGAATATCGGCAATTCCGATGCGGTGCAGCTGACCGATTTCATCGCGGCGATTGAGGATGCCACGGGCAGGACCGCCGAGCGCAACCTGATGGAGATGCAGCCCGGCGATGTGCCCGCTACCTGGGCCGATGCCTCGCTTTTGAAAACCCTGACCGGCTATGCCCCGAAAACCGCCGTGCCCGAAGGCGTGGCGAATTTCGTGCGCTGGTATCGGCAGTATTACGGGGTTTGAGCCGCGGTTACGGGTGGGTCAGGCCTTCGGTCACCTCGACCGGGCTGTGCTGCGTCACGTATTCTGGCCGGCGCTTTTCGTAAAACGCGTTGCCGCCGGTCGAGAGCACGTAATGCATGTTGTTATAGGGGGCGTGATAATAGAGCGCGTGGAAGAATTTCGACTCGGCGATCAGCGGGTGACGTTCGCCCGCCAGAACCGAGGCGGCGGCTTCCTGTACCAGCGGCATTGAGCGGTCACCCATCTCGCGGGTCATCACGCCGGGGGCGAACTGGCCTTTCTGGCTGACCACACCGCAGATCGTATCGGGAAAGGCATCAGAGGCGACGCGGTTCATCACCACGCTGCCTACAGCGATCATGCCGTCGCGGCTTGAGCGGTTGCTTTCGAAATACATCGCCCGTTCCATGCATTCCAGGGAAGCACTGCGCTTTGGGCCGAAACTGCAATTTGACAGCAGCGTCAGGGACGCGCCCATAAGCGCAATAAGGGTAAGTGTTTTGCGAATAATCATGCTCTGCCTCATACTCGAATTTTGTATTATTTTGGGTCAGCCTAGTCGCTGTGGGCCTAGGCATCAACCGGGCAGGGCAGCGCATTATGTCAGGCGCGATTATTGGGCTGAGATGATCTGACCCGAGGCGAAGGCCAGCGTGGCGGCGGCAGACAGGGCGGCGTGCTGGGCTTCGATCTGTGACAGTTGCGCATCATAGAGCAGCCGTTGCGCGGTGCTGACATCGGCCACGGTCGCCAGCCCCTGATCAAACCGCGATTGCGCGGCGCCAAAGGTGGTTCTGGTGGTTTCGATCAGCTGCGCGGCAGAGCTATTGGCGGCGAGCGAGGATTTCAGCACCTCATAGGCGTCGATAATCTCGCCCTCAGCCATCAGCCGCAGGTTTTCCGCGTCGGCCTGCGCAGCCCCGGCATGGGCGCGGGCGGCGGCGAGCCGGCTCTCTTTCGCCCCGCCATCCCAAAGCGGGATGGTGATCCCGACAAAGACCGAGGCGACCGGGCGGTTATCGCCAAGCTGGAGCTGGTTCGGGGTGCGGTTGTCGTTGGCGGTGGCGGCGCTCATCACCTGGCCGAAATGCGCGGAGGCCACGATCTTGGGCCGGAACTGGGCTTCGACCGCCGCCACATGCGCTTCGCTGGCGCGGGCGCGGGCAAAGGCGGCTTGCAGATCGGGGCGGCTTTGCAGCGCCTCGGTTAGGAAGCGGTCGAGCGAGGCGGGCACATGAGCGGGCAGGCGCACCGGACTGGGGAAGGCTGGCACCGGGCGCTGGCTGGACGGCACGCCCATCGCAACCGAGAGCCGCGTGGCGGCGGTGCGGCTTTCCGAGGTGGCTCGGGTCAGATCAAAGCGCGACTGCGCCACGACCTGTTCGGCCTGCGCCACATCGGCGACGGTGGCCAGCCCTTGATCGCGCCGGGCGCGAGCGGCATCGGCAACCTTGTTGGCACTGGCAAGCCGCCGGGCTTGCACGCTCTGGCGCCGGGTTGCAGCCTGCAGCGCGTAATAGGCCTGTGTCACATCGTTGATCAGCTTCTGATGCACGCCGTTGAACCCGGCATTGGCGGCAAAAGACAGCTCGCCCGCTTCGGCCTTGGCGGCATCGCGTCCGCCGAAATCAAGCAGCAGCCATTGCAACGATAGGGTTGCGGCGGCCTGAGCGGTATTACTATCTACGGTTCCGGGGGGCAGAATGCCGAAAGGGTCGACCGCCCCCGCCGTCTGGCTGGCCTGAGCCCCGCCCAGCACCTGCGCATTGAGCTGCGGCAGATAGGCGGCTTCGGCCAACCCCACCGCTTCGGCCGCTTCGCGGGCACGCAGCCAGGCCGCACGGGTGGCGGGATTGGTCCGCTGGGCCAGGTCGATCAGTTCCGGCAGCGTATAGGCATGGCTGAAATTGACCGGCGCCGGGGCACGCCCTTCGGTCACGCGCGCGTCAGGGGCAAGTGTGTAGCTGCCGGACGCGGCATCATAGGGGCTGTCGGGGGCCAGATGCGCGGTGTCCGTCGGGCTGCACCCGACCAGAGCAGAGGAGGCCATCAGCAAAACGATCAGGGCCGGGCTAGTAGGTAAATATCGCATCGGCCTCTCCTTTCAACAGCGCGTGCAGACGGGCAAGGCCCGCCTCGGGGTCGGGGGCATCGCCACCACCCAATTCATATTCATGGGCATGGGCCAGTTGCGCGGCTTTCGCCAGCGGCATCCGCAGCGCCCAGACCTCCCGCCCGGTGGCGGGGGGCGGATTATTGGCCATGCCCCGTTCGAACTCTTCCATCGCCTCGGCGGCCTTGTCACGGGCCGAAACAGGCCAGAGCGCACTAAATACCGCCCAAACCACCAGACTGCCCACCAGAATACCCGCAATCCGGTCAATCGCGGCGGCAAAGTCAAGCGTCGGAGTGAAACTGTTCATCGCCACAAGATAGAAGCACAGCGCCATCTGCCAGCCCGCATAGGCAATCCGCGCCCCGCCCAGCGAAATCCAGGCGGCGGCAAAGGTAACAATTCCGACCACCGCCAGAAGATGCCCCAGATCGGTCATATGTGGCATGAGCAGCAGCACAACCATGGCGCCCACCAGCATCCCCATCAGCGCCCCGATCAGCCGGAGGGTGATTTTTTGGTGGGTCTCGCCGCGTGTGTCGAGGGTCACGTAAAAGGCGGTGATCATCGCGGTATGGATCTGAAACCCACCAAAGGCGGTATAGAAAATATAGGTGGCAACCACCGCCACCAGCACTTTCGCGGCAAATTGCCAGTGCTCGGGATTGCTAAAGGCATCGGCGGCCAGAAACGGCTCTTTCACCGGCGGCGGTGCCCCGGCAGATCGGTGCGAAAAGGCCCCGGCCTCGGCCAGCGCGAGGTTGAAATAGGCGTTGTCGCCGATCAAAGCGAGCAGCCGGGCGTCCTTCTTGCTGATCTCGCCCAGCCGCTGGGCATGGGCCAGATAGGTGTCGAACGGGTCGAGCCCTTCGTCGAGCAGGGCGCGAGCTTCGTCGCTATCGGGCCGGGCGCTGGCCGCGCGCCATTCGGCGATCCGTTCGCGGGCTTTGGCGTCGGGGCGGGGGCCAGCCAGCGCGGCCCAAATCGCCATCAGCCCCATGGGCAGAGCCACTACCACCCAGATCCATTCCAGCGCCCGGTTCAAAAGCTCAGGGATCGGGATGATGTCGAATAGCGTCAGCGCGAAGGCAAAGACAAAGCCAACCGTGCCTGCCAGCGGGCCGAGGCGGCTGGCATGGGCCAGAAACATCCCGACAAAGGTAAAGCCCGCCATGGCAAGGATGCGCGCCATCTGGTGATCGACCACAGCCCCCAGCAACAAGAGCGCCAGCGGTACCGCTGCCGTGACCGCGACCAGCAGCATCAGCGCCGTGGTCATGCTTTCCCCGGCATTATCCTTATGGGCGAAAAACAAAAGGTAAGCTGCCAGCGCGGCTTCGGGCAGCTGGATCGTCATCGCAATCGCGGCCAGCAGCATCACCTGAAGGGTGATCTCGATCGAGCCGTGTAGCCGCCCGGGAGTGACGGCAAAATCTTCTCTGATATGGCGCAGAACTGGCGCCGGATTCATTCCGCCCCTCCGATGATGCGGACCGTCGCCGTGGCGCCAAGGCGCGTTGCCGCCTCAGGCGGGTTTTCCAGCTCGATCTCGACCGGAAAGCGGCGCGCGGCGCGGACCCAATCGAGCTTGTTCGCCACCAGCGGCATACCCATCAGTTGCGCCTCTTCGGTGGAGCGCACCCCCCAGCCAATGCTGACCACGTGGCCTTCCACCGGCTCATCCGGTGCGGCGAGCAGAAACACCTGAACCGGCGCGCCCTCTGCGATCTGCGGCAAGTCGGTTTCACGAAACAGCGCGCTGACATGCCAATGGGCGGTGTCGATCAGGGAAAACAGCGGCGTGGCGGTCAGCACATATTCGCCTTCCGACAGCAGTAGCCCGGTGATCCGACCATCGCGCGGAGCATGGATTTCGCAATTGCGCAGATTGCGTTCGGCCAGAGCCACTGCGGCCTGCGCCGAGGCCACCTGTGCCTGCCTTGTGTCGAGCGTGCCGACAACTTCGCCAGCGCCCTGCGCATGGGTCTGGGCCTGATCCAGCGTCACCTGCGCATCGGTCACAGCGGTGCGGGCACTGTCGACCTCTTGCTGGGTCACATAGCCTTGCTCCAGCAGCGGCATGAGCCGGTCGAGCGTTTGCTGGGCCAGGTCGAGATTAGCGCGGGCCCGCTCGATCTGCTTGGCCGCCACATCGGCATTGGATTGCTCCAACCCCAGATTGCCTTGCCCCTGTTTCAACTCGGCCTCCGCCGTGGCCAGCGCCGCCTTGGCCTGATCCAGCTGCAGCTGATAGGGCTCAGGATCGACGCGGAACAGCAGATCGCCCTTGGCGACCGCCTGATTGTTCTCGACCGCAACTTCGATCACCTGACCGGGGACGATGGCTGAGATCTGCACCACCGGCGCGGTGACTTCGCCCGCATCGGTCATCGGAAAATGCCGCGACTGCTGCCATGACCACCCGGCCAGAGCCAGCGCCGCCACGATCACCAAAAGCACAATCGACAGGGCCAGTATCCGCTGTTTCATCCCTGATATCCCCCGATCCAGATCACATAGGAGCCAACCCCGACCAGCAGGGCCACCGCCGAATAGAAAAACGGTGCCAGCGGCAGTTTCGTGTGCAGCCCGATGAGGATGAAGATCTGGCGCAATAGCACCGCCACCAGAACCCCGCCAATGGCGGCAAACAGCCAGACCGGAAAGAACGAGCCGGACAGCGCGACAACCGGCGTATGCGCACCCAGAGATGTCATCGGTTCCCCTTCACATCACAGCCCGGCCTCGCCGGGGTTTTGCGGTGCTTTAGCAGGCCCGCGCGGCCTTGCCAAACCACTCTACAGCGCTGTGACCTAACGACACGGCGATTGAGACGAGGGGCCGGGGAATGCGGTAGGGCGGCGGGGTGAGGACTCGTCGTTGCATCGCATTCAGCAACGGTAACTGGAGATCTTCTTTCTATGTGTAGAAAATGGTCGTTTCAGACTGATCGATACGCAAAGAGCACGA
>JARRIY010000009.1:20285-25082 GCA_037379985.1 Maritimibacter sp.
CTCCTTGTGCAAATCATCTATCAGGCTTTCGCTCATCGCAGCAGTAACCCAATTTGTAAGCTGGTAGAAATGCCCCGCGGCTGCGTAGAGCGGTTCAGTCAAGAAGAGTTGCGCGGCAATACTCGGAAGCTTGTCAACTGGATGTGGTGATAGAAAATCTTTTTCCAATAAGACTGTAATACAGTCTGTATTGCTCAGTTCGATGCGACCCTCTTCGTTGTCGCCTCTCACCACTTTAGTTTTGGTGAAATCCACATTCTCATTCGGGCCAATTGCCTCAATTAAAGCTGTTACTCTTGTTAGCTGGCTAAGAGCTTCAGCCTCTGAAAAAGAGTGCGATGTGGATGACAGAAAGGTTGAGAAACGCCTATGCATCTCAGCACCATTAGGGAAAAGCTCAAAGCATCTGCGTTGTGTTTTCGGAGTCGCGCGGGACAAGCCGAAAATGAGACGAAAATCACACCGGACATCATCAGGCAAGGATTCTGGTCGGCTAAACTCACCTGATGCTATCAGACTAGTGTCAGCATCGAACAAATCGTGCCAGTACGATTGCCACTCTTTGTGTGTCGTCTCGATCCATTTGTTCTGCGAAACGCGATCTTCAGGAAACTCGTGGGACCGAGTGACAAAGACTTTTCTGATGGGCCGTCTCATCAAGTTTTCTTCTCTTCCAACAAATGTGCACCTTTTAAGCTAACTAGCTCGGGTGAGGCCAAGACAACATCATAGAAAACATAGAAATCTGTAGGGCTTAGAAATAGCCATGCATTTGAGAAATAGCACCCGTCATCTCCGGCCTCAACCTGCCCCTCATCGCGCACCATCCACACAACAGACCATTGCAACCCCATCCGGCCGCAGAGCCTCCGTCCCCCACGCCGCACACCCTCTGCAAGGCCCTCGCAAATTCGCTCGAAAACTTGTTCTCGGTCAAATCGCTATATACGAATGTGTGCTTTAACCCTGTTTGTCAGGCAGGAAAGTGAACCTTCGAAACAATGCGAAATCTCTTACAAGCCTCGGAAATTCCAGCCGGAAACTTAGCCGTTTCCCTTAGTGATGCGCTGTGGCGACTCGCCCGGCGGCAAGGTGGTGACGATCAGCCATGGAGGGTGATGAAATGACACGGACATTGGAGCCGGTGAAGCTGTTTGCTGTGCTCCTGCTCATCTGGGTACTGCTCAACAATGCGGTGAACCCGGCCATTCTGATAACAGGGGCGCTGGCGGCCGGGGTGATCACCTGGTTTTTCCGCAGCGGGCTGTCTTTCCTCTCCGGGCTCAACCTGACTCCGGCGGGGCTGACCGCAACCGTGCTCTATATCCTCTACTTTTTCAAAGAGCTGGTGCTGGCCAATCTGCAAATGGCCTCGATCGTGCTGAAGCCTTCGCTGCCGATTGATCCGGCGATTGTGAAGGTGCGCACGACCCTGACCCATCCGGTGGCACGGCTGCTTTTGGCAAATTCCATCACGCTGACCCCGGGCACGCTGACCGTCGAGATCCATGGCGAATGGCTCTACATCCACTGGGTGCGGGCGGCGGGCACTGATGTCGAAACCGCCACGCGGGAAATCGCGGCCGGGTTCGAACGTTACCTGGAGGTGATGTATGGCTGACATGATTTTCAATGCCGCCGCCGTGCTGGCCGGGCTGGGCTTTGTCCTTGCCATGCTGCGCTTCACCCTCGGTCCGCGCGCCGTGGATCGGGTGATCGCCTTTGACGTGCTCACCATCATCTCGGTCGCGGGCATGGTCATGGCCGCGCTGGTTACCGGGCGGGAAATCTATCTCGATGTGGCGCTGGTCTATGCGCTTCTGTCCTTCCTCGGGGTGATCGTTGCCGCGCGCTATCTGGAAGGGGGCGAAGAATGACCGGGCTTATCCATATCATTGGCGGGCTGCTGCTTCTGGTCGGCACCGTGTTTCTGTTTCTGGGCGGGCTGGGGCTTTTCCGCATGCCCGACAGCTATAACCGCATTCAGGCGGGCACCAAGGCTACCACGCTGGGATCGCTGGCGACGCTTGTGGGCGTTGCGGTTCTGATGCCGGCCTGGGCGCCGAAGCTCATGCTGATCATGCTGTTTCTGATGTTCACCAACCCGCTGTCGAGCCAGGTTCTGGCCCGCGCCGCCCACCGTGCCGGTGTATCCCCGACAGACAAGACCCGCGCCGATGCGCTGGCCGAAGATGGAGGCGATCTGTCATGAGCGCTTTGGCAATTATCACCACCTGGGGGCTGAGTATCGCGGCTCTGATCGCCGCCCTCGTGGCCCTGCGCACCGCCAGCACCGCCGTCGCCGTGCTTGCCGCCGGGCTGGTCTCGCTGGTGGCTTCGTTCCTGTTTCTACTCCTCGCCGCGCCCGATGTGGCGATGACGGAAGCGGCCATCGGATCGGGGCTGACCACCTTCCTGTTCTTCTTTGTCCTTGGACGCATTCGCCGGGAGAGCCGCGATGAATAGCAAACTTGCTGTCCGCACCGTCATTCCGCTGCTGCTGGTCCTGCTTTTGGGCAGCGCCTTCTGGAGCCTCTGGGCGGGCTATGCTCCCGACGAGACCCTGAACCGTTCGGCCAGCTATTACGCTGAAAACACTGCCAGCGAGACCGGCGCACAAAACGTGGTGGCGGCGATCATCGTAACCTATCGCGGGCTCGATACGCTGGGCGAAGTTACCGTGCTCTTCCTGACCGCCGCCATCGTGGCGCTGGTGCTGGGGCAATCGAAAGCCCCGAAAGGGGCTTCGGGTTCTGGCTTTCTGCCCTCGGGCGAGCTGCTGTCTACGGGCACCAAAATGCTGGTGCCGCTGATCATGCTGTTCGGCGCCTATGTCTTCGTCAACGGCCACCTGACCCCCGGTGGCGGCTTCCAGGGCGGGGCGATCATCGCCTCGGGTATGCTCTTGCTTTTGCTCGCCAATCCGGCGCGGCGCTTTGGGCACAAGCTGATCAACCGGGTCGAGAGCCTGTCGGGCGTCACCTATGTGCTGATCGGTATTCTCGGCATCGCTTTCGCGGGCGGTTTCCTCGACAACCGCATCCTGGGGCTGGGTGAGTTTGGCTCGATCTTCTCGGCCGGGGCCATTCCGCTCATCTATGCGCTGATCGGCCTCAAGGTCGGTGCGGAATTCAGTTCGATGTTGGAAAGCCTCGAAGAAACGGAGGATGCGTGATGCCACATATCGCAATGGCAACCGGCTTTGGCCTGATCCTTCTGGGGCTTTACGGAGCGCTCACCCATCGCAACATCCTGCGCATGATCGTGGGCTTCACCATCGCGGAAACCGGGGTCAATCTGGTGCTGGTCGCGGTTGGCTATCTGCCCGGACGCACCGCGCCGATCCTTGATGGTGCTGTGCCCCCTGCCGAGGCTGCTGCGCGGATCATCGACCCGGTGCCGCAAGCGCTGGTGCTCACCGCCATCGTCATCGGCCTTGGGGTCACGGCCCTGATGCTCGCCTATGCCTACCGGCTGTTTCGCGCGCGTCATAGCCTCGACATCTCGAACTTCACGGAGCTGAAATGGTAAGCGCGATCTTCATCCTCGCCGCCGGTCTTGGCGCGGCATTCGCACTGGGTCTGTTGAACGCCAAACAGCAGAAGCTGGCCTATTTCCTCACCCTCGCTGCCCTTGTGGTGATGAGCTGGATCGCCTGGAGCTGGGCGGTAGCCCTTTCCACCGGGCTGGTTCTGCCGCAAGACATCATCACCGCAGGCACCCAACCGCCCTTTGCGATCAATCTGCATATCGGGGTGGCCGAAGCTTGGCTGTTGACGGTGATCAACGTCACCGGGCTGATCTCGGCCTTCTATCTGCGCCCGGCGCTGGAACGGCTGGGGCGGCGCGCCATGGCGGTGCTTTTGATCCTGACCATGGCGCTTTCGGGGATCATCCTGACCCGCGACGTGTTCAACCTGTTCGTGTTCTTCGAGTTGATCGTGATCGCTACTGGCGGGCTGGTGCTGCTGTCGGATGATCCGCGCGCGCTGGGGGCCGGGTTCAAATATCTGGTGGTCTCGCAGGTCGTGTCGATCTTGCTGCTGATTGGGATCATCTTTGTCTATCACGCCAATGGCTCGCTCAATATCGGTGATATTGCCGAGAGCCCGATGATGCTCAGCGGGGCAGGGCTGGCGATATTCCTGGTGCTGATCGCGCTGGTGCTGGAGCTGAAACCTTTTCCGGCCAATGGCTGGGCGCTCGATATTTATGAAGCGGCGCATCCGGGCTTTGGCGCGATCTTTTCCGCAGCCTCCGGCACCGCAGCGCTCTATGCGGCCGACAAGCTGTTTGTTGCCGCCGGGCCGGGCTGGTTGCCGCTGGCAACCGGGCTGGGGCTGCTCAGTTTCCTTGGCTCCAATATCCTCGCCCTTGGGCAGACCAATGACCGCCGGTTGCTGGGCTATTCCTCAATTGGCCAGATCGGCCTCGTGCTCGCCATCATCGGCCAGCGCGATATTCTGGGCGATGCCTATCTGTTCGTTGCGGGCGGGATCCTGATCACCCAAGCGGTGGCTAAGGCCGGGCTGTTTTGGCTGTCGGGTCTGGTGCCGGAGCGGGGGCTGGCTGATTGGGCCATCTTGCGCGCCAATCCGCTGTTTATTTTCGCCTTCGCAAGCTTTGTGGCGATGCTGACCGGCCTGCCGCCATTCCCCGGCTTCTATGCCAAATGGGATCTGGCCCACGCGCTGATGGCGGCGGACCGGCTGCCGATCCTGATCCTCGTGCTGCTCGGTGCGCGGATCGAGGCGGGCTATATGTTCCGCTGGTTTGGCCAAGCGGTGAAGCGCGAGA
>JARRIY010000010.1:0-20078 GCA_037379985.1 Maritimibacter sp.
TGATCATTCCTATTATTTCATCTCGTCTTTCATGGCCGATCAGCTGAAATGGCACGCCGAGCGGCTGTGATCGAATGCGCCAGATGCGCGCAGATCACGAGGGAATGAAGGGGCCGGGCTTGCGGCCCCTTCTTGTATCTCCCATCTTGCATGTAACGCCCGGCGCCAATTGCCCGGCCAAGCCAAGGAAAACCCATGCAATCCGTGACCATCTACACCACCCCCTATTGCGGCTTCTGCCACGCCGCGAAACGTCTGCTGACCTCCAAAGGCGCGGCGTTTGACGAGATTGATGTCAGCGGCAACCCCGAACTGCGTCAGGAAATGATGCAGAAAGCGGGCCGTCACACCGTGCCGCAAATCTGGATTGGCGAGCATCATGTGGGCGGGTTTGACGACATTAATGATCTCGACATGCGCGGCAAGCTCGACACGATGCTTGCGGGCTGATGCGCGCGGGGCTGGTTCAGCTTTCATCCGGCGATGATCCGGCGGCGAACCTGCCGGTCACGCTGGGGCTGATCCGTAAGGCCGCGGCGGAGGGCGCGGATTTCGTGCTGACCCCGGAAGTGACCAACATCGTTTCGGCGGATCGTGCCCATCAGCGGGCCGTGCTGCATCACGAGGCCGATGATCCCACCCTTGCCGCGCTGCGCGACGAGGCGAAAGCGCTGGGCATCTGGCTGCTGATCGGGTCACTGGCGCTGAAAACCGATGATGCCGATGGGCGCTTTGCCAATCGCTCTTTCCTGGTTTCACCCGAGGGCGAGATCGCCGCGCGTTATGACAAGATCCATATGTTCGACGTGACGATTTCCGAAAGCGAGACCTACCGCGAAGGCGCGGGCTATCGCCCCGGTACCCGCGCCGTTCTGACCGAAACGCTCTTTGCCAAAATCGGCATGACGATCTGCTACGATCTGCGCTTTCCGCATCTATATCGCCGTCTTGCCAAAGCCGGGGCGCAGATTCTGACCGTGCCTGCGGCCTTTTCGCCTGTCACCGGTGCGGCGCATTGGGAAACCCTGCTGCGCGCCCGCGCGATTGAAACCGGCTGTTTTGTCTTTGCTCCGGCGCAATGCGGGCAGAACACCGATAGCCGCGCCACCTATGGGCACTCTCTGGCGATCTCGCCCTGGGGCGAGGTTTTGGCCGATGGTGGGGTTGCGCCGGGCGTGACTTTGGTTGATTTCGACCTTGCAGACGTGGAACATGCACGAGATCGCGTTCCATCGCTTCATCATGACCAGGATTTCGAGGGCCCCTAAATGGCGGACAGTGCTGAAAGCCTTTCCATCGCGCTCTTCAGCGAAATGTTCATGGCCGATCAGCTTGCCCGGGCGGCTTTGTCAAAAGCGCTGCCCAAGGGGATGGAGCTCAGCCATTTTACCGTGTTGAACCATCTGGCCAATATCAGTGAGCCGCGCAGCCCGGCGCAGTTGGCCCGTGCTTTTCACGTCACCCGTGGTGCGATGACCAATACGCTGGCCAAGCTCGAATGGGCGGGGCATGTGCATATTCATCCCGATTGGGATGATGCGCGCCGCAAGCAGGTGACGATCAGCCCGGCGGGCCGCAAAGCGCGCGATGCGGCGCTTTCGGCCATTGCTCCGATTATCTCGGAAGTGGTCACAAAAATCGGCCCCGACAAGGTGCGCGCGGCGCTTCCGGTGCTGCGAGAAATCCGCGCGAGGTTTGACGAGCAAGAATGAAAACCCTTGAAATAGAGACTGATCTGATGGTGACGGGCACGCGTTCGGTGCTGGACCATCGCGATGATCGGGTGATCCAGCGCAGCCCGGGCGAGCCGGATTTCTGGTTTGGAAATCGCACGATTTTTCGTGAGGCGCCCGAGGAAATCGAAGCTGCGATTGCCATCGCGCAGGCCGACTTTCCTGATCAGAGATTTTCCGTCATCAGCTGGGATGTGCCTGATCTCGACCCTAGCCCGTATAAACCGGCGCTGGAAGCAGCGGGCTATGAGATCGAACAGGGCATTACGCTGGCCGGTCAACAGGCCATCCGCCCAGGCCTGCCAGAGGGGATTCGTTTTGCCGAGATTGAGCGGGATGAAGATTGGGATGCGGTCATCACCCTGCAAACTGAAAGCCTGATCGCCGAAGGGCGTCAGCCCGATGCGGTGGCATCTTTCACCCGTGACCGTTTTGCGACCAGGCGTGAGGATAGCAAAGCCGGGCGTGGCGCTTGGTTTGGCCTCTTTGATGGCGCGCTTCTGGTGGCGGATATGGGGCTGGTCTGGTCAGAACGGCTGGTGCGGTTTCAATCGGTGGAGACCCGCAAAAGCCATCGCCGTCGTGGTCTGTGTGCAGCGCTTTTGGGCGAGGTCAGCGCCATCGCTGCGGGCCGGTTTCCGGGCGCACAGCAGGTGATCGTGGCGGATAGCGGCAGTGCTGCCGCGCGCCTTTACGAGCGCGCGGGTTTTGTCTGCGAAGAGCGGGTCTTGTCGGCAATCAAACAGCCAAAAACAGACACTAATCCAGCCTGATTCAAGCCGGATTGCGGCTTGAGGTCACGTAATTCACGCTCAGATCTCGGGACGAGATAGACCAGCTCCAACTGATCGGATTGAACACGAAACCCGACGTGTCGAAATGCTCAAACCCGGCCTCGCCGATCAGCGCTTCCAGCTCGGAAGGGGTGATGAACTTTTTCCAGTCATGCGTGCCCACCGGCAGCCAGCGCATCACCCGCTCGGCACCAAACACCGCGACCGCATAGCTTTTCGGATTGCGGTTGATGGTTGAGGCAATCATCAGCCCGCCCGGTTTCAACAGCTCGCGGCAAGCTTTCAGAAAATCAATCGGGCTGGCGACGTGTTCGATCACTTCCATGGTCAGAACCACGTCAAAGCGTTCGCCCGCCGCCGCCAGAGCTTCGGCAGTCTGGTGACGATAATCAATCTCAAGCCCGGATTGTTTGGCATGGATGCCGGCAACATGGATATTGCGCTCGGCGGCGTCCGCCCCAACGACCTCAGCCCCGAGTCGCGCCATCGGTTCCGACAGCAGCCCGCCACCGCAGCCAATATCGAGCAGACGCAAGCCTTCAAACGGCCTTTCTGCAGTCAGATCGCGCCCAAACGCCTCGGCAATGCTCCGGGTGATATAATCCAGCCGCACCGGATTCATCATGTGCAGCGGTTTGAATTTTCCGGTCGGATCCCACCATTCCGCCGACATCGCCTCGAATTTGGCAATTTCTTCCGGATCTACGGTGGTTTTCGCTTCGCTCATCGTGTTGTCTTTCTCATGGCGCATCGGTTCATGGGCGTTATATATGGTTACTATGGATAGAGCTGTAGGAAAAAGAACAAGCGGCGGCAAACTGCATCCCGCAATGGAGCCGTTTCGGCGCCATATGCTTGATGTGGGCGACGGGCACACCTTGTATGTGGAAGAGGTTGGTAATCCTGACGGGATTCCGGTCGTTGTATTTCACGGTGGCCCGGGCGGCGGCTGTTCGCCTGCCATGCGCCGGTTTTTCGATCCGAAGCTTTATCGGACGGTGCTGTTTGATCAGCGCGGTTGTGGTCGGTCACGGCCCTATGCCGAAGTGAACGCCAACACCACATGGCATTTGATCCGCGACATTGAATATATCCGCGTGACCCTTGGCATCGAGCGCTGGATCACCTTTGGCGGAAGCTGGGGGGCGACGCTGGCGCTGGTCTATGCGCAGGCTTTTCCGGCGCGCGTGGCCGGGCTGGTACTGCGCGGGGTGTTTCTGGCGACCCAAAGCGAACTTGACTGGTTCTATGGCGGTGGGGCCGGAAAATTCTGGCCGGATCTGTGGAAGAGCTTCTGCGAGTTGGTGCCGGAAGATGAGCAAGGTGATCTGATCTCGGCCTATAACAAGCGGCTGTTTTCCGGCAATCGCGCCGAGGAGGTCAGTTTTGCCAAGCGCTGGACGGGTTGGGAAAATGCGCTGGCCTCGGTTGAAAACGATGGCGCCCAGATTGACAGCCCGGCGGATTACGCCCGTGCCTTTGCCCGGCTGGAAAACCACTATTTCATCAATCAGGCCTTCCTGAAGGAAGAGCAGCAGATCCTGCCCAATATGAACAAGATCGCGCACATTCCCGGGGTGATCGTGCAAGGTCGGCTGGATATGATCTGCCCGCCGAGTTCAGCCTGGGCAGTGCATCGCGCCTGGCCGTCAAGCGAGTTGAAAATGGTGCCTTTTGCCGGGCATGCGGTGTCGGAGCCGGGGATTGCCTCGGAACTGGTGCAGGTGATGGACAAGCTGGCGCGGCAACGGGCCACGCTGGGGGTCTAGAGCAGATGGCCAATCAGGCGAAACTTTGGGATAGGCTGGCAGAGCGTTATGTCGACAGCCCGATTGCTGACCCGGTGGCTTATGAAAACAAGCTCAATCTCACCCGCCCCTATTTGACCGACACTATGGATGTGCTGGAGCTGGGCTGCGGATCCGGCGGCACCGCACGCCTGCACGCGCCGCTGGTGAAATCCTATCGCGCGGTGGATCTGTCGGCCAAAATGCTGGATTTTGCCCGTGCTCAGGGGCCGGTGCCGGATAATCTGAGCTTTGAACAGGATGATATTGCCACGCTCCAGCTTGCTCCGGAAAGCTATGATGCGATCTTCACCCTGTCGCTTCTGCATCTGTTGAAAGATCCCGACGGCGCGATCCGCAAAATTCACACTGCGCTGAAACCGGGCGGGCTGTTTGTCAGCTCAACCGCCTGCCTTTCAGGCAACCCGATCTTTCGTTTCATCGCCATCACCGGCCAGACAATGCAGGTGCTGCCGCATCTGAATTTCTTCAAACCCGACATGCTGCGCGCAATGATCCGATCAGCGGGTTTTGAACTGGTGGAAGACTGGCAGCCCGCAAAGAACAAGGCCTTGTTCCTGATCGCGCGGAAGAAGGCAGGGTGAAGGTGCCCGAAATCTTTGGTTGGGTCTTAAGGCTTGCATTCTGTCTGTACCTATGAATGCTGCCGTAGCATAAATTTTGAGGGCGGGAATGTTCAAAAAAGCGGAAGGCATCGGGTATTACCGGTTCATGAGGCGACTACATAAAAGCCATTTGTTTGAATGGTATATGGAAGTCGGTTGTCGCAATGGTCGTGTGTTTTCGAATTCGCGAAGCAAGACAATTGCAGTTGATCCGTTTTTCCGTGCCGAACGTAATATCATCAACAACAAACCCGCTCTGCATATCTTTCAACAGACCAGTGATGACTTTTTCTCCAGCGCTTTTCTTAAGGCGGCGAAAGTGAAGCTTTCCTTCAGTTTTCTGGATGGAATGCATTTGTTCGAATTCTTGTTGCGTGATTTCATGAACACCGAACAGGCGAGTGACCAGAATGGGGTGATTGCTCTGCACGATTGCCTTCCCTTTGGTTATGAGATGACAACGCGTGATCTTAATAACCTACCCAAAGGCGCGTGGACGGGGGATGTCTGGAAGCTGATCCCGATCCTGAAGGCATATCGGCCAGACCTGAAACTGACTGTGCTCGATGCGGCGCCAACCGGACTCGTATTGATTTCGAATCTGAAGCCGAGCTCGCGTGTTCTGGCGACGAACTATGATGAAATTGTTGCCAAATACGAGAAACTGACACTCGAAGAATATGGGCTGGAAGCGTTCTATGATCTCTTCGAGATTGAGGATACCGAGGCTATGATCGAGGCAGGGTTCCCGCTATTCGACAAGATCAAGCTGGACCCATCAAAGGCGCTGAACCCGGAAAAAGTGTCGCCTTGATCGGGGATCGAGTACCGCTGCCGACCGTGTCAATGCATCAGAGCTTGCCAATTCCCCCATCCGACGCTATATCCCCAATCAACAGCGGCGCTTCGGCTTCCAAACCCGAGGCTCCACCGGGAAATATCGACGGGCCGCGCGCCCGTTTTTTTGTGTTTGAACGAAGGAAGACCCGTGACCGATCTGGTTGCCAAGACCGCGATTGACCGCAAGCTTGCCGGTATCGTCCGCCCCGTGATTGAGGGGATGGGCTATGAGCTGGTGCGTCTGCGGCTGATGGGTGGTGAAACCAAGACTTTGCAGATCATGGCCGAGAAACCCGAAGGCGGGATTGAGGTTGATGATCTGGCCGAGATCAACACCGCGCTGGGCGCTGTGCTCGACGTGGAAGATCCGATTGTCGAAAACTACACGCTGGAAGTGTCGAGCCCGGGCATTGACCGGCCGCTGACCCGGCTGAAGGATTTCGACACTTGGGATGGTTACATCGCCAAGATCGAAACATCTGTGATGATCGATGGGCGCAAACGCTTCAAAGGCGCGCTGGCGGGCACCGAAGGCGAAGAAGTGCTGATTGAGATCGAAGATCAGGGCACGCCTGTCACCATCGGGCTGACCTTTGATCTGCTCGCGGAAGCCAAGCTTGTGCTGACCGATGAGCTGATCACCGAAACCCTGCGGGCCCGCAAGGCCGCGGGAACCATTGACGAAACCCAATTCGACGAAATTGAGACCGACGACAGTTCTGAGGAGGACTGACCTATGGCTATCACCTCTGCCAACCAGCTTGAGCTGCTGCAGACCGCCGAAGCGGTGGCACGCGAAAAGATGATCGACCCGGGCCTCGTGATCGAGGCGATGGAAGAAAGCCTCGCCCGGGCAGCGAAAAGCCGCTACGGCGCGGAGATGGACATTCGCGTGTCGATCGACCGTAAAACCGGCAAAGCGACCTTCACCCGCGTGCGTACCGTGGTCGAGGATGAAGAGCTTGAAAACTATCAGGCTGAGCTGACCGTCGAACAGGCCAAGCAATATATGTCAGAGCCGAAAATCGGCGATACCATTGTTGACGAAGTGCCGCCGGTTGAAATGGGCCGGATCGCCGCGCAAAGCGCCAAGCAGGTGATCCTGCAAAAGGTGCGTGAAGCTGAGCGGGATCGTCAGTACGAAGAATTCAAGGATCGCGCCGGCACCATCATCAATGGTGTGGTGAAACGCGAAGAATATGGCAATGTGATCGTCGATGTGGGCGCTGGTGAAGCCATTCTGCGCCGCAACGAAAAGATCGGCCGTGAAAGCTATCGCCCGAATGACCGCATTCGGTGCTATGTGAAAGATGTGCGCCGCGAAGCTCGTGGCCCGCAGATTTTCCTGTCTCGTACCGCGCCGGAATTCATGGCCGAGCTGTTCAAGATGGAAGTGCCGGAAATCTATGACGGCATCATCGAGATCAAAGCCGTGGCCCGTGATCCAGGCAGCCGGGCGAAATTCGCCGTGGTCAGCTATGATGGCTCGATTGATCCGGTCGGTGCCTGTGTCGGTATGCGCGGCTCGCGCGTTCAGGCCGTGGTGAACGAGCTGCAAGGCGAGAAAATCGACATCATTCCGTGGAATGAAGATATGCCCACCTTCCTGGTGAACGCGCTTCAGCCCGCCGAAGTGTCGAAAGTTGTTCTGGATGAAGATGCCGAACGTATCGAGGTTGTGGTGCCCGACGATCAGCTTTCGCTGGCCATCGGTCGTCGCGGTCAGAACGTGCGTCTGGCCAGTCAGCTGACCGGTCTGGATATCGACATCATGACCGAAGAAGAAGAAAGCGCCCGTCGTCAGGCGGAATTTGCCGTGCGCACCAAGCTGTTCATGGACACGCTGGATCTCGACGAATTCTTTGCTCAGCTTCTGGTGTCGGAAGGCTTCACCTCGCTGGAAGAGGTCGCCTATGTCGAGCTGGACGAGCTGCTGGTGATCGACGGTGTCGATGACTCCACTGCTGAAGAACTGCAGGCGCGCGCCCGCGACTATCTGGAAGAGCAAGCCCGCAAGGCGATGGAACATGCCCGCGAGCTGGGTGTGGAAGACAGCCTGGTGAATTTCGAAGGCCTGACCCCGCAAATGATCGAGGCTCTAGCCGAAGATGGGGTGAAAACCCTGGAAGACTTCGCCACCTGCGCCGATTGGGAACTGGCTGGCGGTTGGACCACGGTCGACGGCGAACGGGTCAAGGATGACGGTATTCTTGAGAAATTCGATGTCGATCTCGCCGAGGCACAAAACCTGGTGATGACGGCTCGTATCGAGCTTGGCTGGGTGGATCCGGCCGATCTGGTTGAAGAAAGCGAAGAGGAAGACGGCGACGCGAGCGGTGAAACCAATGCGGAGGCTGAGGCCTGATTTCAGGTCTCAGGTCGGGCTGAATGAGCCGCGGGGGCAAAACCAAAGACCGTGCAGAGGCGTCGGAACGGCGCTGCATTGCCACGGGCGACGTGCAGCCGAAATCCGGATTGATCCGGTTTGTGGTTTCGCCGACAGGTGAAATCACGCCGGATCTGCTGGAAAAACTGCCTGGGCGCGGCATCTGGGTTACAGCTGACCCTGCCGCGTTGGAAAAGGCCGTCAAGAAAAACCTCTTTGCGCGCGCCGCCCGTCAAACGGTGACGGTGCCGGAGGGGATGGTAGCCCGGCTCGAACCTGCTCTTGCAGATCGGGTGATCCACCTGATCTCTCTTGCCCGCAAGGCTGGCAGTGCGGTGGCTGGGTATGAAAAGGTCAAGGACTGGCTTGCTAAGGATCAGGCAAGGGTACTGATCCAGGCCTCCGATGGTTCGGAGCGAGGAAAAACCAAATTGCGGCCCCCACGCGAAGGGGGACGCTATATTGGCTGTTTGACGGCCAATGAATTGGGTTTGGCATTCGGTCGGGAAAATGTGATACATGGCGCGCTCGCGGCTGGCGGACTCACGACACGTGTAGTAGAGGAAGCGGCAAAGCTTTCAGGCCTGCGAGACAAGACGGTGGGAAGGCCCACCGGAAAGGTACGAAGACGAGATGAGTGATAACGACGGCAAAAAGCCCCTCGGCGTGCGCGGCAGCGGCGGTGGTCGCCCCGGCCAGGTGAAGCAGAGCTTCTCGCATGGGCGCACCAAGAATGTGGTTGTGGAAACGAAGCGCAAGCGCGTGGTCGTACCCAAACAGAGCGCGGCAGCGGCGGCTGGGGCAAGCGGGAGCGGATCTGCGATCAGCAGTTCTGGCAAGCGTCCTGCCGGTGTGTCGGATGCCGAGCTTGAACGGCGGATGAAAGCGCTCGCTGCGGCCAAGGCCAATGAGGCCGAGGAAACCAAACGGCGCGCGGAAGAAGAAAAGGCACGCGAAGAAGAGCGTGATCGGCGCCGTAAGGAAGCCGAAGAAAAAGAACGCGAAGAGCGTGAGCGCGCCGAGGCTGCCAAGCGCAAAGCCGAAGAAGAAGAGCGCAAACGCAAAGAAGCGGAAGAAGCCAAGGCCAAGCCGAAGAGCAAAGCTGAAGCTGCGCCGGTCGATCCGGCCGCTGCGCAGGCGGCAGAAGCCCGGAGCGCTAAAACCGCGCCGCGCAAGACCGGCGAACGGGAAGCTGTGCAACAGCCTGACCGCAACGCTCGTGGCAAGGCCGCGCGCGACGATGGCGCACGCCGCTCGGGCAAGCTGACGCTGAATCAGGCTCTGTCTGGTGGCGATGGCGGGCGTCAACGCTCGATGGCTTCGATGAAGCGCAAGCAGGAACGTATGCGCCAGAAAGCCATGGGCGCTGGTGACAGCCACGAAAAGGTTGTGCGTGAAGTGCAGGTGCCTGAAACCATCGTGGTGCAGGAACTTGCCAACCGTATGGCCGAACGTGTGGCTGACGTGGTGAAATCGCTCATGAAAATGGGCATGATGGTCACCCAGAACCAGTCGATTGACGCCGATACTGCCGAACTGATCGTCGAGGAATTCGGCCACCGCATCCAACGTGTGTCGGATGCTGATGTGGAAGATGTGATCGACAGCGTTGAGGACAAGGAAGAAGATCTTGTTTCCCGTCCGGCGGTGATCACGGTCATGGGCCATGTTGACCACGGCAAAACCTCGCTGCTCGATGCGATCCGTCATTCGAAAGTGACGGCGGGCGAGGCTGGCGGCATCACCCAGCATATCGGTGCCTATCAGGTGACGACCGATGGCGGCCAGGTTCTGACCTTCCTCGATACCCCCGGTCACGCGGCCTTCACCTCGATGCGGGCCCGTGGCGCGCAGGTGACGGATATTGTTGTTCTGGTTGTGGCTGCTGACGATTCGGTCATGCCGCAGACGATTGAAGCCATCAATCACGCCAAAGCGGCGGGTGTGCCGATGATCATAGCGATCAACAAATGCGACAAACCCGCAGCCGACCCTGACAAGGTGCGTACCGAGCTTCTGCAACATGAAGTGATCGTCGAAAAGATGTCGGGCGAAGTGCAGGATGTTGAAGTCTCGGCCGTAAGCGGTGCCGGGCTGAGCGAATTGCTCGAAGCGATCGCGCTGCAGGCCGAGATCCTGGAACTGAAAGCCAACCCGACCCGTGCCGCGCAAGGCGCCGTGATCGAAGCTCAGCTGGATGTGGGCCGCGGCCCCGTTGCCACCGTGCTCGTGCAGAACGGCACGCTGCGTCAGGGCGACATCTTCGTCGTCGGCGAACAGTGGGGCAAGGTGCGCGCGATGGAAAATGATCGCAGCGAACGGGTGAAAGAAGCCGGTCCGTCTGTGCCTGTCGAGGTGCTTGGTCTGAACGGTACACCGGAAGCCGGTGACGTGCTGAACGTGGTCGAAACCGAGGCTCAGGCGCGCGAAATCGCTGAATATCGCGAACAGGCGGCGAAAGACAAACGCGCCGCTGCCGGGGCTGGTACCTCGTTGGAACAGCTTCTGGCGCAGGCCAAAGCCAATGAAGACGTGAAAGAGCTGCCGATCCTGGTGAAAGCCGACGTGCAGGGTTCTGCCGAAGCCATCGTTCAGGCGATGGAGAAAATCGGCAACGAAGAAGTCCGCGTGCGCGTGCTGCACTATGGTGTTGGTGCGATTACCGAAACCGATGTCGGCCTTGCCGAAGCGTCGGGTGCACCGGTGATCGGCTTCAACGTCCGGGCCAACGCGCCCGCTCGTAACAGCGCCAACCAGAAGGGCGTGGAAATCCGCTATTATTCGGTGATCTACGATCTTGTGGATGACGTGAAGAAAGCAGCCTCGGGCCTGCTCTCTGCCGAAGTGCGTGAAAACTTCATCGGCTACGCCGAGATCAAAGAAGTCTTCAAGGTTTCGGGCGTCGGCAAGGTTGCTGGCTGTCTGGTCACCGAAGGCGTCGCCCGTCGTTCGGCCGGTGTGCGTCTGCTGCGCGACAACGTGGTGATCCACGAAGGCACGCTGAAAACGCTGAAACGCTTCAAGGATGAAGTGAAAGAAGTGCAGTCGGGTCAGGAATGCGGCATGGCGTTTGAAGCCTATGACGATATCCGTCCCGCTGACGTGATCGAGATCTTTGAACGTGAAGAGGTCGAGCGCGAGCTAGATTGATCGCGTAAAGCACTGATCTGAATACAAAAGGGCGCCAGAATCTGGCGCCCTTTTTGTTTTATGATCTGTCTGTCAGGCGCTTTTTGCGGTGACCGGACGACCGGCAAACTCTTGCTGACCGACCCGAACAACCATACGGCCATCGGCTAGATCGCGGACATACAGGCCCTGAACCGAAATACAGCTCCCCACTGTGATCGTCTTAACCATGCTTCTTCCTCCCAGTACCTGATGATTATTCAGCCATAACGGGAGTTTTGCAAAGAAATTGTTAACTAAAATGCAACAATCAGAGCCAGTCGCGCAGGATCGGGATCAGCGGCTCATCAGCCGGGGGCATCGGATAATCGCGCAGGGCATTCGCCCGCACCCATTTCAACGCCTGACCTTCCTGCGGCATCACTGTGCCTTTCCAGCGGCGGCAGGCATAAAGCGGCATCAGCAGGTGGAAATCCTCATAGCTGTGACTGGCAAATGCCAGAGGCGCCAGGCAGGAGGCGCTGGTGTCGATCCCCAACTCTTCCTGCAACTCCCGGATCAATGCGACCTCTGGCGTCTCGCCTTCCTCGACTTTGCCACCGGGAAATTCCCACAGCCCGGCCATGGATTTGCCTTCCGGGCGCTGTGCCAGCAATACCCGCCCATCAATATCGATCAGTGCGACGGCAGAAACGAGAACGATTTTCATTTTGGCAGGCTCACGAGCGGTAATCGGCGTTGATCTGGATATACGCGTGGGTCAGATCGCAGGTCCAGATCGTGGAGGTGCCGGTACCCAGCCCGAGATCGACCGAGATGACCAGATCATCCTGTTTCATGTAATCCGCACCCAGCTCTTCGCGATAATTGGGCGAGACCCAGCCGTTCTCAGCCACCAGAATGTCGCCAAAATGGATCGCGAGCTTGTCGCGATCAGCCGCTGCGCCGGATTTGCCGATTGCCATCACCACCCGGCCCCAGTTCGGATCTTCCCCGGCTACGGCGGTTTTCACCAGCGGTGAATTGGCAATAGCCAGCGCGTGCGTGCGGGCATCGGCATCACTCGCCGCGCCGGTCACGCGCACCTCGACAAATTTCGTTGCCCCCTCGCCATCGCGTACCACCTGTTGGGCGAGGTCCAGCATCACCCCATGCAGCGCATCGCGGAAGGCTGTATCATCGGCTGTTACCTCAGCCCCCGATGCGCCAGTAGCGGCGAGGATGAGCGAATCCGAGGTCGAAGTGTCACTGTCGACAGTAATCGAATTGAAGGTTGGACCCGTCAGATCACTGAGAATCCCTTGCAACAGAGACTGTTCGACCTTCGCATCGGTGAAGATATAGACCAACATCGTCGCCATATCCGGGGCGATCATGCCGGAGCCCTTGGCGATCCCGGCGATCTTCACCGGCTTGCCATCGATCTCCAGCTCAGCGGCGGCTCCTTTGGCATAGGTATCAGTGGTCATGATCGCGCGGGCAGCCGCGCCGATGCCATCTGTCGACAGAGCCGCATTGAGCTCATCAAGCTTGGCGGTGATCCGATCAAAGGGCAGCGGCTCGCCAATGACGCCGGTTGACGAGGAATAGACCCTGTTTTGCGGCACGCCGGTGCTCTCGGCCACAGCCCCGGTGATCGCTGCAACGGCTTCCAGCCCATTCGTGCCGGTAAAGGCATTGGCATTGCCGGAGTTCACAATAATCGCCGCGCCATCCGTCTGATCGCTGCCCAGCTTGGCCTGACAATCCAGCACCGGCGCGGCGCGGGTGGCAGAGCGGGTAAAGACCCCGGCAATGCTGGTGCCCGGATCGAGCAGGGCCAGCATCACATCTTCGCGACCGGCATAACGCACGCCAGCCTGAACCGCAGCAAATCGCACACCGGCGATTGGGGGCAGGGCGGGGAACCCGCCCTTAGGCGCCAGCGGCGAGACCTTATGCGTAAAGCTATGTGCGTCTTTCAGCTCTGCTTCCAGTTCAGCAACCCGCTGTTCCAGCCGCGCGATTTTGGCCTCGTCGCTCATGCCATTTCCCTTTGTTATGCGGTGTGGAGATCAGTCGAGCATCGACTGGTCAGACAGGACAGTCGGGTCAATCGTGGAAATATCCATCCGATCAATCGTCGCAGCACCCATAAGCGTGTTCAGAGCCTTTTGCACAGCATCATCCTGCAGCTTTTGGATGATCTCGGCCTGCACGTCGGCCAGCGCCGGGGCGCTTTTCATATGGGTGTCGTTCAGCTTGATCACATGCCAGCCAAACTGGGTCTGAACCGGCTCGGAGATACCACCAATCTCCATCTGCATGACGGCGTCTTCGAATTCTTTGACCATCATATTGGGACCAAACCAGCCCAGCTGACCGCCCGAGGGGCCGGACGGGCCAGTTGATTTCTCGGCTGCAAGCTCAGCAAAATCGGCGCCATTATTCAACTCTTCGACAATAGCCTGAGCTTCTGCTTCGGTTTCGACCAGAATATGTGATGCATTCCATTCCTGCGTCGGCTCTGCCCCGGCGTAATCTTTGTCATAGACCAGCTGAATGGCCTCCTGGGTGACCGCGGCCTTGGCGATGGCATCAAGCTTTTCACCGGCAACGATGGCGCGGCGCTCGTTTTCCAGCTGGATCTGCGCGCGGTTCGACACCTCGCCAATCGCCTGGCTCAGCACGGATTGCTGAATCAGCTGTTCGACCAACCCGTTCATCAGCACGTCATCGGGCAGGGACTGGTATTGTTGCGGCAAGGAAAGCCGGGCCGAGATCACATGGCCAAGAGTGATCTTCTCGCCATTGACGGTGGCCAGAACCGTATCAGACGACACATCATCAAGCGTGGCCATTTCCGCATGGTCGGTGCCGTCTACTGGCATTGCTTCGGATTCTTCCGTCGGTGCTGCGTCATTCTCTTGCGCATAGAGCGGCGCAGCAAGGATAAGCGCCAGCGCTGCGCTGGCCGAAAGAATTGTCGATTTGGCGAATGTTTGCATGGAGTTTCCTCGAACCTTCCTGATGTTTCGCCACACCTGCGGCGTCGTTGACTATTCCGGCCTTGACCCTTACATCGCTAGGGTCTCACTGGGCCGTCTGTTGCGCCCTTGATATGGGGCTGTGTGGCGCTGAGCAAGCACCGCGCGCAATGATGTGAACGAGAGATCCTATCCGGCGGAGAGAAAATGCTTGGTATCGGAAATATCGCCAGAAAAATCTTTGGCACCCCGAATGACCGTTTGGTCAAGGCAACCCGCCCGCTTGTCGATAAGATCAACGCGCTGGAGCCGGAGTTTCAGGCGCTGTCAGATGAAGGTCTGATCGAAAAGACCGAAAGCTTCAAGAAACGCATCGCAGAGGGCGAAAGCCTCGACGATCTTCTGCCCGAGGCCTTTGCGAATTGCCGCGAAGGGGCCAAGCGGGCATTGGGCCTGCGCGCCTTTGATGTGCAGCTTATGGGCGGGATCTTCCTGCATCAGGGCAATATCGCCGAGATGAAAACCGGTGAGGGGAAAACCCTTGTCGCCACCTTCCCCGCCTATCTGAATGCGCTGTCGGGTGATGGCGTGCATGTGGTGACGGTCAATGACTACCTCGCCAAACGTGACGCTGAGTGGATGAGCAAGGTTTACGCCGCGCTTGGGCTGACAACCGGGGTGATCTACCCGCAGCAACCTGATGAAGAAAAGCGCGCCGCATATCGCGCCGATATCACCTATGCGACCAATAACGAGCTTGGGTTCGACTATCTGCGCGACAATATGAAATCCGAGCTCAGCCAGATGGCGCAGCGGGGTCACAATTTTGCGATTGTCGATGAGGTTGACTCGATCCTGATCGACGAGGCGCGCACGCCGCTGATCATTTCCGGCCCGAGCCAGGACCGGTCGGATCTCTACATCACGATCGACAAAATCATTCCCGAGCTGACCGAAGAGCACTTCACGCTTGATGAAAAGTCCCGCAATGCGAGCTTTACTGAAGAGGGCAACGAGTTTCTTGAAACCCGTCTGCATGCCACCGGCGTGCTGCCGGAAGAGCAAACCCTCTATGATCCGGAATCGACCACGTTGGTTCACCATGTGAACCAGGCCCTGAAGGCCCATAAGCTTTTCCAGAAGGATAAAGACTATATGGTCCGCAATAACGAGGTTGTTCTGGTTGACGAATTTACCGGCCGGATGATGACCGGCCGGCGGCTGTCGGAAGGGCTGCATCAGGCGATTGAAGCCAAGGAAGGCTGTGAGATCCAACCGGAAAATGTGACCCTGGCTTCGGTGACCTTCCAAAACTATTTCCGCCTCTACAACACGCTCTCGGGCATGACCGGCACGGCACTGACCGAAGCCGAGGAATTTGCCGATATCTACAAGCTTGGTGTGATTGAAGTGCCGACAAACCTGCCAATTGCCCGGCAGGATGATCACGACGCTGTCTATCGGACCGAGCAGGAAAAATTCAGCGCCATTGTTGCAGAGATCAAGACGGCTCACGAGCTGGGGCAGCCGATCCTTGTGGGCACCACCTCGATTGAGAAATCCGAGTTCTTGTCGAGCCTGCTGGAGAAAGCCGGCATTCCGCACAACGTTCTGAACGCGCGTCAGCACGAGAAAGAAGCCGAGATCGTGGCCGAAGCCGGTACGCTGGGTGCGGTGACGATTGCCACCAACATGGCCGGGCGCGGCACCGATATTAAACTCGGTGGCAACGTTGAAATGAAAGTGCTGGAGGCGATCGCCGCCGATCCGGAAGCGCATCCCGACGAGGTACGCGCACGGATCGAGGCAGAGCATGCTGCCGCCGAGCAGGAAGTGAAAGACGCGGGCGGGCTGTTTGTGCTGGCCACCGAGCGCCACGAAAGCCGCCGGATTGATAACCAGCTGCGTGGCCGCTCTGGCCGCCAGGGCGACCCGGGGCGCTCGGCGTTCTTCCTCAGTCTGGAAGACGACCTGATGCGCATCTTCGGGTCGGAAAAACTCGATGCGGTGCTGTCGAAGCTGGGGATGAAAGAAGGCGAAGCCATTGTGCACCCGTGGGTGAACAAATCGCTGGAAAAAGCTCAGGCCAAGGTGGAAGGGCGCAACTTCGACATTCGGAAACAGCTTCTGAAATTCGATGATGTGATGAATGATCAGCGTAAGGTGATCTTTGGTCAGCGTCGCGAAATCATGGAAGCCGAAGACCTGTCGGAAATCGTGCAGGATATGCGCCAGCAGGTGATCGACGATCTGGTCGAAACCCATATGCCGCCGCGCTCCTATGCCGAGCAATGGGATACCCAAGGGCTTTATGCGGCGATCATCGAGCAACTGAATATTGATCTGCCGGTGATCGAATGGGCCAAAGAAGAGGGCGTGGATGATGATCAGATCCGCGAACGCCTTTATGAGGCCACCGATAAACAGATGGAAGAAAAGGCCGAAGCCTTTGGACCTGAGACCATGCGCACGATCGAAAAGCAGATCCTGCTGCAAACCATCGACGGGAAATGGCGTGAGCATCTGTTGACGCTGGAGCATCTGCGCTCAGTGGTTGGCTTCCGTGGCTATGCGCAGCGCGACCCGCTGAACGAGTACAAATCCGAGAGCTTCCAGCTTTTCGAAACCATGCTCGACAGCCTGCGGGTTGAGGTTAGCCAGAAGCTTGGCCAGGTGCGTCCGATGTCGGAAGAAGAGCAGCAGGCGATGGTGCAGCGACTGGCCGAGCAACAGCAGGCGATGGCGGATGCACAGCGTAAGGCTGCCGAGCAGGTTCTGGGCCGTTCAGAGCCGCCTGCCGGGACACCGCTGGCAGGCTTTGATGAAAACAACCCCGAAAGCTGGGGAAATCCGGGCCGCAATGATCCCTGCCCCTGTGGCTCTGGCAAGAAATTCAAGCATTGTCACGGGGCGTTCTGACCTGTTCTGACCCTTGAATAGACGATTTTAAACGGCGCCGATTTGGCGCCGTTTTTTCGTGGTATATTGAATTCTAATAAAACCCCGAAAATTTCAGCAAACGAAATAATTTCTTAAATGGTCGAGGCCTATCAATTCACCGAATGCACAGATCGTGCAGCCCTTGTTGAGTGAGTTGGAAGGACGCCATGATGATCCCGGATTGGAGAGATTGGGTAGAGCGTATCGACAAAACCCGTTTCAATACGGCGGTTTTGGTGATCGCGGTGTCGGGCGTTGCCGGATACCTGATGGGCAATCCTTCTGTGCTCATGTCATCGACGCAGGTGGCTCAGCTTCCCGCCCCGGTCAAGGTTGTAGAACCTGCTGGAATGCAGCCTCTCATTCTGACTTTTGTTCCTCGCCCACCGGCCCAGGAAGCCGCGATCATGGCCTCGGCGACGGCTATGGCAGATGCCCTGACGTCTGAAGATGAAGCATTGGCGGTTGCGGTCAGCCGGGGTGATACAACGCCGAGTCTAACCATCCTGACCGAACCCGATACGGTGATGGAACCAAGCGTTTCAACGCAAGCACAGGCGGATTGTGCGGTCAGCGTCAGTGCTGATCCGGCGGAACCGGCTCTTGTGGCGCTGTCAATCGACGCCCCCTGTCACTCCGGGGAAGAGATCAGCCTTGTCAGTGGCGGCATCAGCTTTTCGGAATATCTCGATTCCGATGGGCATTTTGACATGATGTTCCCTGCGATGATGCCGAAACCGGTTGTCACGGTCAGTTTCGATGATGGTTCAAACACAACGGCAATGACAGAGCTTCCCGATTTTGGGGCCTATAACCGCATTGCGCTGACCTGGAACGGGGGCACCGGTTTGCAGCTGCATGCGCTGGAAAATGGCGCAGGCTATGACCAGCCCGGTCATGTCTGGGCGGAAAACCCGCAGGACCCCGATCTGGCCCTGTCTGGCGAAGGCGGATTTATGATGGCGCTGGGCCATGTGCCGAATGGCAGAGCTGCCGACATCTACACCTATCCCGCCGCGATGGATATTGATGCGACCGTGCCTGAGCTTTCGGTTGAGGTTGAGGTGACGGAAAACACCTGCGAGTCGCGGGTTTCCGGCAATATTTTCGGTGCCGGGGCAGGTCTGCCTGTCCATATGCCGCTGACCCTCTCGATGCCGGGTTGCGATGCGGTCGGGCAATATCTTGTGTTGAAAAATCCGGGCCAAGAGATGAAACTCGCCGCTGAATGAGGTGAGGCCGGGGGTCTTTGATGCACATCCTGCGTGCGGCCTGTCTGGCCGCACTTTTTCTGACAATCGGTGCGCCGCTCCGGGCTGATGACGTGACCCTGACATCGCGTGATGGGGCTGTTGAGATTTCCGGTACTTTGATCGGCTTCGATGGCGAGTTTTATCGTGTCGAAACCGAGTTTGGCGTTCTGACGGTCGATGGCTCCGGCGTGAATTGCGATGGGCCGGCTTGCCCGGTTCTGGGCAGCTATGTTGCCGACATTGTGCTGACCGGCGCGCGCAGTATCGGCACCACGCTGATCCCGCCACTGATCGAAGATTTTGCCGGGCGAGCCGGATACCAGATACGCCGCGAGGATACGGATGCGAGCAGCATTCGCTACCACCTGTTTGATGGCACGGGCGAAACCGAGGCCGGGCGGTTTACCATCCATCTTGGCAGCTCTGCCGATGGCTTTGCCGCGCTGGCAGGCTCCACCGCCGATATGGCCCTGTCGCTGCGTGAACCGGTGGCAGAGGAACGCGATGCCGTGCGCGATGCGGGCTGGGGCGATCTGGACAGCACCCATCAGTTACGTGTGTTGGCGCGCGATGCGCTGGTACCGGTCGTGGCACCCGGCAATCCGGTGAAGCGTCTGACCTTGCCTCAGCTCGCCGAGATCTATGCAGGCAAGATCACCCGCTGGTCAGAGCTTGGCGGAGAGGACGCGGCGATCACGCCGCATCTGACCGATCCGACCCGCGGTATCGGCGCGCTGTTTCAGGCTCAGGTCGGGTCTGCTGAGGCAAGCGATCTGACGGTGCATGAGACGCTCAGCGATCTGACAGCGGCGCTGGCGGCTGACCCGTTCGGCATCGCGATCTCAACCTATTCGCAGGCGGATGGACGCAACATTCTGCATCTGGCGGGCAGCTGTGGCTTTGACCTTCTGCCAGGGCCGGTCTCGGTCAAGGCCGGAGATTACCCTCTGGCCGCGCCGATGTTTCTGTATCTGCCCGGGCGTCATCTGCCCCGGCTGGCCCGCGATTTTCTGACCTATCTGCGCTCTGACGCCGCCGGGCAGGTCGTGCGCACGGCTGGGCTGGTCGATCAGGGTCTGTCAGGGTTGCCGGTCGCGGCGCAGGGCGACAGGCTGGTCAATGCGATCCGAGCGGCGGGGGACGAGGTTGGGCTGGATGAATTGCAGCGCATGGTCGCGGTGTTCAGCGATGCAAGACGGCTAAGCCTGACATTCCGGTTCCGGGGTGGAGCAGCCACGCTTGATGCGCCGTCACGGGCCAACGTGGCGCTGCTGGCTGCGGCACTGGAATCCGGTGCGTTCGATGGTCAGCAACTGGTTTTTGCCGGGTTCAGCGATGGGCGCGGTGCGGCGGCTACCAATCTGCGGCTTTCGACACGACGGGCAAAAGCCGTGGCGACGGCGGTATTGCGGGAGGCGGAAACCTTTGATCCGGCGCGCGTGGCGATCAGCACCGATGGGTTTGGTGAAGCCTCGCCCATGGCCTGCGATGATACGGAGCAGGGCAGAGAGCTGAACCGGCGGGTTGAGATTTGGGTGAAACAGCCAAACCTTGCCGCCACTGATGAGCCATCAGAGCCGGCATCTGATCAATAGCCTTACCGCTTTGCCAGCCTACAGATACC